>JBDKGR010000068.1:0-13322 GCA_039798085.1 Pseudomonadota bacterium
GTGGTGGCAGCGGTGTGGTTGGCGGTTCAATACCCGTTTATGTTTGGCATATCGCTCACGGTGGCGATTGCGGTATTGGCATTTATTACCATCACCTTATTCCGATTTTTACGTTCTGCATTGCAACGGGTATCGGGTTTCTTTTCTCAATCAGCCAAGGGAGTTTAATGATGCTCACCAGTATTCATATTGAAGGTTTTAAGAATTTCAAAGATACCAAAATTGAATCTTTACGGAAGGTGAATTTGATTCTGGGCGGGCAGAATGTGGGGAAGACTTCGTTGCTGGAGGCGGTTTGCTTGGGAATTGATGATGTCAATAATGCAAATCAAGTTTCATCCATATTTCGTTTGATGGAAGGCGGGGATAAAAACCGTTTTTTTGAAGGAACATTTAATGAAAACGGATTTATCCTTGTTCATACTGATACAAAAGATTATGAATTCAACGCCAGTTGGATTACATCTTGGGGAGATAACAGGGAAAGAGCAAGCACGATAAGATTTAGCAAAAATAATTTTGTTTATGAAAAAATGGATCATGGGTTTCGTCGATTATTATTCATAAGTCCACATTCAGAAAATGGTCAAGATAAAGTAGATAAAAGTAATTTATTTCTTCCAATTTCAGTACACGCACCATCGCAAGCTACGACTGCCGCACTTTTGGATAAATCTGTTATTAAACGAAAAATTAAAGAGTTAATTAAATTGCTACAGCAAATTGAGCCACGCTTGGAAGATGTTCGCGCACTTGCTCCTGATGGTGAAATTAGGGTTTATGTGGAATTAAATGACCATTCAGTTTATTTGCCTTTGCCGCAGCTAGGACATGGATTTAGTCGATTGGTGCATTTATATTGCAGTTTACTCGTTACTGATTCTAAATTAGCCCTAATTGATGAAATTGAAAACGGTATTCATTACAGTTCATTGCCAACTATGTTTAAGGGTATTCAGCAAATTGCAACTAATAATGATATTCAATCGTTAATTACAACGCATAGCTGGGAATGCCTACGCGCTGCGTGTGAAGTTTTTTCTGATAAACCAGAATTATTTCAAGTTATCCGTTTAGAGCGCGATGGTGACAATACCAAAGCGGTTTGCATTGAAGGCGAACGAATGTTGCGCATGATGGAACGTGATATGGAGGTGCGTTGAAATGGCATCCTCTTTGAACGATAGGGCATTACAGTCAGCGCGGGTATTGGTGTGCGAGGGCGCAGATGAATACGATATTTTTACGCTACTACGCGAAAAGCGTGGTTTGAAAAAATCCGATATTGAATTGATTGATGCCAAAGGGCGAATTAACATAAAAGAAACCGTCGATTTGATGTTTGATGAATCGGGCGGTTCGGGTATTCGTATTGCAGGCGTAGTTTTAGATTCAGAAGATAATTTAACAGATACCGATAAACTTCTTTCTGAACTTCAAACAACAATCAACAATCGCGCCCGTTTTGTTTCTTATCAATTACCCAATAAAACTACATTGGGCGCATTAGAAACGCTGATTCGCCGTGCTATTCCATCCGAATCTGCGGGCGCTGCGTGTGCTAACCAGTGGGAAGCGTGTATCCAAAATAATGACCAAACACAAGCGCAAAAAGATAAAGCATGGTTGCAGGTGTGGCTTACGCAGCGCACCAAAGGCAGCGCTTATTCGCGCATTGGCTACGCCATCAAGATGAATAGCGATATACGCGATGAACTTGCAACCGCCTTGAAACCACTAGAAGAAATTTTCGATTCCATCCTTGCCGAACCCTTGGAGTAAACCCATGTTCACCAAAATCCTCATCGCTAATCGGGGCGAAATTGCTTGCCGAGTCGCCGCCAGTGCTGCAAAGTTAGCTATTAAAACCGTAGCCGTTTATTCCGATGCCGATGCCAATTCGCAGCACGTTGCCGTCTGCGATGAAGCCGTGCATCTGGGCGGTAGTGCGCCGCGTGATAGCTATTTGCGGTGGGAAAAAATCCTTGCCGCCGCCAAAGAAACCGGAGCGCAAGCGGTGCATCCGGGTTACGGTTTTTTGAGCGAGAACGCCGATTTCGCCCAAGCCTGTGCCGATGCGGGTATCGCGTTTATCGGGCCTCGGCCTTCTAGCATCCGCGCGATGGGTTTGAAAGCCGAATCGAAACAACTAATGGAAAAAGCGGGCGTTCCACTCGTTCCGGGGTATCACGGAAGCGACCAAAACCCCGAATTGTTGCAGCGCGAAGCGGATCGCATCGGCTACCCCGTCCTCATCAAAGCCAGCGCGGGCGGTGGCGGCAAGGGAATGCGGGCGGTGGAAAAAGCGGCGGATTTTTCCGATGCCCTCGCCAGTTGCAAGCGCGAGGCAATCAACAGTTTTGGCGATGACGCGGTGTTAATCGAAAAATACGTGCAACGCCCGCGCCATATCGAAATTCAGGTGTTTGGCGATACGCACGGCAATTATGTGTATTTGTTTGAACGCGATTGCTCGGTGCAACGCCGTCACCAAAAAGTGTTGGAAGAAGCGCCCGCCCCTGGCATGACGCAAGCCCTGCGCGAAAAAATGGGCGCGGCGGCGATTGCAGCGGCGCGGGCGGTCGATTATGTCGGTGCGGGAACGGTTGAATTTATCGTGGAACAACGCGACAACATAGACGGTGATGGTTCGATGGATTTCTTCTTTATGGAGATGAACACGCGTCTGCAAGTCGAACACCCCGTGACGGAAGCGATTACCGGACTCGATTTGGTTGAATGGCAACTGCGCGTCGCGGCGGGCGAGCCGTTGCCCTTGCAGCAATCCGATTTGCAGATTCATGGACACGCGATTGAAGCGCGGATTTGCGCCGAAAACACCGATAACAATTTCCTCCCCGCCACCGGCACGCTGAACGTTTACGGCTTGCCGCCGCACGCGGCATTTGCTCGCGCTCCGCGTGGGGTGCGGGTCGATTCGGGCGTGCGCGAAGGCGATGCGATTAGCCCGTTTTACGATTCAATGGTCGCCAAACTCATCGTTCACGGCGACACGCGCGAGCAAGCCTTGGCGCGGCTGGATACAGCGTTGGCGCATACGCATATCGTGGGCTTATCCACCAACGTGCAGTTTTTGCGCAACGTGGTGCAAAGCGCATCGTTCACGCAGGCGAATTTGGATACGGCGTTGATTCCGCGTGAAGCCGCCGTGTTGTTTCACCAAGAAAAAGTCGGGTTGCCCTTGGCAGCGGCGGCGGTGATTGCGCACACCTTGTTGCAGGAACAAAACGCCAACGCCGCACGCGGTAACTGGATCGACCCGTGGGCGCAGCGCGATAGCTGGCGTTCGCACGGTTCAAGTCAGCGGCGGTTTGATTTTGAATTGGCGGGGGTGCGGCATTTGGTGTTCCTCACCACGCTGCACGATGGGGCGCTGCAACTGAACGTGGGCGGCGAATCGTTCGCGCTGGCGTTTGAAGCGCTGACGCATTCCATCAACGGCATTGACGTGCGTTTGAATACGCAACGCCATATCACCCACGTTTATGAAAATGGAGTGAATCCGGTCACAAAGCACGTATTTACTGCGAAGGGTGCTACACAAATTATAGTGATTGATGCGCTAGCCCATGCGGGCGATACGGCATCCGAAGGTGGAAAACTCACCGCGCCCATGCCCGGCAAGGTGGTTTCGTTTAGCGTGAAGGCGGGCGATGCGGTGAAAAAAGGTCAAGCCCTCGCGGTGATGGAAGCCATGAAAATGGAACACACTATCGCCGCCCCTGCCGATGGGGTGGTGCAGGAATTGCTCTACGCAGCAGGCGATCAAGTCACGGAAGGGGCGGAGCTGGTACGGTTAGCGACAATTTGACGCATTGTTTTTGTTTCCCATTCATCTTCTCAATGGTACAGTGTAAGAATTGCCCTTAGCAGCGGGTCAGCGGGTAAAAATGGGTAAAACGGATGCGATGTGGGAATGAAAAAAGCAGGCTGGTTGGTTGGTTTTTGGATAATGGTACTGTGTTCCCTACCCACATGGGCGGCGGAATCGGTACGCATTGGCGTTTTTGCGACACGCTCCAAGCCTGATACGGTAGCGCAATGGACACCCCTTGCCAATGCGCTCCGTGAAGATATACCCGACCATGAATTTGAAATTATTCCGGTAGATTATGCCGATATTGAAAATGCACTGTCTAGTAAGAAACTGGATTTTTTATTAACGAATCCCGCAACTTATATTAAATTGATTAGCCACCGAGGGTTGGGTGCGCCCTTGGCAACCTTGCAAGAAAATAATTCCAAAAAATCCAACCCTGTTTTTGGTGGCGTGATTTTTACCCAAGCCAACGAAACCACCATTCATTCGCTCAAAGATATAAAGGGAAAAACCGTTGCGTTTACCTATAAAAATTCCTTTGGCGGCTATGAAATGCAGGAACTGGAGTTATTTCGTGTCGGTTTAACGTTAGCAGAAGATACTTCTCTCGTATCTGTCGGAATGCCCCATGAAAATGTCGTAAATGCAGTGTTGACCGGAACAGCGCAAGTCGGTTTTGTGCGCACTGGTGTGTTAGAAAAAATGATGATTGATAATCGACTCGATATTCAAAATATTAGAATCGTCAATTCTAAAATAGTTGCGGGTTTTCCGCATTTTCTTTCTACTGCGTTGTACCCCGAATGGGTTTTTGTTGCCCTCAAGGGAGCCGATGAGAAACTCGCACGCCATGTTACCGCCACGCTCTTTATGCTGGATACCAATACGGCGGTAACCCATGCAATAGGTATTCATGGTTTTACCACACCCGCCGATTACACATCGGTTGCCGATTTAATGCGTGAATTGCGTATTCCGCCCTTTGATGAAAGCCCAGCCTTTACATTGAAAGATGTGTTTGAACGCTACCGTTGGTATATTATAGGTGGCGCATTGGCATTGGGGGCTATTTTATTATTAACCGTGCATTTATTAATCGCACGTAAAAAATTAGCATCCAAACAAAAACTGATTTTTTTTCAACAACGCAAATTGCAACTGGCAGCCAGTGTTTTTCTACATTCGAGCGAAGCCATTTTTATATTTTCAATTTCCGAAAGCCGCATCATTGATGTGAACGATGCGTTTTTATCCACCACGGGTTATCATTATGATGAGGTTATTGGTAAATCCACCCGTTTTTTGCGCTCAGAACAGCATGATGACGAATTTTTTGATGCGATTCAAAAAACACTCACTAAAAAACACCATTGGCATGGCGAAATATGGGTGAAACGGAAAAATGGAGAGTATTTTCCAACCATTTCCACCATCAGCGCGGTGCATCGCAACAATGGCAGTATTCGGCATATTATTGTTCTATTCTCTGATATTACGGAGCAGAAAAAACACCAGCGGCAACTGGTTTATGCTGCACATTATGATGTACTCACCAATTTACCCAATCGTATTTTATTAGCCGAACGCTTGCGCCAAGGTTTATCTCGTTGTATTCAACAAAATACCAAACTGGCGGTGGTTTATTTGGATTTGGATGGTTTCAAGGCGATTAACGATAAATACGGTCACGCCACGGGCGATCAACTGCTTATCACCATTGCGGTGCGCATGAAGGAAACTTTGCGCGATGGCGATACCTTGGCACGTTTGGGGGGAGACGAGTTTGTGGCGGTACTCGTGGATCAGCAAGACTCGAATGAAACGATTGCGTTGCTCATTCGCTTGCTTAGTGCGGTATCCGAGCCGGTCTCGATTGGGGAACGAACGCTTCAAGTATCGGCCAGTTTGGGCGTAACCTTTTATCCGCAGCACGAAAATAAAAACGAACATGAAGATGTGGATGCCGATATGCTGCTGCGCCAATCAGATTACGCCATGTACCAAGCCAAGCAAAGTGGGAAAAACCGTTTTCATATTTTTGATCCCGAGCACGATCGCAATCTGCGCGGATTGCACGAAAACGTAGAACGCATTCGCCAAGCCCTGCACAACGGTGAATTTGTGCTGCACTACCAACCCAAGGTCAATATGCGGACAGGGCTGGTGGAGGGGGTGGAGGCATTGATTCGTTGGGAACACCCCGAACATGGTTTATTGCCCCCCGGAACCTTCTTGCCGCTTATTGAAGAACATCCTATTGCCGTGGAATTAGGCGAGTGGGTGATCAGCACCGCGTTATTTCAAATGAAATGCTGGGCAGATACCGGTTTATTGGTCAAAGTCAGCGTCAACATGGGGGCACAACAGTTGCAACAACCCCAGTTTTGCCAGCGTCTGCGCGAAATTTTGGCGCTGTATCCCGATGTGCAGCCCGATTATTTGATGTTGGAAGTATTGGAAACCAGCGCCTTGCAAGACTTGGTGCATGTGGCACAAGTGATTGAAGAATGCCAAAAAATCGGCGTATTATTTGCGTTGGATGATTTTGGAACGGGTTATTCTTCCCTCACCTACTTAAAGCATTTGCGTGTGAGTGTGCTCAAAATTGACCGCAGTTTTGTGCGCGATATGCTGGAAGACCCCGATGATTTGGCGATTTTGGAAGGCATCATCGGATTGGCGCGTGCCTTTCATCGGCAAGTGGTTGCCGAAGGGGTCGAAACCCTTGCACACGGAACGCTGCTATTGGAATTGGGTTGCGAATTGGTGCAAGGTCATGGCATCGCCCGTCCCATGCCCCCTCGGGATTTGCCACAATGGGTAACCGCTTGGCAAAGTACGCCAAAATGGGAAGTGACCTCCCTTTAGTCTTTGAGCCTTTAAGTCTTTAAGCCTTTAAGCCTTCTTTAACTTTTTCTTTGACATCATGGACATTACCCAATTATTGGCGTTTAGCGTCAAAAACAAGGCTTCTGATTTGCATCTTTCAGCGGGTTTGCCGCCCATGATTCGGGTGCATGGCGATGTGCGCCGCATCAACGTGGAACCGATGGATCACAAGCAAGTTCACGCCATGATTTACGACATCATGAACGATGGACAGCGCAAGTATTACGAAGAGTTTTTAGAAATCGACTTCTCGTTTGAAATCGAAGGCTTGGCGCGTTTTCGCGTGAATGCGTTCAACCACAATCGGGGGGCGGGCGCGGTGTTGCGGACGATTCCGAGCAAAATTTTGTCGTTAGAGCAGTTGAACGCCCCCAAAATTTTGGCAGAGTTGGCATTGAAACCACGCGGCATGGTGCTGGTGACCGGGCCTACGGGTTCGGGTAAATCGACCACCCTCGCGGCGATGGTGAATTATTTGAACGAAAACGAATTCGGACATATTTTGACGGTGGAAGACCCGATTGAATTTGTTCACGAATCCAAAAAATGCCTGATTAACCAACGTGAAGTCGGGCCGCACACGCTTTCCTTCAACGCGGCGCTGAAATCGGCATTGCGGGAAGACCCCGATGCGATTCTGGTGGGGGAGATGCGCGATTTGGAAACCATTCGGCTTGCCATGTCCGCTGCGGAAACGGGACATTTGGTATTTGGAACGCTGCACACCTCCAGCGCCGCTAAAACGGTGGATCGGATTATTGACGTGTTCCCCGCCGATGAAAAAGAAATGGTGCGGGCGATGCTCTCCGAATCCCTGCAAGCGGTGGTCGCGCAAGCCTTGTGCAAAACCAAGGATGGTAACGGCCGTGTGGCAGCGCACGAAATCATGATTGGAACCAGCGCGATTCGGAATTTGATTCGGGAAGCCAAGGTTGCGCAAATGTATTCGGCAATTCAAACCGGCAGCAGTGTGGGGATGCAAACGCTCGATCAAAATCTGGCGGATTTGGTTCGTCGCAGCATCATCAGCCCGGCCGAGGCACGCTCCAAAGCCAAAATTCCCGATAACTTCCCCGGTTAAACCAAAAAAGTACAAGGTAGCCCATTATGGAACGCGATCAAGCCACGAAGTTTATTAACGATTTGCTCAAAATCATGGTCAATCGCAAAGGGAGCGATTTGTTCATTACCAGCGACTTTCCGCCTGCTATCAAGGTGGACGGCAAAATCACCAAGGTATCGCCGCAGCCGCTCAATGGCGGGCATACACTGGCACTGGCACGTTCTATCATGAACGATAAGCAAGTTGCCGAATTTGAACGCACCAAAGAAGGTAATTTTGCGATTTCACCCCCCGGAATTGGACGCTTTCGCGTAAACACCTTTGTGCAACAAGGCAAGGTCGGCATGGTGTTGCGGGTGATTCCGAACACGTTGCCCACGATTGATGGCTTGGGTGTGCCACAGGTGTTGAAAGAAATCACGATGGCAAAGCGCGGGCTGTGCATCATGGTGGGCGCGACGGGCTCGGGCAAATCGACCACGCTGGCGGCGATGGTGGATTGGCGCAATCAAAATTCGTTTGGGCACATCATCACGATTGAAGACCCTGTGGAATTCGTGCATCCGCACAAAAATTGCGTGGTGACGCAGCGTGAAGTCGGAATCGACACCGATAGCTGGGAAGCTGCCCTGAAAAACACGCTGCGCCAAGCGCCCGATGTGATTTTGATGGGCGAAATCCGCGACCGCGAAACGATGGAACACGCCGTAGCCTTCGCCGAAACGGGGCATATGTGCTTTGCCACGTTGCACGCCAATAGCGCAAATCAGGCATTGGATCGCATCATCAACTTCTTCCCCGAAGAGCGGCGGGCGCAGTTGCTGATGGATTTATCTTTGAATATGAAAGCCATCGTATCCCAGCGCCTGATTCCGAAGCAAGACGGCAAAGGACGTGCAGCAGCCGTGGAGGTGATGATTAACTCGCCGTTGATTTCCGATTTAATCTTCAAAGGCGATGTCACCGAAATTAAAGAAATTATGAAGAAAAGCCGGCAAGCCGGAATGCAAACTTTCGACCAAGCCCTGTTTGATTTGTTTGAAGCAAACGCCATTTCGTTTGAAGATGCTCTGCGCAACGCCGATTCCATGAACGATTTGCGCCTGCAAATCAAGCTCAACAGCAACCGCGCCCGCTCCACCGATTTGAGCGCGGGTACGGAAAATTTTGCGATTGTGTAGGGGATACACATTATTTGAAGACGGTATTATTTGCAGTGCAGATTATTTACCGAATACCGATGATTTTATGCGTTTGCAAACTTAAACCCCATTGCGGATGGGCTTGGCAATAATCTATCGCTGCTTGTAGATTATTCTTTTGCGTGGGCGAATCCATTGCTTGCAAATAAAAATGGGCAAAATCTAAATGTGCAAATTGTGCGGGATCACCTCCTGCTTGCGGGTAAACCAATTTCAATTCCTGCCCACGGGTCACCACCAACGGAGAACCTATTTTGGGGCTGATGCACAGCCAATCAATGCCCGCAGGCGGGAAAATCGTGCCGTTGCTTTCCACTGCAATGCGAAAACCGCGCTGGTGCAATGCGTCAATCAGTGGCACATCTACTTGCAATAAAGGTTCTCCGCCCGTCAGTACGACCAAGCGGTGGGCGATAGGATGCCCCCCCCAGTGCGATGCAATCGCATCTGCCAACGCTTCGGCACTGGTAAATTTTCCGCCACCCGTACCATCCGTTCCCACAAAATCGGTATCGCAAAACTGGCAAATGGAGGCGCGACGGTCTTCCTCCCGCCCGCTCCATAAATTGCAACCGGTAAACCGACAAAATACGGCAGATCGTCCCGTGTTCGCGCCTTCGCCTTGAAGGGTGTAGAAAATTTCTTTAACGCTATAAGTCATGATAAGTCATAATAAGTCATACTCGTACAATAATGTAAATTTAGATACAAAATGAGGATATTGAAATGAAATTACGGCAACTACCCTATTATGCACAAAAAGCAAAGATGGTACTCAAAAATGCCATGCGGATGCTGGTTCACCCCGAAACTCCATTATTACTAATGGGTAAGCAACTTGCAGAGACAATGAAAAATAAAAAAAATATCACCGCGTTAAGTGATGTGGAATTTAAGGTATTTTCTCAATGGGGTGATGATGGTATCATTCAATGGCTTGTGCATAATTTAGAAATTCCCCATAAAACCTTTATTGAATTTGGGGTTGAAACTTACCGTGAATCCAATACCCGATTTTTAATGATGAATGATAATTGGTCTGGATTGGTGATGGATGGTTCAGAATCGAATATAGCGCAAATTATACAATCTGAGTATTTTTGGAAATACGAATTATCTGCTAAAGCCGTTTTTATTGATAAGGAAAATATCAATTCCCTACTTGCTGCATCAGGCTTCGATAAAGAGGTCGGTATTTTGCATATTGATTTGGATGGAAACGATTATTGGATATGGAAAGAGATTAGCGTTATCAATCCTATTGTCGTTATTTTAGAATATAACAGTGTTTTTGGTATAGATCGTGCTATTACCACGCCTTATGATAAGAATTTCTATCGCACCCATGCACATTATAGTAATTTGTATTTTGGCGCTTCTCTGCGGGCGCTTCAGCAATTATCAGAAAAAAAAGGATACGCATTGATCGGATGCAGCAGCGTGGGGAATAATGCATATTTTGTTCGGCGCGATAAACTCAATGCGGAAGTTCGAGAAATAGCGCTCGAAAAAGGTTATGTGGTATCCAAAGCCCGCGAAAGCAGAGACGCTACGGGAAAATTGACCTATTTAATTGGCATCCATCGGGCTGAAATAATGAGAGGAATGCCGGTTTACAATATAGATACAGAAAAAATAGAAACGTTTTAACATTTTAACGTTTTGTTATTTTAACGTTTTGGTTTTTACCTGAAAATCACCGTTTTATGCCCGTTTAGCAGCACACGGTGTTCGCTGTGCCACTTCACGGCGCGGGCTAGCACTTGGCTTTCGGTATCCCGACCTTGGGCGGTCAGGTCTTCTACGGTTTTGCTGTGATCAACACGCGCTACATCTTGCTCAATGATGGGGCCTTCATCCAAATCGGCGGTCACATAATGCGCGGTAGCCCCGATAAGTTTCACACCCCGATCATGCGCTTGGTAATACGGCTTTGCCCCTTTGAAACTTGGTAAAAAGGAGTGGTGGATGTTAATCGCGCGTCCTGCCAACTGGGTGCAAAATGTATCGCTCAAAATCTGCATATAGCGGGCGAGTACGATCAATTCTGCGCCTTCGGATTCGATGATTTCAAACTGGCGTTCTTCCACTTTCGTTTTCGTATTTGCCGTAACGGGCAGATGGTGAAAAGGAATGTTGTAACTGGCAGCCAACTGGTAAAAATCCCGATGGTTGGAAATAATGGCGCGAATATCCAGTGCCAATAATCCGCTTTTCCAACGGAAGAGTAAATCGTTCAAGCAATGCCCTTCCTTGCTCACCATCAACACGGTGCGCATGGGTTGTGTTTGGGCGTGCAGACTCCACCGCATGGCAAATGGATCGGCAAAATCGCGTACCTTGGCTTGCAATTCGGCGTGTGTGTGTTGGGCGCAAGAAAACTGCACGCGCATAAAGAATAAGCCCGTGCCGATGTCGTTGTATTGCGCAGCTTCTTCGATATTGCCGCCGTGTTCCAACAAAAAGCCCGATACGCCATGCACTAAACCCAAACGGTCGGGGCACGATAGCGTAAGAACGTAAGTCGTGGCGTTCATCATGGGTGCTTACGCTCCGCTTTTTCCACCTTTTCTTGGCAGTGAATGCAGCGAGCGGCTTCGGGGGCGACATTCAAACGGGCTTCGGGAATATCCACTCCGCAATCGGTGCATTCGCCATACGTTCCGGCTTGGATGCGTGCCAATGCCGCATCAATCATTGCCAACTCGTGCAATTCGTGTTCTTCAAGGGCAAACTCGGTTTCGCGCTCGGTCGTGGCTTGGGCATCGCGGTCTTGCAATTCTTCCAGATGTTGGGCGGCAGCTTCTACGCGGCTGATGCTTCCACCCCGCAGTGCTGCGATTTGTGCAAGCAGGGTTGCACGTTGGGTTGCTAATTTTTGTTGTTGTTCTTGGTGATAGGTCATACTTTTTCTCAATGGTGAATAAATAACAATGATTGGAGATTGGAGATTGGAGATTGGAGATTGGAGATTGTGAATTTGGAATTGGAAATAAATACCAATAAATGCTAATAAGTGCTAATAAATGTTAATGAATACGGATAGGATTTTGCGCTAATTCGGCATATTGAGAGATGGTGTCTTCCACCTCCTCTTGCGAAGGCATATTGGCTTGCCAAGCGACAATGTGCTGCTGAAAAAATTCAGCCCAAGAGCCATCCAGATAGACTTCTTTGCCTGAACGTTTATCTACAATTTCAAAGCCATGCCGCGCAAGAACGGGCTTTTCTTGGGGTCGAAAATCCCCCAAGTGCATGAAAGCACCCGGCACAATCACGCCCTCGGTTGGCAAATTCGCCAATATGTGGGTGACTGAGAAAGTATCCGAATCGTAAAGAGTTTGCATAACGGGTAATGATAGAGGATAGAGGGGAAAGAGGGAAACTGCGCATTGTGCGACAAACAAGGCAAAATCAAGCCCAAACGAAACCAAAAACGAAACCAAAACCACCATCTCACTTTTGATTGCATCCATGAATACCTACAACACACACCCTGAACTTCCCTCTATCGACACGGTATTGTGCCACTGGAATGACCTTACCGATGGTCAAGCCATCCTCCGCTCTGGTCTGATTGTGCTGCGCAGTGGCGAGAAGGTAAGCGCTTTCATTAACCGATGCACCCATTTTGGCGTACCACTCGCGCTGAAAGAATCGCAACTGATTTTCACCCCGCATGAAGCGATTACCTGTAACGTTCACTACGCTCGTTTCCGTTGGGAAGATGGTTCGTGCGAAAGCGGTGAATGCCTAGGTGAAGGATTAACCCCCGTTTTTTTGCAAAAGAAAGAGAACGGTGATATTTGCGTATTATGTTATTAAATTAGAAATTAAATTAGAAAATATCCTGAAACCTGCACGAGATACGAATAAGACACACCAAATAACAGGGGCTTTATTGTACAACGATGGAACTTTCTTTCAATATATCGAATACCATTTGGTGGCACACCGCCCACACGTTCGACAATGACTTGAAATCCGAAGGTTTGCAATTATTGGATGTTTTTTGCAAATCATCGGTATGTTTCTAGTACGTTTCTAAACTGATTGCGGAGCTAAAACCCGCATCCCCGCCCCTCGCTCGGTTGCCCACGGCTACGACGGTGCATTGGGTTTGCGGGAATTCGGTGGCTAAAAAAGTGGCGATTTCGGTTAGGGTAGGCATGATGCCAGTGTATCCCACTAAAATCCCGCCATGATTGCACGCGAACCTACTATCGAACGGCTGGCTATTGCCCAGCAACTTCTGCTCACCCCTTTTGGGTTGGACGAATCCCACCTCCGCCGCGCCTTGGGCGTGATTCGCGCCCACCAAGTGGAT
>JBDKGR010000069.1:0-13284 GCA_039798085.1 Pseudomonadota bacterium
TGCAAATCCTTTTGCAAGTGCGTGGCGTGCAGGCGCAGCAAACTCAGTGCATCGCTGGGCAACATTGGATTGCCTTTGGTCAAAATCGTTTGCAGACGTTTGAGGTGTTCGCGTTGCAGATTGCGGCGCAACGCATCAATCTCCGCGCCTGTGCTCAATTCTTTCCAGATGCTGGATTGCAGCGTGGCATACACCTCGTTCAGAGAAAGGGTGCGGAAATCCAATAAACGCCGTGCGGTTCCTGTTGAAAGCAAGCGATCCATTGCCGTGGTTTGAAGTTTCAGCACGACCGACCGAATATCGACCAGCCCTCCGCGCTCCCATTCGTTGTAATCGACCGTGAGATTGGACAAAAATTCCGGTTTGAAGCGGAACGAATCGGCACTAAACAAACCCGTCGCCAAAAATTGCAAGGCTTCGCGCTGCTTGGCGGGTTCTACGGGCGTGAAACTGGCACGGGACGTGGTTCCGGGTAAATCGCGCACGGCGATCATGCCGCCCACGTATTTGCCCACCAGTTCTGCCGCGCGTTGCAGTTGGTTAAATCCGGCAATCAAGGAACGGCGTTGGCGCAGCGGGTCGTCCCCCATGACGGGTTTGCGATTTTGGATGCGCTCCCACAATTCCTGCGAGAGTTTTAATCGCCGTTGGTAATACGCCAGCGGGTCGTCGCCCAAATCGAAGCGATTGGCAAGCGGATCAACGCCTTCGTTGCCACCAAAACCTCCGGCTTCGCTATCGTCGGCGTAGGCGAGGGCGGGTTCGATACTGCGGGCAGCAATGGCGGCGAGTTCGGTTTTCTCGGCTTCGGGCGTAAGCGATTGAAGAGGTTTGTAGGCGTATTCAATCGCCCAATAATCGTAAGCGCCGAGCGTGCTGTTGGTGTACGCGCCTTGGCGTTCCCCTTGCAGGGCGATGTTGTAGGCGTTGTAATCCATCACCGAGCCGGAAATACCGTGTTCCTTGGTGAAATTCGGGTCTTGCAACTGCGCTTGCGTGCGGGTGGTGGAGGCTTTGAAATTGTGTTTCAAGCCCAGAGTATGCCCCACTTCGTGCATGATGGTGTCGGTAATGACGGATTGCACAAAGGCTTCGGCTTCGGGGCTATCGGGGGCGATGTCGCCCCGTGCTTCGAGAATATCGAGTGCAAAGTGCATTTCAGCCGCTGCTTCTTGGGCGTAGGTGCAGGAAGCGTGCGCAATGTGCCCCGCATCTTCGGTGATAAAACGCCTTGCACCGCGTGCAAACACATCGCTCATGCCAATATCGGCATCCAAAATTTCGCCGGTGCGCGGATCGGCATGGTGCGGCCCGACGGCAAAGCCCACATCCGCCCCGACAAACCAGCGGATGGAGGTATGACCCGCATCCATATTGTCCCAATCGGCATCGGCAGGTTGATCTTTCACCACGATGGCATCGGGGAAGCCGATACGGGCAAAGGCTTTATTCCATTCCAACACGCCCGCTTTGACGGCAGCGCGGTATTTTTCGGGGATGTTTTTATCCAACCAATAAACGATTTTTTGATTTGGATTGTCTTTTTCCAAACGCCAGCGCTTAATGAGATGCACTTTGGGATTGGCTTTTTGATCGCCACTCAAATCGGTAAACGATTCCATGAAATGCCCTAAACGCGGATCGCTTACACGCGATTTCATGGGTGTTTCGGGCAATGCCAAAAAGCTGTAAACGTAGCTCACAAAAAAGCTGCGCGGGTCGGGCGTGGACTGTGGCGGCGTGGGGCTGGGTGTGGGCGAGGGAGTCAGCGGCGGCGCAGGAATACGCGGCGTGGAAAAATGCACACGCGCTGTCAAGGTACTTAAATGGGGATCGGTACGGGTCGCTTCGATGAAAGACGTAGTTTTATCCAGCGCATAGCTTAAACGGTAAGCCGCTTCAATGCGCGTAGAGTAGCTTGGAATGTCGGCTAATAAGAAACTCGCATCAACCAAAATAGATTGACGCTCTGGGTGCGCTTGGCTTAATACGGCTGCGGAGGCAATCAGGCTAGGGGAAAAGGCTTGCGCTACGGCGAGTTCCGATCCACCTTTCGCACGAAACTGGGTGTTCAGGGCGATAAGCTGCATTTGGTTACCGTTATTCACTCGCCGCCATTCTGCCATCCAACTATGTCCCATTTGGCTGGCATAGAGTCCGCGCTCCCCGACCGAATTGGCGATATTGACGCTCAACAAAAATGGCTTATTCAAAGCGGTTTGAGGAATCTCTAGCCACACTTTTTCATCTTTGCGCCAAATAGAAAACAAGCCCTCTTGCTGCCTGGCATCTTTGATGACATCCGCAAACGGTTTGGGCGCTGTGGGGTCGGCAGGTTTGGCGGCGGATGCTGCGGTTGGTGATGAGGGCGCTTGCAAAGTGGAACAAGCCCCTAAGCCCCACAATGCCAATGAAGATACCAACAAGCGGGGAATGGGATGGGTTAGAAGAAAGGTCAAACTAGGTCTCCAAATGAGAAATTTTCGATACGTTAGAATTGTCGGTTACCCGGAAACGAATGCCGTATCCAAACATCGCACCCATTCACATTCACACACTTCACTTTTATGGGTGGAGTATCTCTTTCAAACAAACATAATTCTGAATTTAGGAGTCTCATCGTGGCTATTACTGTTGAAACACTAGAAAAGCTGGAACGCAAAATTACCCTATCCTTGCCGTTGAGCGGGATTCAGTCGGAAATTGATGCCCGCCTACGCAAGCTCGCACGCACGGTCAAGATGGATGGATTCCGCCCCGGCAAAGTGCCGATGAATGTGGTATCGCAACGTTATGCTTACTCGGTGCAAATGGATGTCATGAACGACAAAATCGGCGAAGCCTTTGATGCCGCTATCCGTGAAACCCAGTTGCGTGTTGCCGGACAACCCAACATTACCCCCAGCGACCATTCTCCCGCAGATATGTTGAATTTTGATGCGGTGTTTGAAGTATTCCCCGATGTGCAAATTGGTGATTTGGCTGCGGCAGAAGTAGAAAAAATCCAAGCCGAAGTAACCGAAGCAGCGATTGATAAAACCATCGACATTTTGCGCAAACAGCGCCGCACCTTCTCGGTTCGACCAGAAGAAGCGGGTGTCGAAATTGGTGACCGTGTTACGGTGGATTTTGAAGGAAAAATCGACGGTGAACCTTTTGCAGGTGGCAAAGCCGATGATTTCCAGTTCATCGTTGGCGATGGTCAAATGCTGCGCGAGTTTGAAGACGCGGCAGTTGCCATGAAATTGGGCGAGAGCAAAACCTTCCCCTTGGCATTCCCCGCCGATTACCACGGTAAGGATGTGGCTGGTAAAACCGCCGATTTCATGGTCACCATCAAAAAAGCGGAAGCCGCACAAATCCCTGAATTGAATGAAGAATTGGCAAAATTCTTGGGGATTCCTGATGCCACGATGGAAGGCTTGCGCACGGATATTCGCAGCAATTTGGAACGTGAAGTCCGTAATCGCCTCCTTGCCCGCAATAAACAAGGGGTTTTGGAAGCATTGTTGGCGCAATCTGAATTCGATTTGCCACAATCCAGCGTGAAAGCAGAAGTGGATCGTCTGATTGCCGGTGCTCGCGCGGATTGGAAGCAACGCGGCGTAAAAGATGCAGATACCGTGCCTATCTCGGAAGAGCTTTTCCGCCCTCAAGCAGAAAAACGGGTTCGCCTTGGATTGCTGGTCGCGCAACTGGTGCGTGCCAATAATTTGTATGCACGTCCAGAACAGATTCAAGCCCATATCGAAGAAATGGCAGCAAGCTACGAAAATCCGGCAGAAGTCGTAAACTGGTACTCGAAAGACCAGCAACGTCTGACAGAAGTAGAAGGTGCGGTAGTTGAGAAAAACGTCACCGAGTTTGTTTTAGCAAGCGCCAAAGTCACCGAAAAAATGGTGACCTTTGACGAATTGATGACGCAAGCGTAAACCATAACTGCACACGAACTGCACACCAACTGCACATTAACTGAAACAATCAATATGAAGACTGTGGGAATAATGCAATGAACATGAGAGAGATAAGCAAGGGCATGATGGAAACCCAAGGCTTGGGCATGATTCCTATGGTGATTGAACAATCGGGTCGTGGTGAGCGCTCGTACGATATTTATTCGCGCTTGCTCAAAGAACGGGTCATCTTTTTGGTGGGGCCGGTGAACGATCAAGTAGCGAATCTGGTAGCCGCCCAGTTGCTGTTTTTGGAAAGCGAAAACCCCGATAAGGATATTTCGTTTTACATTAACTCTCCCGGTGGTTCCGTCAGTGCGGGCATGGCAATTTTTGACACCATGAATTTCATCAAACCCGAAGTGTCCACTTTGTGTATGGGCATGGCGGCAAGTATGGGCGCATTCTTGCTGGCGGCGGGTGCTAAAGGCAAGCGGTTTTGCTTACCCAATTCTAAAGTGATGATTCACCAGCCATCCGGTGGTAGCCAAGGGCAGGCAACCGAGATTGAGATTGCCGCGCGTGAAATTATCAAAACCCGTGAGCAGTTGAACCAAATTCTGGCAGAGCGTACCGGACAACCGCTGGAGCGTATCGCACGCGATACCGAGCGCGATTACTACCTGTCTGCCACCGAAGCCAAAGAGTACGGGATTATTGATCAAGTCATTGCCAAACGCGGTTAATTTTGCTCATTCCGTATTTTCATCATTTTAATAGTGCCTGTGATAATGAAGCAGGCATTTTTTATTTCAGTATTTAAGCGAATATCCCATGACCGAGAAAAAAGGTTCCTCCAATGAAACGACCTTGTACTGTACTTTTTGTGGAAAAAGTCAAAACGAAGTCAAAAAACTAATTGCAGGCCCTTCTGTTTATATTTGTGATGAGTGTATTGAATTATGCAATGAAATAATTCGTGACGAATCTCCCAGTCCTGTTGATGCTGCCGTTGGAAAATCCAAAAACGATTTACCAACCCCATCTGAAATAAAAACCAATTTAGATAATTATGTCATTGGGCAAGAAACGGCAAAGAAGATTTTATCAGTTGCCGTTTACAACCATTATAAGCGTCTGCGCCATCAAGAAAAATTCAAAAAAGACGATGTGGAATTAGCCAAAAGCAATATCTTGCTAATTGGCCCTACGGGTTCGGGTAAAACCCTGCTGGCACAAACCTTGGCACGGATGTTGAATGTTCCATTTGTGATGGCAGATGCCACCACCCTCACCGAAGCAGGCTATGTGGGTGAGGATGTGGAAAATATCATTCTTAAACTCCTACAAAGTTGCAATTACGATGTGAACTTGGCTCAACGGGGTATTATTTATATTGATGAAATCGACAAAATTTCACGCAAATCAGATAACCCTTCCATTACCCGCGATGTATCGGGTGAAGGGGTGCAGCAAGCGCTATTGAAATTGATTGAAGGCACGATGGCAAGCGTCCCACCCCAAGGGGGACGCAAGCATCCAAACCAAGATTTTGTACAAGTAGATACGACCAATATCTTGTTTATTTGTGGTGGTGCTTTTGCGGGCTTGGATAAAGTGATTGAAAATCGCACACAAGCCTCGGGCATAGGATTTTCTGCCAAGGTTACTAGCAAGCAACAGCGCAGTTTGACCGATTTATTTTTAGAAGCAGAGCCTGAAGATTTAATTAAATTCGGTTTAATTCCTGAGTTGGTTGGTCGTGTTCCTGTGATGGCTGCTTTGGCAGAATTAACCGAAGATGCGTTGGTACAAATTCTGACCGAACCGAAAAATTCACTCCTCAAACAATTTACCCAATTATTGGCGATGGAAGGGGTTGATTTGGAGATTCGTCCAGCCGCTTTGCGTTCCATTGCCAAAAAAGCGTTGGCACGTAAAACAGGGGCACGCGGTTTGCGTTCTATCTTGGAACAATCTCTGCTGGACACCATGTATGAATTACCGAATGTGCGTAATGTAGCGCGGGTGGTGTTGGATGAAAACTGCATCGAAGATAAAACCCCCCCACTTTTGGTGTACCACGAAGTAGCTCAAAAAACGTAATTAACGTAATTAGTATCTCGTATTTACCAATTTACCAATTTACCAATTTACTAATCTACTAATGTACTAATGTAGTATCGGATTTTTGTATGCCCAGTTATACGCCACTGCCTTCCAAACCCATCACCCTGCCTTTGCTGCCATTGCGGGATGTCGTTGTGTTTCCGCACATGGTGATTCCGCTGTTTGTGGGGCGTGCCAAAAGCATTAAGGCATTAGAAGCCGCGATGGCAAGCAACCGCAGCATCATGTTGGTAGCACAAAAAACGGCGGCCAACGATGAATTGGTGATTGCAGATATGTTTGATGCGGGCTGTATTGCCACCGTATTGCAAATGCTCAAACTCCCCGATGGGACGGTTAAGGTATTGATCGAAGGGCAACAACGCGCTACCGTGAATTTGATTGAAGAGGGGGAGACATTTTTTTCTGCAACCTTCACCCCCTCCAATCCAGCGCGTGAAGCACCTCCCCCCTCTTCCGCCAACCGCGTGGAAGCCTTGCGCCGTGCCGTGGTGCAACAATTTGACAATTACAGCAAACTCCATAAAAAAATCCCGCAAGAAATTCTGAATTCCATCGCGCATATCGAAGACGTGGGTCGATTAACCGACACCATTACGGCGCATTTACCGCTCAAACTGGAACATAAACAAAGTATTTTGGCGTTATTTGGTATCAAAAATCGCCTCACGCAATTATTGGCCTTGATTGAACGCGAGGTGGATGTTCTGAATGTCGATAAAAAAATTCGCGGGCGGGTCAAGCGCCAAATGGAAAAGCACCAGCGTGACCATTATTTGAATGAGCAAGTCAAAGCCATTCAAAAAGAATTGGGTGATGGGGAAGACGGCGCAGATATAGAAGAAATCGAGAAAAAAATCAAAGCCGCCAAAATGCCGAAGGAGGCATTGAAAAAAGCGGAAGCAGAACTAAAAAAACTGCGCCTCATGTCGCCCATGTCGGCCGAAGCGACCGTGGTGCGCAACTACATTGACGTTTTAACCGAACTCCCGTGGTCGATTAAAACCAAAATCAAACACAATCTATCTCATGCCGAAACGGTTCTTAACGAAGACCATTTCGGGCTGGATAGGGTGAAAGAGCGGATTTTGGAATACCTTGCTGTGCAGCAACGAATGGAAAAATTGAAAGCTCCTATTCTCTGCTTGGTGGGGCCCCCGGGGGTAGGTAAAACATCGCTGGGGCAATCCATCGCCAAAGCAACAGGACGCAAATACGTGCGCATGGCGTTGGGCGGTATGCGCGATGAAGCGGAAATTCGCGGTCATCGCCGCACGTACATTGGGGCGCTGCCCGGAAAGGTGTTACAAAATCTTTCCAAAGTAGGGACACGCAATCCCTTGTTTTTGTTGGACGAAATCGACAAACTGGGTTCGGATTTTCGCGGTGATCCCAGCAGTGCGCTTCTCGAAGTATTAGACCCTGAGCAAAATCACAAATTCGGTGACCATTATGTGGAAGTGGATTTTGATTTGAGCGATGTGATGTTTGTGGCGACTTCCAATTCCATGAACATCCCAGCGGCATTATTGGATCGCATGGAAGTGATTCGTTTATCCGGTTATACGGAAGATGAAAAAGTCCATATCGCATTGACCTATCTATTGCCCAAGCAAATGAAAAACAATGGGCTACAAGAATCTGAATTGCTGGTGCGGGAAGATGCCGTGCGCGATATTGTGCGCTATTACACCCGTGAAGCAGGGGTGCGTTCACTGGAACGTGAACTATCGAAAATCTGCCGTAAAGTGGTGAAGGGTTTGTTGTTGAAAAAATTCCCGCCCGACGTACAAGTATCGGTTACGGCAGATGACCTCAATGATTATTTGGGCGTGCGCAAATACACCTTTGGACGTGCGGGTCAAAAAAACCAAGTCGGGCAGGTAGTCGGGTTGGCATGGACATCGGTAGGAGGTGATTTGCTGACCATTGAAGCCGCCCTCACACCCGGTAAAGGGGGCATTACACGCACGGGTTCGCTCGGCAATGTGATGAAAGAATCGGTAGAAACTGCTCGCACGGTGGTACGTAGCCGCGCACGTCGCTTGGGGATTCCCGATTCCGTGTTTGAAAAGAAAGATATCCACATTCATGTGCCCGACGGTGCAACCCCCAAAGATGGACCCAGTGCCGGTGCTGCAATGGTGACTGCGTTGGTATCCACATTAACCGGTATTCCTATTCGCGCCGATGTCGCCATGACGGGTGAAATCACCTTACGCGGTGAAGTCACTGAAATTGGTGGACTGAAAGAAAAACTACTTGCTGCGCTGCGGGGAGGGATTAAAACCGTGCTGATCCCAGAAGATAACACCAAAGACCTGCAAGAGATTCCAGGCAACGTTAAAAATGGATTGGAAATTATTCCTGTGCGTTGGATTGACAAAGTGCTGGAACTGGCCTTGGAATCACCCACCATCCCCATGCCAGAAGATGATGTGCTACCTGCCGCTACCTCTGCTACCTCTGCTATTGCAACATCCACACGATCCGCGATGGCGGAAGCACAAATCTCGGTGAAACATTGAAAAAAGCAAAAAACACCGTTATAATCTTGTCTATTATGCGGGAATAGCTCAGTTGGTAGAGCGCAACCTTGCCAAGGTTGAGGTCGAGAGTTCGAGACTCTTTTCCCGCTCCAGGTTTGAAAAAAGGGGAAGCAAATGCTTCCCCTTTTTCTCGAAAATGAATAAAAGTGGCGCGGTAGCAAAGCGGTTATGCCCCGGATTGCAAATCCGGTTAGTCCGGTTCGACTCCGGACCGCGCCTCCAGATACGTTGCCCGAGTGGTGAAATAGGTAGACACATCGGACTTAAAATCCGCCGCTACGTGAATAACGGGCGTACCGGTTCGATTCCGGTCTCGGGCACCACATTACCGTATCACACCGTTTCATAACGTATCAGAACCCGCGTATCTCCTAGGTACAGCGGGTTTTTCTTTGTCTCATGACGTATCACCAGCCACCATGACATACCAACAATTTGATGGTACTTATGTTGGTATGTGCAGATATTATGAATCTAAAATCACTCCAATGCAGCTACACCACCACGCCCCTAAATAGCCCCACGGGTGACCTGTTGGCGCGTGGGCGATATTCGGGCATGGTTGCAGCAACAAGGGGGGCAAGCATGACCCACCAAAGAAAAAACTACCGAGCGCGGGCAGACGCTACAGTGGTTTATCAAAACAATCACAGGGGCAATTATGCCGCTAATTCCTCGCGGATTACCCTTCGTAATACGGCTTCAATGTTATCGCCTGACATGGCCGAATGCAGATATTGGTTAATCAATGTCTGGTATCCACGCCCGCCCGCCTTAGCCTTGAAAAAGGCAAGCACAGACGTATCCAGCATGATGGAAACCCGCTGCTTACCTAGTTTTTCGTTCACGGCGCTGGCAAATTCAGCTTGTGTAACGGGCTTCAATCCAACGCGCAAACGGGGCGATTCAAAGGTAGGAGAAGAACTTTCTGATTTCATGGTTTTCTGCCTTTCGCATGGAGATGATGTGAATTTCATCTTCGGCTTCAGTGTGGCAAATGGCAACGACCATCACACCCAACAAGCCAAAGGTATTAAAGCGATGTTCGCCGCTGTAGTCGCGCCTATCTTCAAGCGTCATGGTTGCACCATCGAACACCGATTCAGCATCGGCAAAGTCCAAACCGCCGTGTTTAGCGATGTTCGTTTGTCGTTTGGTTTCGTTCCAAGTAAAGCGCATGGCGTGAATTGTATAGATAAATATACATATCAGAACCCGTTGCATCACTAGGTACAGCGGGTTTTTGCTACACCACCACGCCCCTAAATAGCCCCACGGGTGGCACGTTGGCACGTTGGCGCGTGGGCGGCGTGGGCGATGTTCGCGCATGGTTGCTGCAACCAAATGGCGGTGCAATTGGAATCGAAACGTAGCCCTTAACTTCCCGCCACTTTCATGCGATTCACCAAAATCGAACCCACGGTTTTCGAGCCATAGTTATACACATCCGCGCCCACTGCCTCAATACCTTGCAGCATATCTTTCATATTGCCGGCAATGGTGATTTCATGCACGGGGTAAGCGAGGATGCCGTTTTCCACCCAAAAGCCACTCGCGCCACGGGAATAATCTCCGGTCACGTAATTCACGCCGTGCCCCATCAATTCGGTGACGAATAAACCTGTGCCGAGTTTTTTGAGCATCACCGTAAGGTCATCACCCGCTTGGGTTTGGCGGGAGGTGAAATGCAAATTGTGCGATCCACCCGCATTTCCGGTGGTCTTCATATTCAGCTTGCGTGCCGAATAGCTACCCAAAAAATAGCCTTGTACGATGCCTGCATCAATCACTTGACGCGCCTGCACGCGCACGCCTTCGCCATCAAACGGGGAACTGCCCTTGCCACGTAGCACAAACGGGTCTTCGTACAAATCAATGTGATTCGGCAACACGGTTGTGCCCAAGGAATCCAATAAAAACGAGCTTTTACGGTACAACGCACCGCCACTGAGCGCATGCACCAGCGCACCAACCAAACCCGCTGCGAGGGGCGCTTCAAACAGCACGGGGCATTCCACGGTGGCGATTTTTTTCGCTTTCAGGCGACGCAGAGCGCGTTCGGCAGCGATGCGGCCTACGGTTTGGGGCGAATCCAATTCATCGGGGTGGCGCATGGAGCTGTACCAGCTATCGCGCTGCATATTTTTGCCCTTGCCCGCGATGGGCGATACCGAAATCGAATGGCGTGAACTGGCATAGCCCCCGCGAAAACCGTGGGTATGGGCGCTGAAAAAATGCGATTGCTGGGCAGAAACCGCTGCGCCTTCGCTATTCGTGATTTTTTTGCTGGTGGCAAGGGCGGCAGCTTCGCATTCCAAAGCGATTTTCATCGCATCATCGCTGGTGATTGACCACGGAAAAAATAAATCAAGGTTGCGTTCGCGTTCGGCTTCTGGGGCAATATCGGCGGGGTCGGGCAAGCGGGCAAATGGGTCTTCGGCGGTGAAGCGGGCAATATCGTAGGCGGCGCGAACGGTTTGTTCAATCGCGGGTTGAGAAAAATCAGAGGTGCTGGCATTGCCTCGGTGGTGACCGATGTACACGGTAATGCCCAAGGATTTGTCGCGGTTGCGTTCGACATTTTCTAGTGTACCGTTGCGTACCGAGACGCTTAATCCACAGCCTTCGGATACTTCCGCGCCGACGTTGGTTGCGCCGATGATTTTGGCGTGTTGCAAAGCCGAATCGACCAAGGATTCAAAAAAAGAACGGCTGTAAGCGAATCCGTCTTGTGGGGATTGGAGGGATGAAAGGGATTGAAGGGTTTTGTTTTGTTTTGTCATAGCGGCGGATATGATACTTGGCATGAGCAAATTAAAAAAAGGTTATTTCGTCAAGGGTCAATTTGTTGCTGAAGGCAGCCCCTTGGATTTAGAACTCAAACGCGAACTCAAAGGAGTGGACGATGTAGGCGATAAAAGCCGAACCGATCTCAAGCGCGAGAGCACAGAACTGCAAAAACTGGGCGCAGATTTATTAACGCTGCGTGCCGATTTGCTACAAAAAATGGAGCTGCCAGATAAGCTGCTAGAAGCATTAGCGGAATATAAGCGTATTACCAACTTTGAAGGTCGCCGCCGTTTGATGCAATTCATTGGCAAGCGGATGCGGTTGTTGCAAGAATCCGAACCCGAGAAATTGGATGCGATTCGCATCGCCTTGGTGGAGCAGCACACGCCATCCGCCCGCGAAACGCAAATTTTGCACGCCAGCGAGCAATGGCGCGATCGTTTGATTGCCGATGACGATGCGCTTGCCCAATGGATCAACATCGCCGCCATGACCGATGTGCAGCAGCTCCGCGCCCTGATTCGCCAAGCGCGTAAAGATGCTCCGAATCATGGACGTTCGTACCGTGAGATTTTTCAAACCATCCGTGAATCATTGAATCATGCACCTTGAACCACTTCCTTTGGTCAAAATCGGCATTGTGTCGGTGAGCGACCGCGCATCTACGGGCGTTTACGAAGACAAAGGTTTGCCTGCGTTAAAAAACTGGTTGAGCAACGCCCTGCAAAACCCGCTGCATTTTGAAGCCCGCTTGATTCCCGATGAAATGGCGACGATTAGCGCCACGCTCATTGAGTTGGTCGATGCCGGATGCAGTTTGATTCTCACCACGGGCGGCACAGGGCCTGCGCTGCGCGATGTCACGCCGGAGGCAACGCTAGCCATTGCGCACAAAGAAATGCCCGGCTTTGGCGAGCAAATGCGCCAAATCAGCCTGCAATTTGTGCCGACCGCGATTTTGTCGCGCCAAGTGGCGGTGATTCGGGATCAAAGCCTCATCATCAACCTGCCCGGGCAACCCAAAGCGATTGCCGAAACATTGGATGGCGGAATTTTTGCTGCCGTGCCCTATTGCATTGATTTGATTGGCGGCGCGTATTTGCAAACGGTCGAAAGCGTGAAAGCCTTTCGCCCTAAAACGGCGATTCGGGAGTTTGCGCCTGCGCCACACCAAAGACTACGCTGGCGTAACGGGTCCCATGACATTTGATGCCAAGGGCGCTATCGTTTAGGTCGCGCCTTTTTTATTGATATTGCAAACGCTCCAGCGCCTTATGCAGCGTGGCATCTTCTTTCGCAAAGCAAAAGCGCACCACGCGCTGGTCGAAACCGTTGCCGTAAAACGCCGAAAGCGGAATCGCTGCTACGCCAATTTCTTTCGTGAGCCATTGGCAAAACTCGGCTTCGGGCAAATCGCTGATTTCGGAAATATCGACACACTGAAAATACGTTCCCTCGCACGGCAAGAGTTTGAAGCGGGTCGATTGCAGCCCCGCGCGGAACAAATCGCGCTTGCGTTGGTAAAAAGCGCTTAATTCCAAATAGGGTGCAGGATTTTCCATATACGCCGCCAGCCCGTATTGCATGGGCGTGTTCACCGTGAAGACGTTGAATTGATGTACCTTGCGAAACTCCGCCATCAGCGTTTGGGGCGCGGCAACGTAGCCCACTTTCCAACCCGTTACATGGTAGGTTTTGCCGAAGCTGGAGACAATAAACGCGCGCTCCGCCAGCCCCGCATAACGCGCCGCGCTTTCGTGCTGTGCGCCATCGAAAACGATATGTTCATAAACTTCGTCGCTAATCAAAAGGATATTCGTGGGCGCGAGCAATTTTTCTAACGCCAACATATCCGCGCGTGACCACACCGTGCCGCTAGGGTTGTGCGGACTGTTGATAACAATGGCGCGGGTGCGTGGCGT
>JBDKGR010000070.1:0-13238 GCA_039798085.1 Pseudomonadota bacterium
AGTACCGCCCCGTATGGCTCTCCGGGTGTTGGGCGATTTCTTCCGGCGTTCCGGTAGCCAGCACCGTGCCACCGCCCGCACCTCCTTCGGGGCCGATGTCGATAATCCAATCGGCGGTTTTAATCACGTCCAAATTGTGTTCAATTACCACAATGGTATTGCCCGCATCGCGCAGGTGGTGCAGCACTTGGAGCAACAGGGCAATATCGGCGAAATGTAATCCGGTGGTCGGTTCATCCAAAATGTAGAGCGTGCGTCCGGTATCGCGCTTGCTTAATTCCAGTGCCAGTTTCACGCGCTGCGCTTCTCCGCCCGATAGCGTGGTTGCCGATTGTCCGAGCTTGATGTAGCTTAATCCCACATCCAGCAGCGTTTGCAAACGGCGGGCGATGACGGGAACGGCTTGGAAAAATTCGGAAGCGGTCTCCACCGTCATATCCAAAATCTGGGCGATATTTTTGCCTTTATAAAGCACCTCCAACGTCTCGCGGTTGTAACGCTGACCTTTGCAGACATCGCACGGCACGTACATATCGGGCAAAAAGTGCATTTCGACTTTCACCACGCCGTCACCCTGACAGGCTTCGCAGCGTCCGCCGCTCACGTTAAAGCTGAAGCGTCCCGGGCTGTAACCGCGTTCGCGTGCAGTGGGGACTTCGGCCATCAGCTCCCGAATCGGCGTAAATAATCCCGTATACGTCGCGGGATTGGAACGCGGCGTGCGCCCGATGGGGCTTTGATCGACATTGATGACTTTATCGAAGTGCTCCAAGCCTTCAATCGCTTCATGCGGAGCGGCTTCGGTATGGGCGCGGTGAATGCTTTGGGCAGCAGCGGCGTAGAGCGTATCGTTCACCAGCGTGGATTTTCCCGAACCCGAAACGCCCGTAACGCAGGTAAAAAGCCCCACCGGAAAATCGACCGTGACTTTTTTCAAGTTGTGTCCGCGCGCGCCCACGATGCGCAATGTTTTTGCGCCCACGGGGTAACGCTGGCTTGGGACTTCGATACAACGTGTTCCTGCCAGATATTGTCCGGTGAGCGATTCTTGATTGGCCTGCACCTCGGCAAAATTGCCTTGCGCCATGACGCTCCCGCCGTGAATGCCCGCGCCCGCACCCATGTCGATAATGTGGTCGGCGGCACGCATCATGTCCTCATCGTGTTCCACCACCAGCACGCTGTTACCCAAATCGCGCAGATGTTGCAGCGTGTGAATCAGGCGGTCGTTATCGCGCTGGTGCAGCCCGATGCTGGGTTCATCCAATACATACATCACGCCCGTCAAGCCGGAACCGATTTGACTCGCCAAGCGAATGCGCTGCGATTCTCCGCCGCTCAAGGTTTCCGCGCTGCGGTCTAGGCTTAAATAATTCAAACCGACATCGTTCAAAAATTTCAGCCGCAAACTGATTTCGCGCACGATTTTGGCGGCAATTTCACCCTTTGCGCCGTGCATGGTGAGGCTTTGGAAATAATCCAAACTCTCGCGCAGCGTAGAGCCGTTGATTTCGTAAATAGCGCGGGCTTGCTCACCTTCTCCCACTTTAACGTGCCGTGCTTCCACCCGCAAGCGGCTGCCGTGGCACGCGGTACAGGGGCGGGAGCTGCGCAAACGCGCCAATTCTTCCCGCACCGTGGACGATTCGGTTTCCCGATAACGCCGTTCCATATTCGGCAAAATGCCCTCAAATGGGTGCTTTTTACGGATGGCCTTTCCCGCAAAATTGCCCGAATCCATGATGTAGGTGAATTCGATTTCTTCTTTGCCCGAGCCGTGCAAAATCACTTTTTGGAGGGATTCGGGGAGCGTTTCAAACGGCGTTTCCACATCAAAATCGTAATGTTTGGCAAGGCTTTTGAGCAAGGAAAAATAGTAGCCATTGCGCCGATCCCAGCCCTTGATCGCGCCGCCCGCCAAGCTAATTTCAGGGTGTAGCACCACCCGCGCGGGGTCGAAAAAATCCTGCTGACCCAAACCATCGCAACTCGGACACGCCCCCATTGGCGAGTTGAACGAGAACAAACGCGGCTCTAATTCCGCAATCGAATAATTGCAAACGGGGCAGGAAAATTTGGCGTTAAAAAGGTGTTCCTTGCCCGATTCCGAATCCATTTCCAAAGCAATCGCGCGGTGGTTGGCAAGGCGCAGCGCGGCTTCAAAACTCTCGGCTAGGCGTTGGCGCAGGCTATCGTATTCGGCGCGGTCTTCGTTGGATCGCACTTTAATGCGGTCAATCACCACATCAATGGCGTGCTTCTCGGTTTTCTTGAGGGTGGGCAGATTTTCGTGTTCGTAAATCGCACCGTTCACGCGGAAACGCACATAGCCTTGCGCCTGCATTTGCGCGAAGACATCGACAAACTCGCCTTTTTTCTCCCGCGCAATCGGGGCAAGAATCATCAAGCGCGTGCCTTCGGGCAATGCCAACACCGCATCGACCATCTGGCTTACGGTTTGGCTTTGCAGCGGCAGATGGTGATCGGGGCAATGCGGCGTTCCGGCGCGGGCGAACAATAAACGCAAATAATCGTGAATCTCGGTCACCGTTCCGACCGTGGAGCGCGGGTTGTGGCTCGTCGCTTTTTGCTCGATGCTAATGGCGGGCGATAACCCTTCGATGACATCCACATCGGGCTTATCCATCATCTGCAAAAACTGCCGCGCGTAGGTAGAAAGGCTTTCCACATAACGGCGTTGCCCTTCGGCATACAGCGTATCGAACGCGAGGCTGGATTTACCCGACCCACTTAATCCCGTAATGACCACCAACTGGTTACGGGGAATATCCAAATCAATGTTTTTCAGGTTGTGCGTGCGCGCACCGCGAATGCTGATGGTTTGCTGCTGCAAGGAGTTGGACATTGGGGTGAGCCTATTCAGAAATTCAGAAATTCAGAAATGAAAACCCACCATGATAGTGAGTTTGTACTTCACCATTGGCAAAAAAGCTATTCACCAGCCGACCGGAAATGGATGTTTCAGGATAGCGTTCGGTCATATCGACGCGGGTGAACCAGCGGGCTTCGGCGATTTCGGCGGGGTCGGTGGCGATTTCGCCATCCACATAATCCGCCGTAAATGCCAGCATCAGCGAATGCGGAAACGGCCATGACTGGCTGCCAAAGTATTGCAGATTGCGCACGCGCAAACCCACTTCTTCCATGACTTCGCGGTGAATCGCATCTTCCACCGATTCGCCCGCCTCCAAAAACCCCGCCAGCGGCACAAAGCGATGCGTTGCCGAGATGGTATGACGCGCCAGCAAAACGGCATCGCCCTTTTTTATCAGCACCATCATGGCGGGCGAGATGCGCGGATACGCCGTCATGCCGCAGTGCTTGCAACGCATGGCGCGTTCGTGCGCCACGGGCTGCATGGGGGTGGCACACACGCCGCAAAACTGGTGGGTGCGTGCCCATTCGGTGAGCTGCGCCGCGCGGCTGATTTGCCCAAATACGTTCGGCGCGAATTCTGGAATCAACGCCCGCAGACCCGCAAACACAAAGCCTTCCGGCGTGGCGGTATCGGAATCGACCCCGTATGCGCAGCAAGATTCGTCCACCGCCAGAATGTGCTGCGCGGCGGGTAGCACGGGTGAATCGGGCAAGGCGTGCGAATCTTCCCGCACCAGCAGTTTGCCATCCTGAAAGATGCAGTAAATCATGCGGCAACCGCTTTGGCGGCTTGCAAAACGTCGCGTGTGCGTTCGGCTTCGCGGCGGGCGGCTTCGGCAAAATCCGCACCGTTTGATGCGTACAGCACGGCGCGGGAGGAATTCACGATGATTTTTCCATGCGTGGTTAATCCTGCTTTCACGGTGGCGACGGCATCACCGCCTTGTGCGCCCACCCCCGGAATCAGCAGCGGCAATGTGGGCGCGAGTTCCCGCACGCGCTGGATTTCTGCTGGATACGTCGCACCGACCACCAGCCCGAGTTGCCCGTTTTCGTTCCATTCTTCTTGCGCAAGGCGGGCGATGTGTTCGTACAAACGCGGTTGCCCTTCCACGGTGGCGAGGCGTTGATTTTGCAAATCGTCCCCGCCCGCATTGGAGGTGCGACACAGCAAAAACGCGCCTTTGCCGTGGTATTTCAAATACGGCTGCACCGTATCAAAGCCCATGAACGGCGAGAGCGTCACCGCATCCGCGCCGTAGCGCTCAAAGGCTTCGATGGCGTATTGCTGCGCGGTCGAACCAATATCACCGCGTTTGGAATCCAAAATCACAGGAACGTGCGGCGCAACGCGGCGAATGTGCTGGATGAGCTGCTCCAACTGCGCTTCGGCACGGTGGGCGGCAAAGTAGGCGATTTGCGGTTTGAACGCGATGACCAAATCGGCGGTTGCGTCCACAATGGTGGCGCAAAAGTCGTAAATTTTGGACGAATCGCCCTGCATACCCACCGGAAATTTGCGGGGTTCGGGGTCAAGCCCCACGCAGAGCATGGATTGGTTCTGCTGGGACGCGGTTTGGAGTTGGGCTAAAAATGTCATGCGGGGATTTTATTGGTTACCAATTCAATCGCTGCGGATACGGATACGGATACGGATGCGGATACGGGTGCGTCGAGGAGAATCATGGTTTCATAATACGCCCCTCACAACCCAAGGAGAATAGTATGAATCACCAATCGGTTTGGATGGGTGCGGTTTTGCTGATGGTATCGGCAAGTGCGTCGGCGGGGTATTTGGTGTGTGGCGGACAAATGGTCTCTAATAAGGTCAATGTCTGCCCCGACGGTACAACACCCCGATACGTGCCCGAATCCACCACACCCAACCCCGCACCCTATAGCCCGCTACCACAACTACAGCCCGCTCCGCCTACCCAGCCAACGTATCCGGTTTCCCCTCCTAATACATCCACCTATCCCCCAGTGGCAGTGCAGCGCGATATTTCCACCTTGTTTGGAGTCTGGCGTACCAATGTACCGGGTGCAGTATGGGCATCACCTATGGGGTATCAAGGTTCTAACTGGATGTACATGACTACGGGCGTGGCACTGGGTGACCTCATCATCAAACCCGATGGAACCTATGTGTGGATGTGGCCCAGCCGCAAAACCGGACGCTGGGAAATGCAGCCCCCCAACGCACCCTATCCGCTGGTGTTGATTGACGAGGAAGAAAACCGCCGTTGGCACATCGGCTGGGGCAATGCGTATATGGGACAGCAGCTTTACATCACCGACGGCGGTCCGCGCATTCACAACGGACGGCGTTGAATCAATTCGATTTTGTAGCCATCGGGGTCGGTCACAAAGGCGATGATGGTGGTTCCGCCTTTCACTGGCCCTGCTTCGCGCGTGATGTTGCCACCCGCAGCACGAATCGTTTCACATGCGGCGGCGGCATCGGGCACGCCTAGCGCTAGGTGTCCGAACGCCGTGCCCATGTCGTAGGACGCTACGTCCCAGTTGTAGGTCAGTTCAATCTCGGCATGGTCTGGGTTGCTGCCGTAGCCCAAAAATGCCAGCGTGTAGCGGTATTCGGGGTTTTCTGAGGTACGCAGTAGTTTCATGCCCAGTACGTGGGTATAAAAATCAATCGAGCGTTGCAGGTTACCCACGCGCAACATCGTGTGAAGGAATCGCATAGTCATTGAAAACTCCCTGCTTTGACCAGAACCATATTGTCGGGTTTTAGGTATTTCCGAATCGCGGCATTGACTTGGGGCGTGGTGATGGCTTCTAAACGCGTGGGTAGTTCGTCTAACCAACTAGGGTCGTAGCCGCGATTCAGCACGCTCAATAACGCACCCGCCATACTGCCTGTGGTAGCAAGCCCTACTTTGAATGCGCCGATTAAATTGGTTTTCCGATCACGCACCTCGGCTTCGGTGACACCGTTTTTCAGCCATTTTTGCAGTTGGATTTGGGTGGATGCAATGCCTTTTTCCAGCAATTCGGGGGCGAAGCTAGCGCCGATATGCCAATCACCGTCATGGAAACTGTCGTTTTGCAAACCCGCGCCGATGCTGTATGTCAGCCCTTCTTGGTCGCGCACGGTTGCCATCAAACGCCCCGTAAAACCGCTGCCCAAAATGGCGGTGGCGATGCGCAGCGCGTGGTAATCGGGATCGCGGTAACGCAATCCGGTGGGCTGCCCCCAAATCACCGAGACGCTGGTTTTTCCGTCCATCTTCACATCCAACACGGCGGGCTTGGCGGGCGGAGCGAATTGTGCGGGGGTCGTTACGGGCATGGGTTTACCGTTTGTCCAACCCGCAAAGGCTTGGGCAATGGCGGCTTGGGCTGCGGGAATATCCACATCGCCCGTCATCACCCATTTCATTGCTGCCGTGCCGTAATAGGTTTGGTGGAAGGTTTTGACTTCTTCCAAGGTGGCGGATTCAATCGCGGAGAGCATTTCTTCGGTGGAAAGGTCTCTATTCAAATGCCCTTGCGGATAAATGCTGCGGTTGTAGGCATCTTCTGCGCGGACATCGGTGCTTTCAAGGCTGCGTTGAACGCCCGCCACCAGTTGCTTTTTGGCTTTGGCGAATTCTTCGGCGCTAAAGGCGGGCGTGCGCAGTTGTTCGGCGATTAAATTCAACACCAGCGGAACGTCTTTTTTCAGCATATGGGCACTGATGCTGAGCAAATCGTTGCCTGCACCAAAGCCGATGCTCGCACCCACGGCTTCCAGTTGCTGGGCAATGGCGAATTTATCGTGCTTCGTAGTGCCTTCATCCAATAGCATCGCGGCAAGGGTCGGAACCATTGGGTTGCCGCCGTTGCGCAAGGCTTGCGAACGCCCCGCTGGGAAGGTGGCACGCAAAGTCACGACATCTTTCACGCCCATAGGGTAGGCAATAAAATCAATGCCCGTATCCTTGATCGTGCTACGGTGAACACCATCCTGTACCAAACCCCCTCCCCCCTTTGGGGTACTCCCCCTTTGCAGGGGGAGAGTCAATGCCGATTCCCCTCCTTTAGAAGGAGGGGTGGCAGGCGTAGCCTGACGGGGTGGTTCTTCCCCCGCCTTAGTCGGCACAAACCAACCCGTGGTGCTGGAATCTTCTTGCAGGTACTTTTGTGCCACGCGCTGCACATCCGCTAGCGTAACTTTGTTGATGGATTCATCAAGCTGGTAAAACAACGTCCAATCACCCGCTGCAATGAATTCATTGAGTTGCCCCGCAATGCCAAACGAACCATCCAATTTGAACGCCGAATCCGCCGCGTTTTTGGCTTTGGCGGCTTGCAATTCGGATTCAGTCGCGCCGTCTTTTTTCAGGCGTTCGATTTCTTGCAGAATCAAGCGCTCCACTTCCTCGTGCTTCACGTTGGGTGCAAGCGGGGCAAACACGGTGTGCAGCGAGGTATCACGGAAAATTCCGGCATCGGCTTCGACGTTGGTTGCTAGATTTTTATTGGTAATCGTTTGGTAAAGGCGACTGTTTTTGCCATCCGCCAAAATCGCGCTCATCATCCACACCGCCGCAAAATCAGGGTGCGTCGCTGGCGGGACTTTGTGCGATACCGCCACCACGCCCAATTCCCCCGGGCGTTTCACGATGGTACGGCGTGCGCCCGTTTGTGCGGGTTCTTCGGTATAAACCTCGGGGATGGGTTTAGGCGATTTGCCATACACACCAAAGTGCTTTTTCACCAGCGCTAACACTTGGGCGGGGTCAAAATCGCCAATCACGGTGACGGTCGCGTTGTTGGGCCAATAGTAGGTATCGTAAAACGCGCGGAGCTTGTCGATGGAGACTTTTTCGATGTCGCTGCGATGCCCAATCGTGCTGTGGTGGTACGGGTGCGCGACAAAAGCGGTTTGGTATAACTCTTTGTACAGCGCTTGAATGGGGGAGTTTTCGCCCATTTCAAACTCGTTGCGCACCACCGTCATTTCGGGTTGGCGGTCGGATTCGCGCAACAGCAAATTGCGCATCCGGTCGGCTTCCAGTGCCATGACGGTATCCAAATGCTCACGCCCCATATTAGCGTAGTAGTTGGTACGGTCTGTCCACGTTGTGGCGTTGTATTGCGCACCCGTGCGTTCCAAAATTTGATCGACGTTATTGCCTTTTTCGCGGTTGTAGTTTTTAGAACCTTTGAACATCAAGTGTTCAAGCAAATGCGTGGCTCCTGTTGTTCCTGTGACTTCGTTACGCGATCCGACGCGGTACGTCACCATCAGCGTAAGTGTCGGGCTGGAATGTTCAGGCATCAACAACACCTGCAAACCGTTGGATTGAAGCCGGTATTCATCAATCGCTCCCGCCGTTTTGACATGGGTAAAACCCGAAATCGTGGTGGGCTTCACGGTTGGCGCAGCGTGGGATGGTTGAAATATCCCCGTAAGTGTGAACCACAGCAAACCTGTGGCAATAAGAAGGCGTTTCATGGTGGGGAAAAGTGGGTTGGATGGTTAAACTCGCCCCATGATTGTCCCATTATTCGCTTTTGTCTTATTTATATGCACCTTCTTGGTTCATGCCGAACCAATCGTACCGCCTGTATCACTTGCCCCCACCGCATCTACCGTGCCCACCGCGCCGCTGGTAGAACCTTCCGCCTCGGCACGCGATTTGTTTGCCGCGAATAAAGAACGTCTGCTTCAAGTGCGTGTATTACTTGCCAGTGCGGGGGAGCAATCTTCTTTGGGTTCGGGATTTTTGATCGAAGATAAACTGGGAAAAACCCCCTTGGTGGTTACCAACTACCATGTGATTTCCAGCTTGGCGATGGAGCCTAAAAAATACCGCATCGAATTGCGCGGCACGAACGGACGCACCGTTCCCGCCCAACTCATGGCGTTGGATGTGGTGCATGATTTGGCCGTGTTACGCATCCAAGCAACCACGCTCACCCCAGCAGCCGAAATGCCTTGGCACAGTTTTGCGTTGCGCAGAGATTCGCTGCCCCAAGGAGCCAAAGTTTTCGCACTGGGCAACCCATTGGAACTGGGATTTTTGATTTCAGAGGGAATTTACAACGGCATGGTGGAATCACGTATTTACGAGCAAATGCTATTTTCCGGTGCGATTAACTCCGGTATGAGCGGGGGGCCTGCGATTGATGAATCCAGCCATGTTGTCGGCGTGAATGTTGCCACGCGGCGCGATGGTCAGGCACTGAGCTTTCTCGTTCCCGTGCAATATGTGCGTGAACTCTTGAAAAAAGCACAGCAAGTCACCAAAACCGCCCCTCCCATCGAATGGCGCAGCGAAATCTCCCGCCAGCTCCATGCCCACCAAGATTTTGTTGCCACCAAGGTACAAGGCGTTACGGGATTTTCCAGCCAAACACTGGCAGGGCGCAAAGTTCCTACGTTGAGTGGCAGTCTCACCAAATGCTGGGCGAAGGGTTCGGAGGGAGAGAGTGTACGTTTCCAAAGCGATAAGCTCGAATGCCAACTGCATTCCGATTTATTCGTGAAACAGGGGTTTTATACCGGTTCTATGCACCTTCAACATGAATTGACGCGCAATGAAAAACTCACCACCGTGCAATTTTTGAATATGGCAGATCGCCAATTTTCGATTGATCGCCCTTTCCGATCCGGGCGTGAACTCACCCACCGCAAATGCCACGGTCAATACGTGCAGGGTGCTAGTCACGTTTATCGGGTTGCTGTGTGCTTGGAGGCATATCGCAAATTCGAGGATTTATACAAACTTCATCTCACGGCACTGCAAGTCGATGACCCGCGTGAGCGTCTTCAAAGCAGCATTATTTTGGATGGATTCAGTTTCACCAATGCCAACCGCATCAGCACGGAATTTTTGGGGTTGTTGCAATGAATCATTCAATGAATCATCCAATGGACTGGTATTTAGAACATTGGCATCGTGATGGCAGTGTTCACACCCGCATTGCCCTTCCCCATACCTCGGAATCTGCATTGCGTATTGGTCGTGCTTTGGATAACGATGTGGTGCTTGACGATCCCCATTGTGCTCCCTACCACGCCGTGCTACGCCGCAATGAAGATGGAAGCGTTACGCTGCACGATTTGGGTTCTATCAACGGTTTGCGCCTCCCCGTACCGTTCGGACGCAGCCAATGCCACACCGTGATCAACCGCGTACACGATCAACCCGACACCACCAAAATTCAAATTGGCAATAACCATATCAGCATTCGCCATACGGATTGGTCGATGGCTCCCGAAGCACCATTGTCCAATCGCATGGTATGGCCCTTGGCGTTGCTGGCGTTGCTGGCGGTGCTGCTGCATGAAACATGGACGGTCTGGCTCAATGCCGTTCATATCGACAGCAACCCCCCTTATCTTGCGAAGCTCAGTGGTTTGGCTGCCGTACTCGCTATTTGGAGCACCGGATATTCGCTGCTAGGGCGTATTTTGGGGGGGGTAGATCGGTTCTTTAGCCATTTATTGATTGTCTGCATTGCCTACCTCAGCGAAGTGCTGTTGCAAACCGTCCTCGAACAACTGGCATTTTCTTTCTACTGGTTGTGGCCGCTGCGGATTGCTAACTACATGACTATCCTCATTTTGGCACTGGTAGTGCGTGCCCATCTGCGCCTTGCTGACCCAAGGCATTGGGCGGTAACGCGCTGGGGCGTGGGGCTATCGGCATTTCTGGCAATCAGTGTTCCGATTGGGCAAATGTGGATTACCAGTGAGCGTTTGACCAATGTCCAGTTGGTGGATGTGGTGCAACACCCCATGACGCGCTTGGCAGAGCCTATCAGCATGGTTGATTTCATGGAATCGGTCAAAGAACTTCAACGCAAAGCCGATTTACAGCGCCAAGCCGATGCCGGCAAAGACGATTTATCCGACGAATTCTTGCTTGATGACGATTAACGTTAATCTTTAATCGTAATGCTCGGCGTTGGGGTCGGTGGCTTCTAGTTCATAACTTGCCGCTAGCATCGCCAACCGTGCGATGACACCGTACATATAAAACCGATTCGGTACATTTCCACCCTGCTTGATTCCGAGTTGGGGAAGGTGTGGACTTTCGGCGAACTCCAATGGAACGCAATCGGTTGCTGTACGATAAAACCCACCCACGACATAGCGATCCATCATATACACCACGGGATTTTGAAGCTCCGCCTCAATACCCTCTTGCAACAACACGTCATAAACTGCTGGAGCGTTGAAGTACAAAGCATGAACATCTTTACCCTCGCGGAGGATTTTCACTCCCAATGCCGGATGGCTATCGTCGGCTTTGAGGACGATAAACGGCTTTTCTTTCATTCCGTATTCTTTGTGCTTGCGTCGGATTTTGGTGAGCAACGCATCTACTTGGTTTGCCAAGGCTTCCCGATCCGCAGGATTGGCAAAATCCACCTGCGCACGGTGATCAAATAAGGGGGCAAGCAACCAATAATCCACACCAATCAGTTTGCCAAAGCGTTTGGTGATTTCTTCCAAGCAGCGGGAATGCACACTTTTACGCCGTGTACCCCAAGTGGCGTGCAGCGGTGGCAGCATAAATTGGGTGTGTAGCTCTTCCAAAATCCCCGGGATTCCCGTGCGCAAATCGTTATTCAACAAAATGGTGCAGGGGTCACAATCTTTCAGCAGCAAACGCCCATTGGTGCGCAGAGCGGGTTCGAGTTCAATGCTTTCCCCATCGGGCAACACAATGGTGGTGGATTCTTTGACATCGGGGCTAATCGAACCGATGCGCACATTCAAACCCGCCAAATGAAAAATACGCTGCAACTGGGCGATGTTGCTCCAATACGCCAAATCGGTATTGCGACTTTGCGGAACAATCAGCAAATGACGCGCTTCGGGACAGATTTTTTCAATCGCCGCCATCGCTGCCTGCACCGCCAACGGCAACATCGCGGGGGTGAGGATATGCCAATGGTCGGGGAACAAATGGGTATCGGTGGGAGCCAGTTTATAGCCAGCATTGCGCACATCTACCGCGCAATAAAACGGGGGGGTATGCTCCATCCACTCCAAACGAAACCAGCGTTCAATGGCGGGCATGGAGTCCAGAATGCGCTGCTCCAATTCACTAATGGAATCGGTCAATGCGGTTACAAGATGAGGAACCATGCGGAAACACTCCAAAAGAGACAATCAAGGGTTTTCATTCTTTTCATTCTTTTCATTCTTTTCATTCCGTTCATTCTACTGGTGCAGTGGCTGGGTCTTTTGCGGTAAACCAAAGGGTTTCGGGTTTCCATCCCATATCGTTGACAAAAATCTGACCCAAACGCTGATACCCTGCCGCCGTGAAATGCAGTAAATCGTTCGCCATCCATTGCGGACGTTGCCGTGCCCACGTATAGGCGGTGGTGCTACCGCCCATTGCTTGGTACATACTCCAATGCTGGCATCCAAATTCGTTCCCGATAGCGTCTTGAATTCTCACAATCTGCGCATGAATCCGCGAATAATGCAGCAGTTGTGGAGATGCCAGCGGTATTGCTTTTACCGCATGGGTCTTGGTCTTGGTTTTTGTTTTGGCTTTGGTTTTTGCGTTGGCTTTATGTTTGATTTTATTTTTGGTGTTGCTTCTTTTCGAGCGTACCAAAACCCCTCTATCCCCCGGGCCGATCAGCAAACAAGTGGATTGGGGAAAGGTTTGGCGTAAATTGCTCACACTTTGGCGCAAGGTCTGGGTGTAGGTGGCGGGGTCGAATGTGCGTTCATGCCCTTCGTTGGTTCCGTATTGCAACACCACGACTTGATAAGGTGGGTTTTGCGCAAACCACGAACGAAAATACGCTGGATTGGCATACTGCCAGCCCCGTACCGTTGCTCCGGGAAAGGCAAACAAATCCAACTGTAAACGGGTTGATACAGGTGGTTCTAAACCCAAGCCATGCACGCGCAAACGCCCTTCCAGTAAACGGATATGAAGTACCGAGAATGGGGCATTGCCTTCAATCTCCAAGGCAGCGGGCCCCACCGGTGCGTGCAGAGTAATGGATTTTTCTGCACCCTCATCTACCCGCACGCCAATGGTGATGGGGGATTCGGTTTGTTGGTACAAAAATCGAACCCGCTGATGAATCGGCGTGCGGTCGGCATTGCGCAAATCCCACGCCAAAAACGCATGGGGCTGGTGGCTGACCAAATTCACCATCGACGGACCCGGAGCAGCGGCTGCCGTCGCCACGGCATGGGCGGATTCATGTTGCCAACTCGAAGAAATACAGGTTTTACGCACCCACGGTAAACGCACACCCGAACGGTTCATGGTGGCTGGAATAAACGCTCCTTGTACTTGATCCGGCGTTAAACCGAGTGCCGTACCCAACTCTTGGGTGAAAAATGCTGC
>JBDKGR010000071.1:0-13038 GCA_039798085.1 Pseudomonadota bacterium
GTTTGCAGGCTGGCGGCGAGGTGCAGAATCTCCGGCGCAACGGTGTTGATGAGGCGCGGTTGCCCTTGCGTGAGCGTTCCGGTTTTGTCGAAAGCGATGGTGCGGATTTGGTGCGCCAGTTCCAACGCCTGCGCGTCCTTAATCAAAATGCCGTGCTGCGCGGCTACGCCCGTTCCCGCCATGATTGCCGCCGGAGTCGCCAAACCCAGCGCACACGGGCAGGCAATCACCAGCACGGTGACGGCGTGGATGAGCGCGGTTTCCAACGAATGTCCCGTTCCCAGCCAGCCGAGCAGCGTTGCCAGCGCGATGAGCAGCACGGCGGGTACAAACACCGCGCTGACCTTATCCACCAGCCGCTGAATCGGCGCTTTGGCGGCTTGCGCGTCTTCCACCAAGCGGATGATGTGCGCCAACACCGTATCGTTGCCCACCGCCGTGACGCGCAGCACGATACGCCCTTCGCCGTTCAACGACCCGCCCGTCACCGCCGCGCCCTTCATCTTGGCAACTGGCAGAGGTTCGCCCGTGAGCATGGATTCATCGACCTGCGTTTCGCCTTCCAGCACCACACCATCCAGCGGGAAGCGTTCGCTGGGCTTTACGGCGATGCGGTCGTTTACCAGCACATCGGCAATCGGCACGTCGATTTCGCCATCGCGCCCAATCCAATGCACGGTATCGGGACGCAGCGCGTGCAAAGCGCGAATCGCGGCAGTCGTTTGGTGTTTGGCGCGGGTTTCTAACCATTTTCCCAATAACACCAAGGTAATAACGACTGCCGAGCTTTCAAAATATAAATGCGGCATTTCGCCAGCGGGCGCGGTCAGCCACAGCCACACGGAAAGGAAAAATCCGGCGGTTGTGCCGATAGCGACCAGCAAATCCATATTTCCCGCCAACGCCCGCGCCGCGTGCCAACCCGCTTTGTAAAAACGCGCTCCCAACACAAACTGCACCGGAGCGGCTAATGCAAACTGCACCCAAGCCGGAAGCATCCAATGCAGCCCGAACCAATCCGCGAACATGGGCAACATCAGCGGGATGGAAAAAGCAATTCCGGCTGCAACGGGCATAAAGCCTGCAAAGGGTGCTTCTTTTTCTGTAGCATCTAACGCAGATTCGGTGCGCACTTCATAGCCCGCATTGCGCACGGCTCGGCGTAATAGCGCGGGCATATCGTTGTGATTTGGCGATTCAAGGTAAGTAATCCGCGCCGATTCAGTCGCCAAATTGATGCTGGCTTCTTGCACGCCAGAAACCTTTTTAAGCGCCTTTTCAACCCGCCCCACGCATGAAGCGCAGGTCATTCCGCCGATGGAGATGTCTAGTGTGGAGAAAATGGGATTTTTCCCGCTACTGGCAAGCCGCCGTTGCCGCTTCATGAAAGGTACTGTAGGTTCCTGTCCTATAGGTGGTACTCCAGCGTCCTGATTCATTGAGATAGACCGATGGTATATCGCCATTCTTTCTTCCACCCTCGCATTTCACAAGAATTTCTTGCTTAAACCATGACCAAGCTGCTGCACGACCCTTGTCTTCGTAGATGCGGTAACGTCCACCCGCTTCCACAGATGTACCCGCTCCACGATTGGATCCGCCACTGTTATTAGCAGCAGCGCGTTGCCTAGCCTCGGCTTCTTGGGCTTGCTGCTGTGCTTGCCTGCGGGCTTCCTCTTCGCGGCGAGCGGCTTCGGCACGGGCTTCACGTTGGCGGCGTTCTTTTTGTTCGACTTTCTCTACTTTTTCCAAATCATCAAAACCAAACGCATGAATACTTTGTGCCGAACATCCTACAAACACCGCAAAAAGCCCTGCAAATACACGATTTTTATGTACCACCATATTGAATACCCAAAGGCGCTACGCGCTCAAAATCACTGTCCGCCACGCACCAGCCGCACACCGTAGCCGTAGCTGCGGACGTTGTAGTGGGAGAAACCATCGTCGAAATCAACGACCCACGCGTAGCTCGTACCGTTGGCATAGGGCGAACCCGACCAAACGTTAGAAGCCGCAGTATTTGGGAAACGTACCGTATCAATCGTGGGCTTGCTTGAGCCGTCATTACATCCATATGGAACAGGTGAACCACCATCTTGTAAATCTTTCGTTTTATTGGTAAATCCGGTGCTGCATACGCGCAAACTTGCCAGTTCTCGAATAGTGGGTACGCGCCAATCCCGTTTACCGCCGTAGCCTGTGGCGTTAAACATACGGGGAACTTGTTGGGCTTCGTCAAACGTGTATTCTTTGGCAGAACCCACACAAGTTGTCCCCGTCCATTGCTGCCCCACACTGCAACGCAGCCATTCCAAACCATTCACCACCGTGCTGCCGTTCGCCGCATTGCCATAGGGTTTGGGTGGTAAGTTGACTTTTGCTAACGAGATATGGACGGTTTGTAAGCTGTCATTGGCAACGTAAACACTTTTTTTGCCGTAGTAATCTTGACCGTCACTTTTGCGTCCTTCCACCGTGTATTCGCCCTGCGGCAGCTTAACGGCGAACGATTGTCCATCTTGGCTCGGACTGTTGCCTTTGCGTTGACCGTTGATAAAAATCTGCGCATCTCCGGGGTCGGTGGTAATCCGCAGCATTCCCATATCGGCATAGGCAATGGCTGAAAATGAAATCAGTGCAACTGGAAGCAAACGATGGAGTTTCATGATGGAGTGAAATAGCAAAGCATTGAACAAATTAAACCACCAAACATGGTACACATTTTTTGGTAGGAAGCACCGGAAGGCGCGAATCTTTGAGAAGAAATCATTCGCGGCTGCCGCCGCTTCTACAATGAAAATGAAAAGCGTTTTTGCATGGTTTATTTACAATCCAAGGGAAGGAGGAGTAGGCTATGACAACCACCACTGCACCCAATATCACATTGGACGATGTATTACGGGCGTTAATGGAAACGCGCAACACGATTCAAGCCAATGCCGAAGCAGTGCGCATTCGCTTTGAGCAAGAGGCACAAAATCGTCTTGAAGAAAGGCGATTACTTCAAGAGGAATTCAAACAACGCGCTGAAGAGGCTAAAGAAGAAGCACGCCTTCACGCTGAACGAGAATCCAAACTTCGCGCTGAAGAGGCTAAAGAAGAAGCCAAGAAACGTGCTGAACGGGAAGCTGAAGAAGCCAAACTTCGCGTTGAAGAAGCACGCCTTCGCGCTGAACGGGAGGCTGAAGCGAAAGCAAGCCGTATGGATTTCGATAAGCGGATGAAAGAGTTATCCAAGCAAATGGGTGGTCATGCCAATCGGCTGGGTGAGTTTGTACAAGAAATGGTGAAACCCGCTGCGGTGCGTTTATTTCAAGAACGCAATTTACCCGTGCATCAGGTTATTTCTAACCACAAAGTATTGGACGATAACCGCCAGTTTGTGATGGAAATTGATTTAATCGTTATCAATACCGACATTATGATTGCATTGGAATGTAAATCCAAACTCACGCAAGATGATGTGGATGACCATTTAGACCGATTGGAAAAAATAAAACCCCATATTCCCCAATACCGCAATTACACCGTGCTGGGCGGTGTAGCAGCGATGGTGATTCCTGAAACCGTCAGCCGCTATGCACACCGCAATGGTTTGTATGTGTTATCGCAATCTGGCGATGCGGTAGAAATTCGCAACCCCAGCGGGTTTGAAGCGAAGGAATGGTGATAAATCAACTTGCCGCCTAAATTTTTGGCTCAATTGAAATACGAGGTAGAACATGGGCAAAGCTAAATCACCCCCTGAAATGATTGACCCCGAAATAGGGGGCATTTCCGGTGATATTGCCTTAGTTACTGTATTCCTGCTGCACAATGTAAACTTTTTCAAGGTGGAGAGAAGAAATGCAAGTAGCAGATGTGTTGATTCAGGCGGGGCATGAGGGGAGGACGACGGGTTCTATCGGAACGTCCTCCAAATGGGGTGCGGAGATTAAATGGACTCCCATTGTTGCCGATGAAGCCACCCGTATTCTGCGGGCAGCGGGCGTGAACGTCATTCGCAAAGGTGCGTATCTGGAAGATGATACCTACCAAGTCAAAATCGCTGTTTTCCTCCATTTTGATGGATCGGATACACCCTGCCGTACCGGTGCATCTATCGGCTATAAAAACGATTCGGATCGCCCTGCCGCTGCGGCATGGAAGGCGCTGTATTCGCAATACTGGCCGTTCAAATGGATGCCCGATAACTTTACACCCGACCTGCGCAGTTATTACGGATACCGATACACCACGACCTCCGATGCCGAGCTGGTGATCGAATTCGGCGAATTAACCTGCGAACAGCAAGCCGTCTGGCTGCGCGATAACCTCAAAGGGATTGCGTATGTGTTGGCGCATTTCATTAGCAAGCGCATCGGCAAGGGCAATATCCCCCAGCCCGGGATTGTGTACGACCAACCCGCTGAAACCACCACCAATACGCCAGCCCCTACCACACCGGCTGCGACTCCAGCAGCGGATACGGCAGTCGGTAGCCCTATTTTAGAAACGCCTCCACCCGCGAATGCACCCGCTTCCTAACCTAACCATTACGGGATGATGACCATGAAACAGACTTTTACCGTGACCGGAATGACGTGTGGACATTGTGAAAAAGCCGTTCGCAATGCCTTACACGATGCGGATGAAGCCATCCAAATCCTTACCGTAGATCGCACCCAAAATCGGGTGGAAGTGGAATCCACTCTGCCGCGCGAAACCTTGGCAAAAGTCATCGCGGATGAGGGTTATGGCTGCGTCTAGTTTGCTTGCATTATTGGACGACATCGCCACGGTATTGGACGATGTGGCAGTGATGACCAAAGTCGCTGCCAAAAAAACGGCGGGCGTGCTGGGAGATGATTTGGCGCTCAATGCCCAGCAAGTCAGCGGCGTGCGTGCCGAGCGCGAGTTACCCGTAGTCTGGGCAGTTGCCAAGGGTTCGATGGTGAACAAGGCGATTTTGGTTCCTGCCGCGCTGCTCATTAGTTGGATTGCGCCGTGGGCAATCACGCCATTGTTGATGCTGGGCGGCTTGTTTTTGTGCTTTGAAGGCTTTGAGAAAATCGCGCACAAGTGGCTGCATTCCACCGAAGCCACCGCCGAGGCAGAAAACCAAATCCGCGCCGCTGCCGCCGATACCACGGTGGATTTGGTCGCGTTTGAAAAAGAAAAAATCCAAGGTGCTATCCGTACCGATTTCGTTTTATCCGCTGAGATTGTGGTGATTAGCCTCGGAACCGTTGCCGCCGCCAGTTTCATGGACAAGCTCGCGGTGCTGGTTGGCATTTCGATTTTGATGACGGTCGGGGTTTACGGCTTCGTAGCTGCCATCGTCAAGCTCGACGATTTGGGGCTGTACTGGATGCGGGCGCAGGGCGTGGGCGCGGCGGTATTGCGCCGAATCGGAGCGGGCTTGCTGGTTTTTGCACCGTGGCTGATGAAGGCGCTGACCGTGGTCGGAACAGCGGCGATGTTCATGGTGGGCGGCGGCATTTTGTCGCACGGCATCCCCCCTTTGCACCACGCGATTGAAAGTTTGCCCGCACTGGGTGGACTCAGTGGCGCAGTAGCCAGCGGTTTATTTGGCGTGCTGGCGGGAGGCATTGCGGTGGCGGGGTTTAGCTTGGTGCAGAAGTTGAAATAGTTATTGGTTGCAGTTGTTGAATGAAATAGTTAAAACTTTCATTTTTCGCTGCAACGGTAGTGATATTTGCTGACTCTAAAAACGGAGCACTAATAACTTCATAGTTGCGCGGTTTTTTTGTGAGCTGTGTATTGCGTGGGAACTTAAATTTTCTTAAATTCTCTTCGCAAGAGCAATCTATTGTATAGGCATTGCTTGTATCATAAAAAACCAATAACCAACATTCTATAGAGTGGACGCAAATCGCAAATATAATTTTTCCTGAATTATCCGCATAAAAATCCGCATCACCATCGGCTATTTTTGCAACCATCATTGCGACGATTCTTTCGATTAGCTTTATTACCGAAAGCGGATTATTGGAATCATCGGTGTGTTGAACACCAAAATCGGCAGAAACATCGGTATCAATTTGCAGAATGATGCAAGAATGGCTCTCCACATCATCCCTAAACCGTTCAGTTTTTAAGTAATTTAATAAAGGTCTCCACCCACCTTCGGGGGGCGATAATTCATTGATATGTCTTTGCGGAGATTGGATAGAAAAATAACCGCATAGGATATTTTTAATAACCGCCCTATCTGTAACCCCTTCACAGGCCAATCCAATTTTTTCCATGGCGTTAAAACCCTGTTGGCAATCCGCCCAAGTAGCCTCTCAAAAAAGCCTCGGATAACTTGATGGGTTCTTCGCTAGTATTAAATTTTTCTTCAATTTTTTGAAGAATGGCATCATCCCCTTTGAACAATTTCAAAAGACGTGCTTTGGTAGAAGATTTCGGTTTATCTTGTGGGGATAAAGTTTCGCACTCGGTTTGCCCTTCCCGATTGCGAGAGACAACAATCAAGCGCTGGTCTTCGTCACCTAAATCAATACCATCCAAAATTGCCGGATTGTGCGATGTCACAAAAACTTGTTTATCGTATTTTTTTACCAAGCGGGTTAATTCTTGTATTAGCTTGGTACACAATTTGGGGTTTAGCGATGTGTCGATATTATCAATCGCAAATATCTTCGGCGTGTATTTGGAAACAACCAGTGTAATATAAAACAACACCAACAGAAATCCTTCATTGGCGCTGCGTTGGTCGAATGGTAATTTCAAATAATAATCTTTGAGCGTAATTCTACGGTTTAACGTAGAGGAGTCTTTAGGAATACCAATGGATTCATACCAGCCAAACAATTCTAAAGCATGAACAATTTCTTCAAAGGCTTCGGGTTCTTCTTCTTGCGTAACAGACAATAGTTTAAACAAACCTTCGCCATAAATTCCCAATGGTTGAATTTGCCCTTCTTTTTCTAGATTGCGCAATGATGAATTTTCGGGTGAATAAATGATGAAATCGGCTATTGAACTATTCTCAGTAGAAGAATTGACATTACGCCATTTAGAATAGGGTTTATTTTCATTTCTTAATAGGTATAGTGTTTTATTACTATTTTTCTCTTTTGGTGAACACAAGGTTAATTTAATTTCAATATCTTCATCAATGTATTCTTCCTCAAACGCAGAACGCATGAGCTGCGGCTCGGTAATACGAATGCCGCGCGAAGCTAAAAATTCATTATCTAGCTTATCCGCTTCTGCCGAAGAAGCAAACGTTAATGCTTCCAAGATATTGCTTTTACCACAACCGTTTTCACCAATTAAAAAGTTGATACGTCCTACATTTAATTTTAATTCTCGAACTGATTTATAGTTTTTAATATACAACTCGGTTAAAAATCTTTCGCGCTTTCGGTAAACATTTTTTTTATTAAAAGAAATAGCTAAAACACCTTCTTTATTACCAATACTTTCAAAAATTTCCAAAGATTTATTGTAATACGCTACTGCCTTATCTAAATTACCATGTATTTTGTGGGCGGTTCCTAGGTTGGCGTAATTCATCGCCATACCTTCTTTATGCCCCATACTTTCAAAAATTTTCAAAGACTGATTTGAGTATTCTTCAACTTTATTCAAGTCACCATGATCCAAGTACGCATTACTTAAATTAACACAAGCTATCGCAATTTCTTGTTGATTTTTATGTTCTTGCCCCAAACGCAAAACAGTTTGATAAGTGCTAATAGCTTTATCTGGTTCACCTGTCTGTAGTAATAAACTTCCTAATTCATTCCATCCATCTGCATTATCAGGGTCTAACTCGGTAGCGCGACGGTAGGCTTCAAGGGCTTTTTGGGTGTCATTTGCAAATGCTGCTGCACCGATTTCGCGCTGAATCGCGGCTTCTTTTTTGGCTTCTTCGCTAATCATAATGTGCCCTGAAAAATTAAATTCTTGGTTAAACCGTTAAAAATACCAACGCCGCCAGCGCCGCCGTTTCTGCCCGCAGCACCCGTGTACCGAGCGTCACGGGGATAAAACCACGTTCCAAGGCTGCGGCTTCTTCGGTGGGGCTTAATCCGCCTTCTGGCCCAGAAAGCACGGTGGTACTGCATAGCGTGCTATCATTTTTATGATTTTTGATAGCGTGCAGCGATTGCGTACCGTCTGCCAGCGACAAAATCAAACGCACCGCATCCGAATCTGAATCCGCCTTCTCGCTTTTTTGCAGCCACTGCGCCAGCGTTTGCACGGGGTGAATTGTGGGGACGCGGTTGCCGCCGCATTGTTCGCACGCGGCAATGGCGATGCTTTGCCAATGCGCGACTTTCTTCTCCGCCCGTTCGCCAGATAGCCGTAGCACCGTGCGTTCGGTCATCAGCGGTTGGATGCTGGTTACGCCCAATTCGGTGGCTTTTTCGATGAGCCAATCCATGCGTTCATTGGCAGGCATTCCGACGGCGAGATGCACTTGGGCTGCTGGCTCGCGGTTGATGGCATGGCACGCGCCGATGCGCACCTGCACCGTGCTGCGCCCCATCTGGGTGACGGTGGCATCGAACTCGCCTTCGCTTACGCCGTCAAATAACGTGATGGAATCGCTGGGCTGCAAACGCAGCACCTGTACATGGCGGGCAGCCGATGCGGGCAAATCCAACACCATGCCAGAATTCATAGGGGTAGGGCAGTAGAAACGCGGCATATTATTCAACCGATAACAGCACAATATCAAACACCAATGCGGCATTTGGGGGAATGCTACTACCCGACCCCGTAGCACCATACGCCAAATCTGCGGGAATCGCCAACATCCGCTGTCCGCCCACTTTCATGCCGATTAAGCCTTGTTCCCAGCCCTGAATCACCTGCCCCGCACCAATCGTGAACGTGAATGGGGTTCTGCCTGTGGCAAGAGATGAATCAAACTTCGTTCCGCGCACATTCAACACCGCACCATCAAATAAATAACCCGTGTAATTCACGGTGAGGGTGTTGCCGGATTCGGCGGTAGCTCCGGTACCGATGGTGGAATCCAAAATACGCAAGGTCGTGGGGGGTGGAGCCGCTGCATCGCCCCCTCCGCATCCCGCAAGCAGCAGGGGAGTGGCAATCAGCGCAATCAACGTGGTGGTAAAAACCCGTTTGCTTGCCAATGCTGGCAATGTTGGTAATGTTGGCAATGCAATGGGTGCTCTAGGTAGAAATCTAGGTAGAAACATGGACATGGTGGAGGGTTCTTTACAGAATAAAATAGCACGGTCGTTCTATTTTGGTTGTACATTTTGGCTATGTTGAAAACGAATACCGCCCATCCCATCAGCCGCTCACGCCACAAAGGGCAGCAAACCAAGGCATCCATTCTCGATGCAGCATTGGGCATGGCGACACATTACGGTTTGGAAGGTTTGAGTATCGGCACTCTGGCGGAGGCGATGCAGATGAGCAAATCCGGTGTGTTCGCCCATTTTGGCTCGCGTGAGGAATTGCAAATCGCCGTCATCCGCCACTATTTTGCACGATTTGAACACGATGTTTTTTATCCCGCCTTGGAACAGCCGCGTGGTCTGCCGCGTGTGCGTGCCTTGTTTGCGAATTGGATGCAGCAAGTAGCAACGGAAATTGAATCCGGCTGCATTTTTATCAGCGGCGCGGTGGAATTTGACGACCGTCCCGGCACGGTGCGGGATGCACTGGCGCAGTCCATGCAAACATGGTTAGCCGCTTTGCACCGCGCGATTGTGCAAGCGCAAAACTGCGGTCATTTGCGCCCCGAGGCGGATGCCCAGCAAATCGCTTTTGAAATCCACGCCCTGATTTTGGCGCTGCATTACGAAGCCCGTTTTCTCAACAATCCCCACGCCATTGAACGCGCCCATCGGGGATTTGATCGCATTCTTTCCACCCACCAAAGCGCCCCATAAAAACGATTAGGAGAACTCACCATGCCCAGCTACACCCCGCCCTTGCGTGATATGCAGTTTGTGCTGCACGAGGTTTTGAACGTGGTGAACGAATTGCACGCCATTCCGCGCCATGTGGATTTGGACATCGACACCTTCAATTCGGTATTGGAAGAAGGCGGCAAATTTGCCAAAGAAATCATCTTTCCGCTGAACCAATCCGGCGATGCCGAAGGCTGTAGCTACGATGCGCAAACCCACGCGGTCACCACGCCCAAGGGGTTTGCCGAGGCGTATCGCCAATTCCGGGAAGCGGGTTGGACGGGGCTGGCGTGCCAAGCCGAATTCGGCGGGCAGGGGCTGCCGATTGTGCTGAATCAGGCGTTTTATGAAATGCTCAATAGCGCGAATCAGGCATGGGCGATGTACCCCGGACTCACACACGGCGCGTATGCGGCACTCGAAGCGCACGGCACGCCCGAACAAAAAGCCACCTATCTACCCAAAATGACCAGTGGCGAGTGGACGGGAACCATGTGCCTGACCGAACCCCATTGCGGAACCGATTTGGGTTTGATGCGCACCAAAGCCGAACCGCAACCCGATGGCACGTACCACATCACGGGCAACAAAATTTTCATCAGCGCGGGTGAACACGATATGGCGGACAACATCATCCACCTCGTGTTAGCCCGTTTGCCGGATGCGCCTGCCGGCATCAAAGGGATTAGTCTTTTTGTCGTTCCCAAATTCCACAACGGCAATTTCAACGAACGCAACGGCATTTACTGCGGAGGCTTGGAACACAAAATGGGCATCAAAGCCAGCGCGACGTGCCAAATGGTGTTGGAAAACGCCGTCGGCACGCTGGTCGGAGAGCCGAATAAGGGAATGCACGGAATGTTCGTGATGATGAATGCGGCGCGTTTGGGCGTGGGCAATCAATCGCTCGGATTAACCGAGGTAGCCTACCAGAACGCGCTTGCCTACGCCAAAGAGCGCTATCAAATGGGTAGCACCATCATCCGACACCCCGATGTGCGCAAAATGCTTTTGACCGCCAAAGCCTACGCCGAAGGTGGGCGGGCGTTGGAAGCGTTTTGTGCGCTGCTGCTGGAAAAAGAGCATTACCACCCCGATCCCAAAGTGCGCAGCGAATCGGGCGAACTGCTGGCACTGCTCACGCCGATTGCCAAAGCGTTTTTAACCGACAACGGGCATATCGCCACCAACGCCTGTATGCAGGTGTTTGGCGGTCATGGCTTTATTCGGCAGTGGGGCATGGAGCAGTTGGTGCGCGACAACCGCATCAACATGATTTACGAGGGGACGAACACCATCCAATCCTTGGATTTGCTGGGGCGCAAAGTGCTATCGAACAACGGCGCGACGCTGCGCAAATTCGGCAAACTTATCGCCAAGCTGGTAGAAGAAGAGGGCGTGAACGAAAAAATGTCCGAATTCATCACCCCGATTGCGATGTTGGGCGACAAAATCACCCAATTTACGATGGAAATCGGCTTCAAAGGGCTGCAAAACCCCGATGAAGTGGGCGCGGCGGCGGTGGATTATCTGCGCGTGATGGGGCATTGGGTGTTTGGCTATTTCTTCGCCCGCATGGCGCAAGTGGCGTTGCGAGAAATCGCCGCAGGCAATACAGATGCGTTCTACGTGGGCAAACTGCAAACGGCGCGTTTTTACTTTGCCAAACTCTTCCCCGAAACGATTACCGCCCTGAAAAGCGCCCGCTCTGGCTCCAAAGTTCTAATGAATACCGAGGCGGCACTGGTCTAAATTAGCCAAAGAAAGTTCCAACTATGTCCAAATTCCAAGTCAAAAAAGTCGCCGTACTGGGCGCGGGGGTGATGGGGGCGCAAATTGCGGCGCATTGGGTCAATGTCAAAGTACCGGTGGTGCTGTTTGATTTGCCCGCGAAAGAAGGGAATCCAAACGGCATCGTGCTGCGGGCGATTGAGAATCTGAAAAAACTCAAACCGTCGCCGCTGGGTGTGGTCGAAGATGCGTCCTTGATTCAAGCCGCAAATTACGCCGAAAACCTGCCGCTGCTTTCCGAGTGCGATCTCATCATCGAAGCGATTGCCGAGCGCATGGATTGGAAATTAAGCCTGTACGCCCAAATCGCGCCCCATATCGCACCGCACGCGATGGTGGCGAGCAACACGTCCGGCTTGTCGATTACCAAGCTCTCCGAAGCGCTGCCCGAAGCCGTGAAGCCGCGCTTTTGCGGCATTCACTTTTTCAATCCGCCGCGTTACATGGCGCTGGTGGAACTCATCAACACGCCCACGACCGAAGCGCACTATTTGGACGCGCTGGAAACTTTCGTCACCAGCACGCTGGGCAAGGGCGTGGTGCGTGCCAAAGATTCGCCGAACTTTATCGCCAACCGCGTGGGCGTTGCCGGAATGCTCTCCACGATGAAAGAAGCGGAAAACTTCGGGCTAACCTTCGATGTGGTCGATGATTTAACGGGCAAAAAACTCGGTCGCGCCAGTTCCGGTACGTTCCGCACGGGCGATGTGGTCGGATTGGATACGATGGCGCACGTCATCAAAACCTTGCAAGATACGCTAAGCCTTGAAACCGATCCGTTTTACGCCAGTTTCGCTACGCCGGAAGTGCTGCAAACGCTCATCGGCATGGGCAACTTGGGGCAAAAAACCAAAGCGGGATTCTTCAAAAAGCAAGGGCGCGACATTCTGCGGTTTGATGTACGCAGCAAAAGCTACGTTCCAGCGGGTGCGGTGGCGGATGAAGTGTATGGGCGGATGCTGAAAAAACCCGCTGCCGAGCGCCTGAAACTGCTGCGCAATTCCGAAGGCAAAGAAGGGCAATTTTTGTGGGCGATTCTGCGCAACGGTTTTCATTACGCCGCGCTGCATTTAGCCAGTATTGCCGATAACGCCCGCGATGTCGATTTTTGTATGCGCTGGGGTTTTGGCATGAAGCAAGGCCCGTTTGAATTGTGGCAAGAAGCGGGCTGGCTCGAAGTCGCGCAGATGGTGCAAGCCGATATTGATGCCGGAAAAGCGCTCTGCAACGCGCCCCTGCCGCGTTGGGTGTTTGAAGGCGCGGTGGCAGAACGGGGTGGTGTGCATCAACCGGAAGGTTCGTTTAATCCGACGACGGGGCAGTTTGTTCCGGTGCG
>JBDKGR010000072.1:0-13023 GCA_039798085.1 Pseudomonadota bacterium
AAACCGTTGTGCAGCAAGCCCTAGGCGGTGCATACGCCACGGAACAACCGCTGCAAAATTCAAACGCTGATCGGAAAATTCGGGGTCTGGAATCAGCTCTTCCGGTACTAACCAGCCGTTTTGTTGCAAATCGTCCAAATCAATGAGCAATACATTGCCCGCAAAAGCCGAGCTGCTCATGTACGGCGAATTGCCCGGCCCGATTCCCCCCAGCGGCAAAATCTGCCATAGCCTTTGCCCTGCCACTTGCAACCAATCCACAAAATGGTAGGAAGAAGCGCCAAAATCTCCGCTGCCATATACACCGGGTAGCGAAGTAGGATGCAGCAATATGCCGCTTGTGCGTGGAAATTTCATAAGGGGACGTTATCAGAGGAAATACAAACCCGATTGCGCCCAGAATGTTTGGCTTCATAAAGTGCGGCATCGGCCAAGTTGAGTAATTTATCTACGCTATTATTTTGAGAAGGTAATGCCGAAAGTCCTATCGACACCGTGAATCGCAGCGGCGTGCTGATGCCCTCAATCCATACCTCGGTATTTGCCACCGCTTCACGCAGGTGCTGTGCCGCAATAAAGGCTTTATCGACCGAAGTACAAGGTAGCAACATCGCAAATTCTTCACCGCCTAAACGCCCGATGTAATCCGTACTGCGCAGTGATTGGCGGCATACTTGGGCTAGTTGGATCAACACCATATCGCCTACTTGGTGACCATAGGTATCGTTAATACACTTAAACAAATCCACATCCATCATCAACATGGCGGGTGGTGTGCCATAACGTACTGCGCGATTCAACTCCCGTTGTGCCAGCTCCATAAAATAGGCACGGCTACTTAAACCCGTTAAAAAATCCGTTTGTATTTGCCGTTTGAGTTCATTTTCAAGGTGGATGCGTTGGGTTACATCCCTTGCAATACCAAATAACCCGATGATATTGCCCCGTTCATCGTGAATGGGGTATTTGTGGTTATCCATCCAACCTTTATTGTGATCTTTGGTGGTGTATTCTTGCACTTGTTTGGCAACAGAAGCCCCTGCATATACGGGTTTTTCCAGTGCATGAAACGCATCGGCATATTTCTCAGGGAATATATCGTAACTGGTGAGACCTATTAACGCCGTCCAATGGCTGTGGGGGGGATAACATATTCCAGCCAATGCTTGGCTAGCGGCCGTAATAATATGATTCGCATTTTTAAAGAAAATAAAATCATCCGAATTTTCCAGCATCGCTTTCAAATTAAGCGAAATGGGTACATTTTCGTAACGTTTGAATAAATCTTTGGCATCTTGCACCACCACAGATACCACGTCATCTTGCCATCGGTAACTGACGCGCACGACACGAATTTGTCCATTCGCTTGCCGTAAACGAATCGGGAAACGACCTGATGTGGTAGCGGGATCGAATAAACGCTCGGCTAAATCCCAATCATCTGTGTGAATGCAGCTTTGCAGACTGAAGCGCCCCGCCAAAAAATCATTGGGGGTAAAACCTAGCAGTGTCTCCACATCACCCTCCACCGAGAGGATGGAGGAGGTAGAAAGTAAAAAAAGAACGGTAAGAATGGGCATGGTTGTCGAGAATAGGAGGAAAACTATACCAAAACCCCATTCTTACTTTTATCTTACTTTTATCTTACTAACTTGCCAAGTTACAACAAAGGAACGCCCGTTTTCACTTGGATTTCTTCCCGCGTGACATCGGGTGCGAGTTCTACGAGTTTCAATCCGAGGGGTGTCACATCCATCACGCCCAAATCGGTGATGATGCGATCCACCACGCCCACGCCCGTAAGTGGCAAGGTGCATTGGGGCAAGATTTTCATATCGGTTGTGCCGTCGCGCTTTTTGGCGATGTGTTCCATCAACACGATGACGCGCTTTACGCCCGCGACTAAATCCATCGCGCCGCCCATGCCTTTGACCATCTTGCCCGGAATCATCCAGTTTGCCAAATCACCCTGCTCGCTCACCTGCATCGCACCGAGGATGGACAAATTGATTTTCCCCGCGCGAATCATGGCAAAGCTCTCATGGCTGCCGAAAATCGAGCTGCCTTGAAGTGTGGTCACGGTTTGCTTGCCCGCGTTAATCAAGTCGGCATCGACGTTATCTTCGGTTGGGAACGGGCCAATGCCCAACATTCCGTTTTCGGATTGCAGCCACACTTCTTTATCCGCCGGCACAAAGTTTGCCACCAGCGTGGGAATGCCGATTCCGAGGTTGACGTAAAAACCGTCTTCCAATTCCTGCGCAGCACGCGCTGCCATTTGGTCTTGCGTCCATGCCATGTTTAAGCTCCTTGGGTGGATGTGGGGGTCGGTGTAATGGTGCGTTTTTCGATACGCTTTTCAGGATTGGGGTTATGCACAATGCGATGCACGTAAATGCCGGGCAAGTGAACGGAATCGGGTTCCATCGCACCGACTTCGACGATTTCTTCCACTTCCACCACGCAAATTTTTCCCGCCATCGCCACTGCGGGGTTGAAATTACGCGCCGTCAAACGGAATTGCAGATTGCCCGATTTATCCGCACGATGTGCTTTCACCAACGAAACTTCGGGGACTAAAGCGTGTTCCATCACATACGTTTCGCCGTTGAATTCGCGCAATTCTTTGCCTTCGGCGACGATAGTGCCCACGCCGGTTTTGGTGAAGAATGCGGGAATGCCCGAACCGCCCGCCCGCAGTTTTTCCGCGAGCGTCCCTTGGGGCGTGAATTCGAGTTGCAATTCGCCTGCCAGATATTGGCGTTCAAACTCTTTGTTCTCGCCCACGTAGCTGGAAATCATTTTTTTGATTTGGCGCGTTTCTAATAATTTGCCTAAACCAAAACCATCCACGCCCGCGTTGTTGGAAATGACCGTTAAGTCTTTTGCGCCCGTATCCTTGAGCGCATCAATCAACGCTTCAGGGATGCCACACAATCCAAACCCGCCCACAGCGAGCAACTGCCCATCGTGGACAATGCCTTCTAGCGCGGCAGAGGCACTAGGATAAAGTTTATTCATGCACACTACTCCTATAACTGTAAAAATGCGGATTTTCCCACTAAAAAGCAGGTAAAAATTTCTTATGTTCCCGACCAAACTCGATTCTTCCATTGCTTACGATATGGCTAAGGCGATGATGGATGGCTTTAATCGCCACTACCAACTTTTTCGCACCGAATCGGCGCGTGCCAAGCACCGTTTTGAAACAGCCGATTGGCACGGACAGCAGCGCGGGCAGCGAGAACGCATTGAGTTTTATGGCTTGCGTGTGAAAGAATGCTCGCGCCGACTCGAACGCGAATTCAAAGCCAGTGAGCAGCCTATGGATATTTGGCAGCAAGTCAAACTCCATTACATTGGTTTATTGGTCAATCACCATCAACCGGAATTAGCGGAAACGTTTTTTAATTCGGTGACGTGTAAAATTTTGCATAGCAGTTATTTTCAAAACGATTTTATATTCGTGCGCCCTGCGGTTAGTACCGAATATATTGAAAATGATGAATCAACCAAACGCCCCACATTTCGTGCTTATTATCCCCAACGTGAAACCTTTCACAGCATTTTGTTACGCATGGTACATGATTTTAATTTGCAACGCCAATTTTACGAATTAGAATCCAATATCAGTCTGGTCGAAAAAGCCTTATTCGCCCAATTAGGAGATGGTTTATTGCAAGCAAATTTTCAAATTCAGGTACTGTCGAGTTTATTTTTTCGCAACAAAGGCGCATATATTGTTGGAAAAATAATCAATGGTTACGATGAAATTCCGTTTGCCTTGCCCATTTTACATACCAAAATTCCCAATCAGACTTCGTGCTTGGTGATTGATACTGTATTATTTGGGCAAGAAGGTTTGGTTTTATTATTTAGTTTTGCCCGTGCTTATTTTATGGTAGATATGGATATTCCATCTGCTACGGTTCAATTTTTACGCAGTATGATGCCGCGCAAGCAGCGCAGCGAAATTTATAACGCACTAGGTCTTGCCAAACAGGGCAAAACTTTATTTTATCGTGATTTTATATTTCATTTACGCCATAGCACCGACCAATTCCGCATTGCCCCCGGTATTAAAGGCATGGTGATGTTGGTATTTGATTTACCGAGTTTTCCTTACGTATTCAAAATTATCAAAGATTTTTATCCACCGCCCAAAGAAACATCACGCGAATTGATTAAAAGCAAATACCTTTTGGTCAAACACCACGACCGCGTAGGGCGCATGGCGGATACTTTAGAATACAGCGATGTATGTTTTCCTAGAAATCGTTTTGATGATGCGTTAATTGCAGAAATTCAAAAATTCGCCCCCAGCCAAATAGAAATAAGCGACCGCGATGGTGATGGCACGTTGGAAGTCATCATCAAACACGTTTATATGGAAAAACGCATGATTCCACTGAATATCTACCTACAAGAAGCCTTTGACGCGGGTGGAACCAATCCTCGAAATACCAGCCCCGCCGCCCAAAAAGCACGCACAAAAATCGAACACGCCGTGATTGAATACGGCAATGCGATTAAAGATTTGGTTGCCGCCAATATCTTCCCGGGGGATATGCTGTGGAAAAATTTTGGCATCACTGGCAACGGCAGAGTGGTTTTTTACGATTACGATGAAATCGAATACATCACTGATTGCAATTTTCGCATCGTCCCCCCACCACGCAATGAGGAGGAGGAAATGTCGGGGGAGATTTGGTACAACGTCGGCGCAAAAGATGTATTTCCTGAAACATTTGCCCCTTTTTTATTGGGCAACCCCGCCGTGCGCAGTATATTCATGAAACACCATGCCGATTTATTAGATGTCCCTTTTTGGCAAAGTCACAAAGAACGGATTCAATCGGGTTATGTACACGATGTTTTTCCTTATAACCGAGATCAGCGGTTTATTTTGCCGCACAAAATAGGAACGCCAAACATAGGAAGTATGGAGCGTAAAATGGGGTGTGAACCATGATTGAAATTAGCGATTTATATTTTGATTATCCGGGCTTTCGAGCGCTCAATGGAATCAATCTTTTCATTGAAGCCGGTACGGTCACTGCACTGGTCGGCCCTAATGGAGCTGGTAAAACCACGTTATTACGCTGCATCGCGGCATTGGAAGTCCCCACTTCGGGCACGATTAAAGTCGCGGGATTTGATGTGTACGAATCCCCGCGCGAAGTGCATCGGCGCATGGGGTATTTATCCGACAGCTTTGGGTTATACGCCGATTTGAGCGTGGCACAAGGTTTGGAATACGCCGCGCGTTCGCAAGGTTTGGAAGGTGAGCAAGCGATTGGCTACGCCGTAAGAAAAACCGCAGAACGCATGGGTTTAGGTGATAAATTGGAGCTACGGGCGGGTGCTTTATCACGCGGGCAACGGCAACGTTTGGCGATTGGGCAAGCCATTATTCATTCGCCCGAAGTGTTGTTATTGGATGAACCCGCCAGTGGTCTCGACCCCGAAGCGCGGGCGCTACTCACCGATGTCTTCAAAGCACTGCAAGCACAGGGCATGAGTTTGTTGGTATCGAGCCATATTTTGGCAGAGTTAGATCAATACTCGACCCATATGTTGGCGCTGAATCAAGGGCGGGTATTAGAGCATCGCCCCCTACACACCACGGCGGTTTCGCGTTTATTGCGAATGGAATTCACGCAAGGCGATGCCGTGGAAGTGCTATTTTCTGGCAGTGCCCACGAACAGGCCGATTTACTCGCCAGCTACGTCGCAAAAGGTGAAGCCACCGGACGGCGCTTGGTGAGTTTTTCGGTGGCGAATGAAAACTTGCAGCATTCATATCTTCAATCTCTGCGGGCACAACGCCGCTTGGAGGAAAAATCATGAACCCCGAATTCCGTCGCCAATTATGGTTGCAATTTTCCTTTAGCCGTTTAATCGTGCCACCGCTGCTATTGCTGGTGGTCGTGATGGGAATTTATGGGATGTCGGTTGATGCGGTTTCCGCCTACGCCTCCATTGCCTTCACGGGAGGAGTACTCTTTGTTTTCTCCACGATGGTGATAGGAGCCAATGCCGCCGGCGCTAGCGTCATGGACGAAATGAACGAACACACATGGGATCAACAACGCATGAATGCCATGACACCTTGGAGTATGACATGGGGTAAATGGGTGGGTTCGACTTCTTTTGCTTGGTATTGTGGTGCATGGTGTTCAGCCGTTGCCCTCCCCACGGCATGGATCACACACACCGAAACTCCGGTTCTTCGGTTTGCGCTCATTGCCGTAATGTTGGGCGTTTTATTGCAGTTGGTCGTGCTGACCGTACAACTACAAATGCTGCAAAATAAAAGCAAAATAGCGCGGCGTAGCAGTTTACCCCTCGTATTAGCCGCGATGTTATGGATTGTTGTGCCCGTGGTGGCTGGAAGTATTCAAGGTGGAAACCAAGAATGGTGGGGTTATTCTTTAGCGCGTGTGAACTTTTTTGTATTCTCCCTCGCCCTATTTGCCACTTGTGCTTTGATTGCCACGTGGCGCAGCATGGCAGATGCACTTTTGGTGCGCCAATGGCCGTGGGGTTGGCCGATTTTGGCGTTGTTGATCAGCACTTACGCCAGCGGCTTTGCCCCCGAATACCGCGCTACCGCGTGGTGCATCACGGCGTTGGGCATCAGTGTGCTGATGAGCTACATTCCCCTGCTGACCGAGTCGCAATCGTATCCCCACTGGCAGCGCATTGTGGCGCGGGCAAAGTTGGGGCAATGGAAAATCGCCATTCAAAGCCTGCCGCGCTGGGTTAGCACCTTGCTATTGGGCTTGCCGTTGGTCGTGCTGGTGATGGGCGTTTTTCCCAATGCGCCTATCGAAACCGTGAATGCGGATTTGGAACACTGGCTGCGCATCAAACCCGTGGTGATTTGGCTTACGCTGCTGCGGGATTGTGCTTTGGCGCTTTTGATTGGCTTTTCCGCTACCCAAGCACGCCGTGCGATGTCTTTTCCGGTGACGATGGTCGTGCTACACGGTTTGCTGCCGTGGGTGCTGGGGCTTGCGGGTGGCTCACCCCAATGGTCTGGCATCGTTGAACCGCTGTTTGCCGATGCCGCTTACGGTATTCTCATTGCGCTGGTACAAGTAGCGGTGGTATTAGGGCTGCTGTGGCAGCAATGGATGAAAAAACACGAGAAGAAAATAGCATGAATCCCGAACTTCGTCAGCAACTCGCCCTGCAATTACCCCCCAAACGTCTGATGGTTTTTCCACTGGTGCTGCTGGTGGTCATGACGGCGATTTATTGGACAGCTCCTCTAGTCCTTGCCTTCATGATGCTGATTCATTGGGCTGTGGATGCCATCCTCTTTATCTTCGCCGCGCAGAAGGGAGGAACTACATGGATATTTGATAAGCTATCCGCCGACCCCGGAGTTGCTGCCGTTGCCTCTTTTTCAGCGCTGGTATTTTTTGTCGTGGTGGGGATTATGGGCAGTTTTTCTGCTGGAGCTTGCCAAGTGGAAGCCGCTACCGACCGCAATGGAGTATGGAACAAGCTAGTAAGCGCTACCGCCTTCGCATGGTATCGCGGTGCGTGCTGCATCGTCGCGGCTATCGTGGCGGCGTTGATTGGCGATACCCACTTGCTCCCCAGCATCCTCAAAGCCAGCGCCATCGCCCTCATCGCTGGGGCGTTACTGCACGCCGCCATTTTTCGCGTGCAGTTGCAACTGGTGCAATGGGGGCGCAAACCCCTGTCACGCGGTGGCGTATTGGCGCTGCTGGTGGTAATGTTATGGATTGGTTTGCGCGCTGCTACCTGAACTAGGTAAATTCGGCAATTCCGCTGCACCTTCTTTCGGTGCGCCGATGTGTTGCTCAATCGCTGGGAGCGTGTGGGCAATGCCTTTATGGCAGTCGATACAGGTTTTACCATCATTCACCGCTTGCTGATGGCGGGCGGCGGAACGGGTGTTTTGCACGCTGTAATCCATATATTGGAAATTATGGCAATTACGGCATTCTTGGCTGTTATTGCTTTTCATGCGATCCCATTCATGCTGCGCTAATTCGCCGCGCTTGGCATTGAATTTTTCGGGCGTGTCGATAGAACCCAAAATTTTGTGCAGCACTTCATTGCTCGCTTGGATTTTGCGAATCATCTTCGGCCCCCACTCTTTGGGCACATGGCAATCGGGGCACGTTGCACGCACGCCAGTGCGATTTTGGTAATGCACCGTATTGCGGTATTCGGCATAGACGTTATCTTTCATCTCGTGGCAGGAGATGCAGAATTCTTCCCGATTCGTCCATTCCATTGCGGTATTAAATCCACCCCAAAATAAAATACCGAGAATAAAAGCGACCGAAGAAAATAAAAATAGCGGTGTTTTAATCAACGTTGCAATAAAAACTTTTATTTTAGATAAACTTGAAAAACTCATTGCAACCCCCGCGCACGTTGAAACGTATTATTTATAAGGGGTTTTGCATCCGTTTGGGGGATATGGCACTGGGTACAAAAATAACGGCGTGGGGAGATATTATCCAGCTCTTGCCCTTCACGGTTACGGAAATGGGTGACACTTACTTTGGTTGCTTTGCTTTCTTTGGTTTTTTGCCAAGCGTGGCAATCCATACACTTATTGAAATTTTTGGTAATTTGATAACCTTGCGTGGTGTGCGGAATAAGCGGTGGTTGCTGTACAAAATCCCGATCCGATACCGAATGATCGCGCTCTTGGTGTGAAGCAACGGGCGGATTATCCAGATTCACGGGCGTACCTTCGCGCAAGCCCATTAGTTTCACGGTTTCACCCGTTTTTTCCGCCGATTTTTCTACCACCTTATCGGCAGCATAGACATTCATTATTGTAAATAATAACAATAACGTAAAAATAATTGATTTAAATTTGTTCATAATAAAACTCTCTTTCCTCTTTCTTCTTTCAAATGCGCTTATGATTAAAACGATGGGTGAAAACAAAAACACGCGGCGCACACACATCAATGCAGCGCCCACAATTCGTACAAGCAGAATCCAACACCACGGGAGACACCCCATTTTTGGCTTTGAGCGGAGCTGGAAGGATGTGGGGTTCCGGGCATACGGCATAACAATCGGCACAGTCGTTGCACTGGCTACTGTTCTGCGCACTCACCCGCAATAGGCTTTTGCTCCCAATCAGCGCATACGTTGCCCCGACAGGACACCAATGTCCGCACCACGCACGGGGTGCAACGAACAAATCCAAACCAAATATCGCCAAAACCACCAGAAACGCGAAACTCCCGCCAAAAATCAGCGCCCGCTGCGTGATGGAGACAGGATTAACCCATTCCCACACCATCACCCCACTCAATGCACACGCCAGCAAAATCATGCCAATCAGCCAGAAACGTATATTCAGTGCGCTTCTACCGCTCGTAATTTTGTAGCGCCGTCGCAACCACGATGCCGCATCGGTCACCGGATTGATAGGACACACCCAGCTACAAAATACCCGTCCACCCACCAAGGCATAAAACACCACCACCAAAACTACACCTTGTACGGCGGCGATTTCGGGTAGGTGGCGTGTTGCCAGCATTTGCAAAAAAACCAGCGGGTCGGTGAGTGGTACGGTATCCAGTAGGAGGCTGGTACTGAGATTGCCTTTGATAATCCAAATCCCCGCCCAAGGCCCTAGCAAAAACAGCAAGAAAATACTGATTTGCGATACCCGCCGGAGCAACAAAAAAAGAGGAAAAAGAGGAAATGGGGTTGATTTCATGGTCGCACCTCCGGCGATGATTGAGGCACTTCGGGCTGACGTACCACAGGCTGATCAAAGTGGGGACGACCCGCTTGGTTCTCTGCTTCCCAGCCTTTGCGGTAGTGATGCCCCAGCTCGCCACGCGCCAGTTTCAGCGGTAGTACCTTGATGGCGGCTTCTTCCAGTACACAGCTTTTTTCGCACTTGCCACAGCCCGTGCAATCTTTCGCGTGGACGGTGGGCAGAAACATGGCGTGGCGGTCGCTGCGGGTATTGTGGATTTTGTCCAGCGTGATCGCCTTATCAATCACCGGACAGACGCGATAGCACACATCACACCGCAGCCCCAAAAAGTTGAGGCAATTTTCCTCATCAATCAAGGCAGCAACGCCCATTTTGGCTTGGTTAATATCGATCAATGCGGGATTTAACGCACCCGTGGGGCAGGCTTTGACGCACGGAATATCCTCGCACATCTCGCACGGAATATCACGGGCTTCAAAGTAAGGTGTGCCGATTGCTACACCTGCTATGCCACTCCCCCAATCGCTCAATTTCAGATTGTGGGGTGGACAACTGCGCACGCACAAGCCACAACGCACGCAGGCGGAGAGGAAGGCTTGCTCCTCCAACGCTCCCGGGGGACGCAATGCCTGTGCGGGACGTGCCATGCTGGGTAACGCCACCCATGCTGCGCTTCCCGCTACCAGCGCTGCGGTCGTGGTACTGGCAGCGTGTTGCAGTAATTGACGGCGTGAAAGTTCGAACATTTTCAATCTTTCGATTTGCCAATTACACCCGCACGACTTTCACGGCACACTTCTTGAAATCGGTTTGTTTGGAGATGGGGCACGTCGCATCCAGCGTCAGCTTATTCACCAAACGACCTTCGTCAAAGAAGGGGATAAAGACCAAACCGCGTGGTACTTTATTGCGCCCTTTGGTTTCGACTTGTGCCAATACTTCACCCCGACGCGAAGCCAGTTTTACCTTCATGCCGCGTTGAATACCGCGTGCTTGGGCATCATCGGGGTGCATAAATACCACCGCTTCGGGCACGGCACGGTGCAATTCGGGAACGCGGCGGGTCATGCTGCCCGTATGCCAATGTTCCAGCACGCGACCCGTGCAGAGCCACAAATCGAATTCTTTATCCGGCGATTCGGCAGCAGGTTGGTAGGGCAGCGCGAAGATATTGGCTTTTCCGTCTTTATTGCCGTAAAACTTCACGCCCTCGCCTTTTTTCACATAAGGATCGTAGCCTTCACGGAAGCGCCACAGCGTTTCTTTGCCATCCACCACGGGCCAACGCAAACCACGCGCTTCGTGGTACACATCGAATGGAGCCAAATCGTGCCCATGTCCGCGCCCAAATTCGGCGTATTCTTCAAACAGCCCTTTGTGAACGTAGAAACCGAAGGCGCGGCTTTCATCGTTGGTGTAATCTTTGATGTATTTGCCATTGACCTTGGTCAAATCGCTTAATGGGAATTTATTGACCTTGCCATTTTTGTACAGTACATCAAACAGCGTTTTGCCTTTGAATTGCGGATTTTTGGCCAGCAATTCGGCGGGCCATACTTCATCGGTTTTGAAGCGCTTGGAAAATTCCATGAACTGCCACAAATCGGATTTGGCTTGTCCGGGCGCAGAAACTTGCTGCCGCCAAACTTGCGTTCGGCGTTCGGCATTGCCAAAAGCGCCTTCTTTTTCCACCCACATGGCAGAGGGCAAAATCAAATCGGCCGCCATTGCGCTCACGGTGGGATACACATCGCTCACCACGACAAAGGTCGCGGGATTGCGCCAACCCGGATAGATTTCGCCATTGATATTCGGCCCAGCCTGCATATTGTTGGTGGTGCTTGTCCAATAGCATTTGAGCTTTCCATCCTTCAAGGCACGGCTTTGGGCGACGGCGTGCAGACCGATTTTGTCGGGAATCGTGCCTTCGGGCAGACCCCAAATTGCTTCGGTATGTTTGCGATGTTCAGGATTGGTAACGACCATATCGGCGGGCAAACGGTGCGAGAAAGTTCCTACTTCTCGTGCCGTACCACACGCACTGGGCTGTCCGGTGAGCGAGAACGGGCTATTTCCCGGCTGGCTGATTTTTCCTACCAACAAATGAATGTTGTAAATCATGTTGTTCGCCCACGTACCGCGCGTATGCTGGTTGAATCCCATTGTCCAGAAGGATGTGACCTTGACTTTAGGATCGGCGTACAGTTTTGCCATATCTTCCAACTGCTTGACGGGTACGCCCGAGAGTTTGCTGACTTTCTCGGCGGTGTAATCGCTGACAAACTTGGCGTATTCGTCAAATGTCATCGGCACGGAATCGGTAGGATTGCCTTTGGGTTTACCGTCTGCGCCCGGATAGCCGTTGGCTTTGGCATCTTTTTCTAGGGCATGACCGGGGCGCAAACCATAACCAATATCGTCCACACCGCGTTTGAAATTGACGTTTTTCTTCACAAACTCGGTGTTCACCTTTTTGTTGGTGATGATGTAATTGGCGATGTAATTCAAAATCGCCAAATCGGTTTGCGGAGTGAAAATCATGCCGCTATCGGCAAGGTCAAAGCTGCGATGCTCGAAAGTGGATAGCACCAACACCTTGGAATTCGGGTTGGATAAGCGGCGGTCGGTAATGCGGCTCCACAAAATGGGGTGCATTTCTGCCATATTGGAACCCCATAACACGAAGGCATCGGCGTGTTCGATGTCGTCGTAGCAGCCCATTGGCTCATCAATACCGAAGGTGCGCATGAATCCGGTCACCGCACTTGCCATGCAGTGGCGGGCGTTGGGATCGATGTTATTGGTACGGAAACCCGCCTTCATCAGCTTGACGGCGGCATAACCTTCGTACACCGTCCATTGACCCGAGCCGAACATAGCCGTTCCATTCACACCGTCGGTTTTAATGGTTTCTTTCCATTTAGAAGCCATTAAGTCGAACGCTTCATCCCACGATACGGTGACGAATTCGCCATTTTTATCGTACACACCGCCTTTTTTGCGCATAAGCGGCATTTGCAAGCGATCTTTTCCGTACATGATTTTGGAAAGAAAGTAACCCTTGATGCAGTTCAGCCCGCGATTCACAGGAGCTTCAGGATCGCCTTGGGTTGCCACGACGCGCCCATCTTGCACACCCACCATCACCGCGCAACCTGTACCGCAAAAACGACAAGGGGCTTTATCCCAACGCACGCCGACATCGGCAGCGGTTTTGGCGGGCGTTTGCGGCGCAGCCAGCACCGTAAGCGGAATACCTGCTGCTGCCGCACTGGCCGTGAGTG
>JBDKGR010000073.1:0-13006 GCA_039798085.1 Pseudomonadota bacterium
TTGCGCGTTTGCGCCATCGCGGTTTGGTAGAAAGCACACGCGGACCCGGAGGGGGCTATGCGTTGGCGCGTCATGCCGAATTGATTTCGGTTGCCGATATTTTGAGCGCGATTGAAGACGAAACCAGTGCCCCGAAAAAAGAACTACAGCGCGAAACCTCCCCCAGCGCCCAAGCCATGACCCAAGATTTGTGGGATGCCGTGCAATCCACCGTGCTGCATTATTTGCAAGGAGTCACCTTGCAAAGTTTGGCAGAAGAACAAAAATCCAAAGGTTTTGCGGTAGAAGAACGCAAATCTGCCCAAAAAGGCATTTTTGCCAAACCCCGCACCAGTATTTTGCAACCCGGTACGCCCAATTCGGTTTTTGCTTTAGGGCGGGGATAAAACCACCAAACGATCAAACGATCAAGCAGTTAATCCGATTCTGCTGCGTTTTTATACGCCGCCAATGCTCCTGCGGTGTCTTGGCGTTTTTCGGCGATACGGGCAAGGGCAAGCCATGCCGAGCGACTGAGTTCCAATGGGGGCTTCATTTGCAGAGATTGCTGCAACATCTGCTGCCCCTTGCCCCACAATTCCAAACGCACGCACACCATGCCCGCCAAATAATGCAGCACCGCATCGTTGGGGCTGGTTTGTTGGGCTTTTTCGATGGCGGGAAGCCAATACGCATCGTGTTCCATTATCCGCACCAAGCGAATACGTTGGGGTAGCGATAAATGGGGAAAATCACCCCATACCGCTTGCAGCCACGGGCGCGTGGTGGCGATGTCACCGTGTAATTGCAAGCAGCGCTCGGCGGCTTCACACGCCACATCGGGCAGCACTTTTTCCGATGTATCCAAGGCTTTCCATACACGTTCCAGTTGCTGGGTATCGTGTGCCGATTGAATCAACTTCACCGCCAAACTGCACACAATGCTTTGCCCCGCAGCAGCGGAATAAGCGCGGTGTTTCACCAGCAAACGGGCGGATTCCAATGCAGTTTGGTAATTTCCCTTCAGGCGTGCCGCTTGAAAACGCATCCGCAACGCCACCGTGCGCCGTGCTACGCCTTTGGATAATTGGTTGAGCCATTGCAAAGCGGCATGGGCATCTTGATCATCCAACGCCCACGATGCACGGCGCAGTTGTATGCCTTCTAGCACCGTATCGTTGGCATGGATGAGGGCTTTTTCTAAATGGCTTTCCCGCCGAGGATGATCTTGTAGCGCATGGGCACTTTGTGCGGCAATGAGGTGCGACAACGCCCGAAGTTGGGGTGCGTAGTCCAGTTTTTGCCCACTATGGTTGTAGCTATGGCGTACCGATTCTTCTAAAGAGACCGCCAATTCAGCGGCTTTGCGTGCCCGCACGAATCGCCCAGCCAACCAATGGGCAACGGCATCCAATACCGCCGCCGTGAGCGCCCGCTCACGCTGCGAATCGCGCCAACGTTGCGCTTGCACCGGCAATTTCACCAGCGTAGCAAACGCCCGCAGTGCCAAATGCAGCACCCCAAACAGCACCACCAGCGCGAGTAAAAAAAGATTCAATGAAACATCCAAACGATGCGGATGCCAAAACAGCGTCACCATTGCACGGTTGCTGCCCGCCAACAAAGCACTGGCAACCGCTACGGCAAAAAGACCCATCAACCATAGTACCAAACGCATTTAACGTCCTCCCGCTGCGGTGGTGGCGGTGGTTAGAGCGCTCAACGTATCGTCCACACGCGGAACTTCCAAATTTTTGGTCTGGCTGCGTATTTGCTCGAGTACATTTTTTGCCGTCTGCACTTTGCGGGTCGAAATCGCAAAATAGCGTTCAAGGGATGCGGAGGCACTATCCAAATCGTTATTCACCCACTCGGCTTGGCGTGCCAATAAACCCAAACGGGCATTGAGCAAGCGCAGTTTAAGATTTTCACGCAGGAAAAACGCCTGCTCCGGCGATACCAATGCGGCTTCAGGCACATCGATACGGCTCACCCGCACCAAACTGCGGACTTCATGGTGTACGCTATCCCACAAACGCAACCACCAGTCTCCCAATTCTTCTTCTGGCTTGCGGTGCAATGATTCGCCGTTGCCCGATGCCACGGTCACGGCATTGGCAGCGGGCAGGTCTTCGGTGAGCCGTATCAATTCATCCATTTTGATAAGCAAACTCGGGGTATCTGCCACCGTTTTATTTTTGATGCGATCCATATCCCGCACAATAATACGTTGCAATCCGCTGAGGCGCGGTTGAGCAGCACGGGCAATGCGTTGATCCGCACTTTGGAGCGCTGCCAACAATAACTCCACACTTCCGGTCATTTGCGCTTGCTGCTGGGCCAAACGAATGGCGGAATCCATTTCGACCACCAAATTGTCATCGCGGGAGCGGGAGAGACTTTGTATCAATCCTTCTAATTGGGAGCGTTGCAAACTCACTTCACTAAGTTTGGCATCGGTCACTGCGAGTTTGGCAGCGGTTTCAATCGACACCTCCTGTGCACGCTCGGCATTGGTGTGGGCTTGTTTGGATTGGGCAAGCGATTCAGCGCTTTGGCGTGCGAGTTGTTCCTGCATTCCGTCCAATTTTTGCCACAGCAAGACGCTAGAAACCAAGCCCACGACCGCCAGCACCAGCGCACCACGTAAAAGGTAATCCGTTTTATCCGTTTTATCCGTTTTATCGGATTTATCGGGTTGCTCAGAGGGGCTGGAGGGGGATTCCATACTTAAATTCCCTGAATGGCTATAACCAAATCCGCCAAAGTGGGGCGCGATTCCCGTACCATACCAAAGCCCGCCGCACGCACGGCTTGGGCGATACGGGGATGCGTCGCCACCGCCCGCGCTTGTGCCCACGATCGCGCAGGGAAAGCCGCACACAAATTCGCCACCGCCTCAGAACTGCTGAACAACCAAATAGCCTTGTTATCCGATGCCACCCAAGCGCGTGCATCCGCCGAAAAATCGGGCGCTTGCCGTTGGTAGGATGTGACAAATTCCACCACGCCCCCTGCTTGCGTCACTTGCTCGGAAAACCAATTACGACCATCCCCACCCCGCACCACCAGCAAGCGAAACCCCTTTTTTTGTTGCACTTGCGGCGCGATGATGGCCCATAACGCTTCGGAATCAAATTGCCCTGCATCGTGCTGCGGCGCACGAATCCGATCGGATGCTACACCGACCCGCTGCAACGCTGCAACCGTCCCCGGGCCTGTGGCTAACGCTATTATATTGGTAGCACTACACGCATATTTGGCGGGCATTAGCGCGAAAAAATGCTCTACGGCATTGCTGCTGACAAACATCAACGCATCAAAATCCGCCAAGCGATTCCACGCGCTTTGGACGGCGGCGGCATCGTTACCATTGGCGGGTGCAATGGCAATCAACGGCAGCGCGACCGCATCCAGCCCCGCTTGGTGCAGAGATTGCACCCAACGATTCGCCTCCAGCCGTGGGCGGGTGACAATTACGCGCATGAAACGGATTGAACCGATTGAACCAATTTTTGTAAATCCCGCGCCACTTGCTCACCCAGCGCGTTCGCTTCTGCTAGCGTGGCAACGGTTCCTTGCGCCTGTGCATGAATCAGCGGTTGTACGCCTTCGACATCACCCCACGCAGCGCGAATGTGCAAAACACCGTTCGCAATCGTGGCATACGCAGCAAGCGGCATGGAGCAACTTCCACCCATAATGCGGCTCACGGCACGCTCCGCAGAGACGGCCAACCATGTCGGAAAATGCACGAGTGCTTCCAAAACAATAGCTACATCTGCACGGCTGGTAAGCGTTTCAATGCCCAAAGCCCCTTGACCGGCGGCGGGTAACATTTCTTCGGGTTCAAAAATAGCGCGGATGCGGGATTCCAATCCCAGACGCTTGAGTCCGGCGGCGGCGAGTACGATGCCATCGTATTGACCGTCGTCTAATTTTTTGAGGCGGGTATCGAGATTACCGCGCAGAGGTTCGATTTTCAAATCAGGACGCAGCGCACGCAGCAATGCCATACGGCGCAAACTGGATGTTCCCACCACTGCGCCCTGTGGCAAATCGTACACCGTCGCGTAGTGGGAAGAAACCCACGCATCACGCGGGTCTTCCCGTTCCATCACGCACGAAAGGCTGAAACCTTCGGGCAGTTCCATCGGTACATCTTTGAGGGAATGCACCGCCAAATCTGCCGCGCCGTTTTCGAGTGCGATTTCCAATTCTTTAACAAACAAGCCCTTACCACCGACTTTGCTGAGAGAGCGATCCAAAATTTGATCGCCGCGTGTCGTCATGCCCAACAGGGTAACGGGATGCCCCAATTTTTCGAGAAGCGCTTTGACGTGTTCCGCCTGCCAAAGCGCCAAACGGCTCTCGCGGGTTGCAATGGTGAAGGGTTGTGCTGTCATGAAGAAAATTACGAGTTAATAAAGTAGCTTAATTATCGCTTTCATCTTCTATCTTCCTCTTCCTCTTCGTCATCTTCGTCAGCGTAATAATAGATTTCGTATTCTTCGTCCTCTTCGGGATCGTATTCAGCGTAACCGTCGTAACTTTCGATGTAGTAGGTGGGTTCTATTTCTTCTGATGCAACGAAATCATCGGGTTTATCGCTGGAGTAATCGTAATTGACATCAGTATCCAAAAACTGGAAGTTACCGGAGTCGTAAGCCGTCGCGGGGAAAGCGTTGAAATCAAATCTGAATTTTTTATCCAAAATAGATTTTTTATCGTTCACCCAACCTTTGCGCGGATTAGGCAGCGGGTTGCTTGAACACACCATCCACGAATCGCCCAAATTAAGTGTTTCGCTCATCAAATAGTTATAAGGCATATAGCAATAGCCTTGGTCGCCCCATCTTTCACCCCACGCATTGCGCACGATGAAAAGCTGGTCAACATCCGAATAGCCTACGCACAACATGGCATGCAAATGGTGTTCCGCATCTTCTAATTCCGAAGGATTGGGCATGGAAACCACACCGCCTTGCTTTTGGCAGTCATCAAACGAGTCGAACAACACACAACCAAACACAATCGGATAACCTTCAGCAAGGCATTGTTTCCACATATCCAGATTAGTCGGCACTTTTTTGATGTTGAGGTCTCTGAAATACTCGGCTTCTTCGTAAGCTAAATCGTTGGGTTTAACGCAAGCCACATTCCTTTTGTACGACCAAGTTTCTTCACGGCATGCACCCAAAGAAATTAAGCTTTCCATACCATATTGAATGCAGCTACCAGTTTTCTGGTCTTGGTTGCACGCACGCCACCGTGCGTTGTAGTAAATGAACATACTGCTCGTATAAACCGCATCGTCCGCGCCCGGCAAATGTTGGTTAATCAGGTATTCATACGCCCCTGCAATTGCATTGGCGGTGCAAGAAGGAATGGAGCGTTGGTTTTCCACTCCGTGCATCAAACCGCGCAAATCCACTTTCTTGGGAAACTTGTTCTCACGAATTGTGCGAGTCGGCGTGTAATCGGTAGCTTCTGGATTCGCTGAAATAAATTCGTAGCCACTATTTTCTATTCTTGGTTTATCCGATACTTTAGGAAAGATATTGTTTTCTTCTAGAAATTCATTTAATTGATCTGCCACTACTCTAGAATAATATTCACTATCCAAATAAATTGGCGCATTATCTTTATTATTAATAGCAATAGTAGGAAAACCGTTAACTGTATAAAATTTACTGCAAAGATTTTCGTGCTTGTGGTAGTTTATTTTTGCGAAATTACAAACATCAAAATAATCTTCCTCAATTTCTTCTATCGCAGATAAAAGTGTTTCACAAGCTCCACACCCATCCATAGTAAGAATGGTAAGCACGGGTATAGAGGAGTTAGTAATCTCTTCATCAAAATTTTTAGCAGTAATGTTAATCATAATAAACAGTTAAGGAAAATTAAATTAATTGGTCAAAAGGTGAAATTATTTTTCTTGAACAACGCAGTCAAGCACAAAGACCTGACTGCGTTGGGTAATTAGGTGTATGACTTAATTATTGCTCGCTTCACTCATCATCACCATCGTCACCATCGTCGCCATCTTCTTCTTCCTCATCCTCATCCTCATCCTCCTCTTCTTCTTCCTCTTCCTCTTCCTCTTCCTCATCCTCATCCTCATCCTCATCCTCCTCTTCTTCTTCCTCTTCTTCTTCCTCTTCTTCGTCCTCGTCTTCGTCCTCGTCTTCTTCCTCATCATCACCGTAGTAATACTCTTCTTCGTCCTCATCTTCTTCGGGGTCGTAGGCGATGTAATTTTCATCGTCTTCAATGAAGTTGGTGTATTCTATTTCTTCATCGAAGGCGACAAAATCATCCGGTATATCGCTGGAATAAGCATAATTGGTATGAGGATCCAAAGATTGGATATTGCTCGAATCGTAAGCAGTGGATGGGAACGGATTAACCTCCGATGGAGATTTTTTACCCAACACCGATTTTTTATCATCCACCCAACCTTCGCGGGGATTGGGTAAATCTTCGGTGGAACGTAAAATCCAAGAATCATTTAAATTGAGTTTTGTGCTCATTAAATAGTTGTAGGGAATATAACAATACCCTTTATCGCCCCAGCCAGCTCCCCACGAATTGCGGACAATAAATACTTTATCAACTTCCGAATACCCCACGCACAGCATGGCGTGCGCTCCATGTTCAACGGCAGCAGCTTCCGATGGTAATGGCATGGGAACAACGCCACCACTGCATTTTTTGAACGAATCATACGTTATCATTCCAAATACAATGGGATAACCTTCTGCCAAACATTGTTTCCATACCTCCAATTTAACGGGCAGATTTTGAATATCCAAGGCTTTGAAACGCGCTGCTTCAGAATATGCCGTATTGGCGGGTTTGACCAAAGCCTGTTTAATATCGTAAGGCCATACTTCCTCGCGGCACGCGCCTTTGGTGGTTAAACTTTCCATTCCATACTGGATACTGCTTCCAACGGGTTTATCTTGCGTACCTGCACGCAACCGTGCGTTGTAATACACAAATAAACGGCTGACATCGACTTCTGCACCTTTTAAATGTTTTTTAATCAAATACTCATAAGCCCCTGCAATCGCATTGGCGGTGCATGAACCGAGTGTCCCTTGATTTTCAACGGGTGTCATGGAGCCACGTAAATCCACTTTAGGAGGGAATTTATTTTTGCGGATTTTGCGAGAAGGCTCGTAATGATTCGCCTCGGGATTGGCACTCATAAATTCGTAGCCAGTATCTTTGATGGAATGGGACATAGATTAGATAACTCCTGTAGTTCAATCAGGCATTCAATGAAATGGCGCAGTAATTGCTAGTTGTGCTGAAATCGGTAAACGCGAAAGCCAGCGATTCAATGCTAGCATGAGTCCCGTGACTGCCATCCGATTCAACCCCTACCAACATACCCTTATGTCCCTCGAATCTGCTGTAAAACTAAGTAAACTAAGTAAACGTGAAAAAGAAAACGAGCGCCCCTTGGTGGAAGACATTCGCCTACTCGGGCGTTTGCTGGGGGATGAAATTCGGGAGCAGGAAGGGGATTCTGCCTTTTTGCTGATTGAAAAAATCCGCACACTCTCGGTTGCATTTCGCCGCGATGCAGATCAAGAAGCGGATAAAGAACTCAAAACCCTGCTCACCCGTTTGACCAGCGAGCAAACCGTGAGCGTGATTCGTGCGTTTACCTACTTCAGCCATTTGGCCAACTTGGCAGAAGACCGCCACCACATCCGCCGCCGCGCCATTCACGAACGTGCGGGTGAAACGCAAGAAGGAAGCCTTGAAGTGGCTATGTCGCGCTTGCGCTGGGCGGGTATAGCTCCTAAAGTCATAGCAGATACGCTAGCATGTAGTTACGTTTCCCCCGTTTTAACCGCACATCCAACCGAGGTACAACGCAAAAGTATTTTGGATGCCGAGCGCGATATTGCCAAATTGTTAGCCGAGCGCGATGAAATCAAATTGCGTGGCGCGTTGTTTGATAGCAAGAAAGATGCGCTCACCGCCCGCGAATTAAGCGCCAACGAAGCGCAGCTTCGCGCCCGCGTCATGCAGTTGTGGCAAACCCGCTTGCTGCGCTTTAGCAAATTGACGGTTGCCGATGAAATCGAAAACGCGCTGGGCTATTACGAATCCACCTTTCTGCGGGAAATCCCCAAAATTTACGCAAGCCTAGAGCAAAGTTTGGAAGCCGAACCCGTCCATAGTTTTTTGCGCATGGGGCAGTGGATTGGCGGGGATCGGGACGGAAATCCCAACGTCATCGCGCCCACATTGGAATATGCGCTGCGCCGCCAAGCCGAAGTTGCGCTGCGCCATTATTTGACCGAAGTGCATTATTTGGGGTCGGAATTGTCGATGTCGGATCGACTGGTGCAATGCGCTCCCGCCATGCAGGTGTTGGCGGATAGCTCGCCGGATCGCAATGCCCATCGCAGCGATGAACCGTATCGCCGCGCTTTAACGGGAGTGTATGCACGTTTGGCAGCAACTTTGAGCGCCCTTACGGGAACGGAAGCGACGCGCCACGCCATCGCACCGCAAAATCCGTATCCGAATGCCGAAGCGTTTGCCGCCGATTTGCGCACCATTGCTGAATCACTCCGCGCCAATTACGGCAGCGCCTTGGTTGCGCACCGCTTGCATCCGCTGATACGAGCGGTAGATGTGTTTGGTTTCCATTTAGCGACGGTTGATTTGCGCCAAAGCTCCGATCAGCACGAACTGGTGGTTGCCGAATTGTTGGCAACGCTGGGGCTTGAGGCGGATTATTCCGCGCTGGATGAAACCGCCAAGCGCGAATTGCTGCTGCATTTGCTGAAAGACGCGCGTTCTTTGCGCGTGCAGGATTTGGAATACTCGGCGCACACGCAAAGTGAATTGGCGATTTTTGCGATGGCAAAAACCATGCGTGAACGCTTTGGCGCGAACGCGATTCGGCATTACATCATCAGCCACACCGAGAGCGTGAGCGATTTATTGGAAGTGCTGCTGCTGCAAAAAGAAGTGGGTTTGGTGCGTTACGAAAATCCCCCAGCCCATGCAGCACGTTGCGATTTAATCGTGGTTCCGCTGTTTGAAACGATTGAAGATTTGCGCAATGCCGCCCCCATCATGCGCGAGTTTTATGCGATAGCGGGAATCCCCGCCCTAGTCCAAGCCAGCGGCGGTGAGCAAGATATTATGCTGGGCTACTCGGACAGCAATAAAGACGGCGGCATTTTCACCAGCAACTGGGAACTGTACCGCGCAGAAATCGCACTGGTTGAATTGTTCGATTCGCTGACCCAACCCGTGCGGCTGCGGATGTTCCACGGGCGCGGTGGCACCGTCGGGCGCGGCGGCGGTCCAAGCTACGAGGCGATTTTGGCGCAGCCCCCCGGCACGGTGCGCGGGCAAATTCGTTTGACCGAACAGGGTGAAGTGATTGGTTCTAAATACGCCAATCCTGAAATTGGTCGCCGCAATTTGGAGACCCTTGTCGCCGCGACGTTGGAAGCCACTTTGTTGCAACCGACCAAACCCGCCAGCAAAGCGTTTTTGGAAGCCGCCGCGAAGTTATCGGAATTGAGCATGGCGGCGTATCGGGCGCTGGTGTACGAAACCGAAGGCTTTACCGAATACTTTTTCTCCGCCACCCCGATTCGGGAGATTGCCGGATTGAACATCGGCTCCCGTCCCGCATCGCGCAAAGCCACACAGCGCATTGAAGATTTGCGTGCGATTCCGTGGGGTTTTAGCTGGGGTCAATGCCGTTTGACGTTACCCGGTTGGTACGGATTTGGCAGCGCGGTGCAGCAATTCATCGACGAAGGAAATGATGTAGCTTTGCTGCAACGCATGGCGCGCCAATGGCCATTTTTCAAAACGCTGCTCTCGAATATGGATATGGTGCTGGCGAAAAGCGATTTAGCCCTCGCCTCCCGCTACGCTGATTTGGTGGAGGATGCGAATCTGCGCCAAACAATCTTCACCACGATTGAAGCGGAATGGCATCGCACCGCCCAAGCGCTCACCTTGGTGACGGGCAAGAAAACCCGTTTGGCAAACAACGCCGCATTGCAACGCTCCATCCGCCACCGCTTCCCGTACATCGACCCGCTACACCATCTGCAAGTGGAATTGGTACGCCGCTACCGCGCAGGCAGCACCGATGAGCGTGAGCAGCGCGGGATTCATATCTCCATCAACGGCATTGCGGCGGGGTTGCGGAATACGGGGTGAGGTTTTTGTTTTCATGTGTCTGACTTATGCCAATGTCCTTTTTCTTCTATTCCGTTTTATGGATTCCAATATGAAATTGAAATCAAAAATCGCCCTTATTAAGCTAAGCGCTATTTCTACTGCTATTTTTTTAACTGCTTGTGCCTCCCCCATAGTGGTTCAATCGATGAAACCGGGTGATACGGGATTGACTTGCGGACAACTTCAAAACGAATACGCAGATGCAAATCGTTATAAGGAAACTGCTGAACAAGAAAAAACAGTAACCGGTAACAATGTTCTGCGGGCATTGTTTTTCTGGCCAGCTATTCTGGGAACTGCGTCGAATGCAAATGAAGCGATAGCCGCTGCTGACTCACGTAAAGTGCATCTTGCTAATCAAATGGCGCGTAAGAATTGCAAAATTCCGCTTTTGGTAAAGTGAAACCTCTGCATCTTCCACCAGTTTTTCACCAGTTTTTCACCAGTTTGACGCAATTAGCGCAGTGGGGAACGGTACAAAATCTGCGCGAACACTTCTCAGTTTGGTAAAGTTTGCGATTGTGGTAGGTGCGGTACGAGTAGTGGGTGGAACGGGTCGTCTACCGACATTGAAGGAAATGGGCAAGATCACGGATGCGCAAGGTGGAGATGGTGAAGATCGGCTCCAGTGTGTACCGGATAATGTGCCGATGAAACACTTTAACAACGCTGGCCCCTGCATTGAGGGCGACCATTTCATGATCGATCCCTTGGTGCGGATTGACGTAGAGGATATGGAAAGCCTGATTCAGGCAAAGCGCTATTTTGTGCTGCACGCGCCAAGGCAAACGGGCAAGACCACTTGCTTGTTAGCCTTGATGCACCACTTGAATCAGCAAGGCAAGTATCGGGCACTGTATGTCAATATCGAAGCGGCGCAGGCCGCTCGCGGGGATGTTCAACGGGGCATGACGACCATCAGCAGTGCGTTCACGGATGCCGCCGCCCTCTATCTGGGTGATACCCGTTTAGAAGCGCAACGGTTGCAATGGCTCACCCAAGGGGGACACGATGACATCGTGCGCCGCCTTTTGGCCTATTGGAGTCAACTGGACTCCCGCCCAACCATCTTGTTTTTAGACGAAGTAGACGCTTTGGTCGGCGATACGTTGATTTCCTTGCTGCGCCAAATCCGTGCTGGCTATGCTCAACGCCCCAATGCCTTCCCGCAAACCATCGTTCTGTGCGGGGTGCGTGACATTCGAGATTATCGGATTCACACGCCCCACCAAGAAATCATCACGGGTGGGAGTGCCTTCAACATCAAAGCCGAATCTTTACGGCTGGGCAACTTTACCCGCGAAGAAACCATTACCCTCTGGCAACTGCACACCCAAGAAAGTGGGCAGGTGTTTGATGATGCGATTTGGAATGAATTGTGGGAAGACACACGCGGACAACCTTGGCTCGTCAATGCCTTGGGGTATGAATGCACTTGGAAGGATAAAGCGGCGAGGGTTCGCAGTACACCGATTACCCTCGAACGCTACAAGCAAGCCCGCGAGCGGTTGATTTACAGCCATGCCACCCATTTGGATGCACTGACCGATAAGCTGCGCGAACCCCGCGTTTCCAACGTCATATCCACGATGCTATCGGGTGAAGTTTCTACTGCCCATTTCCCCGATGATGATTTGCAATATATCGAAGACTTAGGACTCATTCAACGTAAGCCCGAACTGCGGATTTCCAATCGCATTTACCGCGAAGTTTTACCCCGCGAAATTACCTCACCGATTCAAGATTTTTTGCATTATCCCCAGCCGTGGTTTTTAACCCCCCAACGTAAATTGGATATGGAGAAACTCTTATCTGCCTTTCAACAATTCTTTCGAGAGCATTCGGATGCGTGGATGGAAGGGTTTAATTTCAAAGAAGCGGGGCCACAACTTTTAATGCAAGCGTTCTTGCAACGCATTGTGAACGGTGGCGGGCGCATTAGCCGTGAATACGGTTTGGGATTAAAGCGTACCGACCTTTTGATTGAATGGCCTATCAACGAGAACGAAGGATTCTTGGGGTCTGTACAGCGTATTGTGATTGAACTGAAATTATTGAAAAACAATCGCAGTTTAGAAACAGTGGAGCGTGAAGGTATCGTGCAAACCGCCGACTATGCCCAGCAATGTGGTGTCGATGAAGCCCATTTGGTGATCTTTGATCGCCGTCCTAGCAGCCCTTGGGAAGAACGCATTTGGCGTAAAGATGTGCCTTCCGGTATTGCCACCATTTCGACTATCGCCGTTTGGGGGGCTTGATGTGCCTTGCACTGCTTCAAACGTAAAGCATAAAACAAGCCTATAACGTAACAAAGCTGTCAAAAACCCAACTTTTTGATTCAATTATTGCAGAGCGATAAAAAAACTATCTGCTAACCTACCTCCCTTCTAAAAAAATTATTGCCTATTCACAAAAAAGGATATCCATGACCATGTCAAATTTTGCACCGAATCAACAAATAGCTTTGGTGGATGTTTCATTGCCTGATTGGCAAACTTTAGTAGCGGGTCTGCCCACGGGCATGGCGGTGCATACTTTCACCAGTTTGGCACAATTAGCGCAGTGGGGTGTTGCACATCAAGGCGAGTACGCTGCGGTTCACCTGCTTAGTCACGGTACATCGGGTGCGTTGAAATTGGGTGGTAATTTGCTCGATACCACCCGTTTGAACGATGCGCTGGTTCAAGCCCAGTTGCAGGACTTGGGCAAAGCATTAACCCCCGATGGTGATTTGCTGTTGTACGGTTGCAATGTGGCACAAGGTCAAACGGGCGCAAACTTCATC
>JBDKGR010000074.1:0-12909 GCA_039798085.1 Pseudomonadota bacterium
AGTATTAAATGAATCGTTATCCTTTATGGAAATATGCGATTGTTGTGGTCGCATTGGTATTGGGCAGCTTGTATGCACTGCCTAATTTCTTTGGTGAATCTCCAGCGGTGCAGGTTTCCCCAGCAAAGACGGGATTCAAACTAGATACCGCTACGTTGACCCGGGTTGAAGAGGTCATCAAAACTGCGGGTATTGCTCCCGATGGAATATCGATGGAAGGCAATTCCATCAAGGTACGCCTTGCCAGTACCGATACGCAGCTTCAGGCCAAAGATGTGTTGCAAAAAGCACTGAACCCTGACGGCAATGACCCAGCGTATGTGGTGGCATTGAACTTGATTTCACGCTCCCCCGCTTGGTTGAATGCACTACACGCTTCGCCTATGTACCTTGGTTTGGATTTGCGTGGTGGTGTTCACTTTATGCTGCAAGTGGATATGAAGGGTGCGCTTTCTAAACGTGCCGAGTCCATAGCCGGTGATTTGCGTACTGCATTGCGTGAAAAGAATGTGCGCCACGGGGGAATTAGCCGCAATGGGGAAACTATTGAAATTCGTTTTCGTGATACGGTAACCGCACAGGCTGCCAAACGCATCATTCAGGATCAATTTACCGAATTAAGTGCGGTCGAAACACCCGATGGAAGCGATGTCAAATTGGTTGCCAGTATCCAAACGGTTGCGGCAAGGGCTGTGCAAGAGCAGGCGTTGAAGCAAAATATCACTACCCTGCATAACCGTATCAATGAACTGGGTGTGGCGGAGCCGGTGATTCAGCAGCAGGGTTTGGATCGTATTGTGGTGCAATTACCCGGTGTGCAGGATACGGCAAAAGCCAAGGATATTTTGGGGCGTACCGCTACGTTAGAAGTGCGCATGGTTGATGAGAGCGCAGAAGCACAAACGGGTAACGTTCCCTTTGGGAGCGAAAAATACCTAGAGCGTGATGGCAAATCGGTGATTGTCAAAAAGCAGGTGATTATCACGGGTGATCGGCTCAATGGTGCGCAATCGACTTTTGACCAAAATCAAAATCCCGCTGTGAGCATCAATTTAGATAGCATTGGTGGGCGCATCATGCGTGATCTCACGCGCGACAACATTGGTAAATTGATGGCAATTATTCTATTTGAACGCGGCAAGGGCGAGGCTATTTCGGTGGCGCGTATCCAAGGTGAATTCGGTAGTAGCTTTCAAATCACTGGAAACTTTACGACTGAAGAAACCAATTCTTTATCGCTGTTATTGCGTGCAGGAGCTTTGGCGGCTCCGATGGAAATCATCGAAGAACGTACCATTGGTCCAAGCCTAGGAGCGGAAAATATCGCCAAGGGATTTAACAGCGTCACATGGGGATTTTTGGCGGTTGCGCTTTTCATGTGTATGTACTATATGTTCTTCGGCTTGATTTCGAGTATTGCACTGGGCTTCAATTTATTGTTGTTGGTGGCGGTTCTGTCGATGTTGCAAGCGACATTGACATTACCCGGAATGGCGGCGATGGCGTTGGTGCTTGGTATGGCGATTGATGCCAATGTGCTTATCAATGAACGCATTCGGGAAGAGTTACGCAATGGGGTATCCCCGCAAGCGGCGATTCATGCGGGGTATGATCGTGCATGGGCAACCATTATTGATTCCAACGTCACCACATTGATTGCGGGTTTGGCATTGCTGGCTTTTGGGTCTGGGCCTGTTCGCGGTTTTGCGGTGGTACATTGCTTGGGTATTTTGACAAGTATGTTTTCGGGGGTATTCTTCTCTCGGGGTTTGGTCAATCTCTGGTATGGTCGCCAAAAGAAACTCAAAACCGTGTCGATTGGAACGGTTTGGCGGTCTGAAAAAGAATAAAAAAGGAACTGAGAATGGAATTTTTTAAAATCCGTCGCGATATTCCGTTTATGCGCCATGCTTTGGTGCTGAATGCGGTTTCGTTTATTACTTTTTTGGCAGCAGTTTTCTTTTTGTTTTTCAATGGATTGCATTTGTCCGTGGAATTCACAGGAGGAACATTGATGGAGGTGAGCTACAAACAACCGGCTGACCTCAATGCAATCCGGGACAATGTAGCAAAACTCGGCATCAATGATGTACAAGTGCAAAATTTTGGAACGGCAACCGATGTCTTGATTCGGATGCCTGTACAAAAGGGAAGCAATTCCAGCACACAAACAGAGCGTGTGTTGGCAAGTCTCCAAGCGCAAGACCCTAGTGCCACCTTAAAACGGACGGAATTCGTAGGCCCTCAAGTGGGAAATGAATTGGCAGCGGATGGATTGAAGGCTTTGGCGTTTGTGGTGCTGGGAATTGTGCTGTATTTGGCGATTCGTTTTGAATGGAAATTTGCGGTTGCCGCTGTCATTGCCAATTTGCACGATGTGGTGATTATTTTGGGATTCTTCGCCTTTTTTGGCTGGGAATTTTCGTTACCCGTATTGGCTGCCGTATTAGCGGTTCTGGGTTATTCGGTGAATGAATCGGTGGTGATTTTTGACCGTATTCGTGAAAACTTCCGCCGTTACCGCAAAATGACCACGGTAGAGATTATCGACAATGCGATTACATCGACCATTAGCCGCACCATTATTACGCATGGTTGTACCCAGTTGATGGTGCTTTCTATGTTGCTTTTTGGTGGTCAAACACTGCATTATTTTGCGCTAGCATTAACCATTGGTATTTTGTTTGGTATTTATTCTTCGGTATTTGTGGCGGCAGCTATTGCTATGTGGTTGGGTATTCAGCGTGAAGATTTGGTAAAAACCACCGTAAAAAAAGAAGACGATCCCGCAGACCCCAATGCGGGTGCAATCGTATAAATGATAATAATCGTAATCGTAATCGTAATAGTGATGATATAGACTCGGCTTTGCTTACTTATGGTCACAACCTCTGAATTGTCCAATCTCACACCTCGGCAACGGTTTGCACGGGCAATCAGGGTTCGTTTTTTAGCAGATTTGGAACGTGGTTTGAATGAAGTAGGTGATGCGGTTCAAGACCGTTTTTCGGCATTGATTGGAGAACCCGGCAGTGTCAAAGAAATTCAAGATCGGCGTGAGGCTTGGGCAATTTATCGAAGAAAGCGATCAACATGGTTGGACTCCACTAGCAGTACGTGGAGAGATTGCCTAAATTTACCCCATAAATCCCAAACTCAGGAAGAGAAGCCAGACATGGCTACCTTGCAACTGGTAAAGATGGAAGTGGTGGAGAGTAAAATTTTGGTTTCTCGCTTGGTGATGTCGGTGATGGATAAAGTCGCAGCTCCTATGGAAGATATGCGCATCCGTCTCCAGTTTTTGGAAGGTACGACCGAGCTTGCAGATCGGGATGTCATTCGCCCAGAGGTACTTATTTCGTTTTTGATTGATGAGTGGTCGAATTCAGGAATGCCTACGCACACATGGGCATGGGTGAGCGAAGCCGTAAAAAATGCACTGCTTTCTCGTTTGCAAATGGCTTATGCCAATGCCAATGAAGTGATGGTAAAAAAAGGGGTGCTCCCTACTATTGACTTGAAAGATAGATTGAGAGGAACGGCTCGTTTTCCTTCCTCTGTACCTCCTTCTGTTGGGGTCGCTACATCGCCAGCTCCTACTTCGGGTGGCGGAATGTTTCCTGAAAATCCTGCTTTGAATCATGATTCGGGCAACGGTGGTGCTGGTGGTGCTTATCACGGCGCGAATTTATCGGCTTATGCCTCACTTTCACCGACTGAATCGGCGCGTATGGCAGCAGCTCCACCCGTAATGGCACGCGCTTATGTACGTGCCCAAGGTACATTAGGGCAGGTGCGTAAAATGCTTGGTGGTTATGTGCAACCCAGCCCTGCGTTAAGTGCCGCCTTGGCAGAACCTGTCCCACCTGTTCCAGAAGAAGAAACGTTCTATGTCGATTACAGTCCCGCAGGGATGGTTCGTGTAGCAGATGCGTTACGGGATAAAACGGTTGATCTCAAAAAGAAAGCGTCTTCTAAAAACGAAAAAGCGGTTATTGAGATTGTGGCGTTGATGTTTCAAGCGATATTGGCGGAAGATCGTATTCCTCCCGGAATTCGGGTGTGGTTTTCTCGCTTACAGATGCCTGTGCTGCGTTTGGCTTTGACCGATGTGGATTTTTTGAATACCACCACCCATCCTGCGCGTTTATTGATTGATCGCATGGGGTCTTGCGTTATGGGTTTTGATGCCACGGGTGTGGAAAGCAAGGAAATGGAGATCGAAATCAAGCGCATCGTGCAGGTGATTGAGCAGTATCCTGAAACGGGGAAAAAAGTTTTTCAGGTGGTTTATGAAGAGTTTGAAAAATTCCTTTCACGGTTTTTAACGGATAAGAGCAACACCTCCCAAGTCGTGAGCGTGGCACAGCAAGTAGAGCAAAAAGAAACACTGACGATTCAATACACCATTGAGATGCGTACCATGCTTAAAGATATGCCAGTACGCGATGAAATTCGGGATTTTCTATTCAAAGTATGGGCAGAAGTGTTGGCAGTTGCCACGGTGCGTAAAGGAGCACAGCACAAAGAAACCTTGTTGTTGAAAAAAACAGCACCCGATTTGGTATGGTCTGCCAGTGCCAAACCTAACCGTGCAGATCGCGCAAAGGTTATTCAAGAATTGCCTACTTTGTTGCAGCGTTTGCGTTCAGGTATGGAATTGTTGTCATTACCGAATGCCGAACAAGACCAGCGCATTAAAGTGGTGAGCGATACCTTGTCGGATGCTTTTTTATCCAAAACCCAGTTGATTCCGCAGGAACAAATTGATGCAATGGCAGAACGTTTGGGGAATTTGGAAGACTTTGTGAATGACGATGGTTCGGTTGATTTGCCGCTAGACCCTGAAAATATCGAGATGGTACTCGGCATTGATACCTCCTCATTAGAGGTCATAGCCAATGGTGATGCCAAACCTGCACAAGCTATTTTGGCGTGGGCACACCAGTTGCAGGTGGGAGCATGGTTCACGTTAAACCATAAGAAGCAGATTGTGCAAGTTCAATTTGTTTGGCGCAGTGAACGCAAGCACCTTAATCTTTTTTCGGCACCATCGGGTAAAAATTTCTTGATTCAAGCGGGTCGTCTTGCGGTGTACTTGCAGGCTGGCTTGCTTTTACCACAGGAAGAAGATGCCCTGACCATACGGGCAACACGCGATGCCCTTTCCAAAATCGAAGCCAATCCTGAACGTCTGACTTAACTTGATTGCGCACTTAATTGCGCACCAAGCGCTGGAACAATCCACCCGGTAGACGGGCGATGTTTCCTTCGATTTCATGTTCCATGAGTTTGGCTTGTAAACTAGCAATATCCCATCCGGTGCGCACTTGCAGAGCATCTAAACCTAGGGTTGCGCTTTGCAGTGCAAGCAGTAGGGAATCTTCTTCTTGATTGCTTTGATTTAAATTTAAATTTAAATTTAGGTTTAGGTTTGGGTTTGGTTTAGGGTTGTTAATAGGGACGTGGGGTATGGGTGCAAATGGGGGAACCCGCGTGGTGAAGGAACGCATTTCCTCCAAAATATCGGAAGCGGTTTCGACCAATTTGGCCCCTTGTTTAATGAGTGCATGGCATCCCCGTGCCTGTGGACTATGGATAAGACCGGGGATGGCGAAGACATCTTTCCCCTGTTCATTGGCTAGGCGTGCGGTAATCAATGAACCCGATTGCAATGCCGCTTCCACCACCAATGTGGCATTCGATAAACCCGCAATAATGCGATTGCGTTTGGGAAAATTATTCGCAAGGGGGGGTGTACCCAAGGGCAGTTCGCTGATGAGAAGCCCATTTTGACTGATGTGGTGCGCCAAATTTCGATGCTGGCTGGGATACACACGGTCTAACCCCGTACCGACCACGGCGATGGTGGTAATTTGTTGATGGGTAACTTCAGATTCAGATTCAGATTCAGATTCAGATTCAGATTGAGATTTGGTTGGTACGGTAGAAAGTGCTCCTTCATGCGCTGCCGCATCCACCCCCAATGCCAGCCCCGACACAATGGTCAATCCCGCTTGTGCCAATGCCGCAGCAAATTGTCGTGCGTTGATGTTCCCCTGCGAGGTTGGATTGCGACTTCCCACTATCGCAATGCACTGCGGTGCTGCGGGTGGTGTCCAATCCCATTCGGGGCCTTTGGTATAGAGCAGAAGGGGCGGGTCTTCCATTTCTAATAGCGATTGTGGATAGGCAGCATCCCCCAACGTCAGCACCCGATTGCGCAAAGGTTCAGCTTGTAACCAACGCCAAGTGGTTTCTAACAATTTGGCTAATAGAGGGGGGGTGCTTTGTAAGGCACTGCGTTGGCGCGGTGTTACGACGTGTTCCAATGCGTGGGCAGAAGCATCAAATACGTTTTGAGGGAGTCCAAATGCCCGCAGCAGTTGCCGAGCCGTGCGATTACCGACTCCCGGGGTCATTTCTAGGCGCAGCCAAGCGGCTAGCGCTTCACGTTCTTCGCGTGTATCACTCATGGGGATTTATCGAAGAATTTATGAAAGGATTCATTGATTGGGATTCACCAATTTATCACCTACTTGTACCCTATCCGTAATTTCCAAAACCAAGCCGTAGGAAACACGTTCAAAGACACGAAACACCATGAGCAAACCGTTCCGTTCGTCTGGTAGTTTCATGGGTGTATTCCCTTCTTCAGTGGAATCTAGGGTTCGCATACCATCTTTTTGAATGGCCAATAACCATCCCGGACTCACCCCATCTGCCGACCCCAAATTAAGGGCAATAATTTGATTTTGGGATGCACTCGCTCCGGCATTGCTGTACAACGAAACCACGCGTGCTTCCACTTTGTCATAAGGGGGATGGGGTTTGTAGGTTTGCAATACGCCACGGGGTTCGGGGAATAAACGGTCACCGACACGAATTTCTTCTTTGTTGGTAAGAATATCAATGGTCGCGGGTATAACTTCGGTATCGGTACTATCTTCACCGCGCACCAACATCGCTTTTCCAAGGTATTGGGCTTCGTACCCCAAAATTTCGTGGGTTACGGGGTCTTTGAGTGGGATGGCATTGCGAAATACACGAAATACCTGATCGCCGTCGGCGTTATCGGCTAGCGGATTGTCGTTCGATCCTCTGGCATACGCGCGATCGCCCTTGGTTATCATGCGTCTCCCGTCAATGGTGGATACGATGCGTGGCGCACGGCTGAGTCCGACATCATCCAGTACCATCATTTCTGCCAAAAATGCTTCAATGTCTTTGGAACGCAAGGTAGGTAAACCCGAATCGGGCAGCATCTCATAGCGTATGCGAGGGGTGATGCGTACCGTAGGTGGAGGAGCGCTGAGGCTACTCCCCCCCATTGCACTACTCGGTTTCGTGGCTTTGGCTTTGGCTTTGGCTTTGGCATTGGCATCGGTTTTAGATACCTTGGATACGGTTTTTTTCTGCGCTGCTTGCACAGGAAAGAATGCCAGTGAAACGAGGACTGCGCTGACCCATAATTTGAGGTGTTTCTTCATGGCAGAAATTCTATTCAGTTTTCGATGAAAATAAGCGACTATGGCTTTACTTACCATTCTTTGTTATCCCAACCCCCAGCTCCACCGCGTGGCGAAACCCGTGGCAGTGGTGGATTCTCGTATTCAAACCTTGGTCAGCAATATGCTCGACACCATGTACGATGCCAAAGGCATTGGGCTTGCCGCTACGCAAGTCGATGTGCATGAGCGCATCATCGTAATCGACATATCCGAAGAACGGAATGCACCGATGGTACTCATCAACCCTGAACTGGTGTGGACTAGCACGGAAACACATCTTAATGAAGAAGGCTGCCTCTCAGTCCCCGGTATTTACGATGGTGTGACCCGCTTTGATGCGGTTCACGTTCGCGCATTGGATGAAAAAGGTATTCTGCGCACCATTCAAGCCGATGGTTTATTGGCAGTGTGTATTCAGCACGAAATGGATCATTTAATGGGCAAGGTTTTTGTGGAATATCTGTCTTTATTGAAACGCAACCGGATTAAAACCAAAATGCTCAAATTGCAACGGGAAATTTCTCGATGAGAATTATTTTTGCCGGAACGCCGGAATTTGCCCGTGTCGCACTAGAAAATCTGCATCGGGCAGGACATGAAATTACACTGGTATTAACACAGCCCGACCGCCCCGCTGGACGCGGTATGAAGCTGCAAGCGTCGGCGGTAAAACAATTTGCGCTGACCCACAACATTCCCGTTGCCCAACCGCGTAGCCTGCGTTTGGACGGCAAATTCCCCGAAGAAGCCACTGCCGCCCGCCAAGCCATTTTGGATGCCAACGCCGACGTGATGATCGTCGCCGCCTACGGTTTGATACTACCGCAATGGGTGCTGGATAGCTTTCCACACGGTTGTTTGAACATTCACGGTTCGTTGCTACCGCGTTGGCGTGGCGCAGCGCCGATTCACCGTGCGATTGAAGCCGGAGATACCGAAACCGGTATCACCATCATGCAAATGGATGCGGGGCTGGATACGGGTGCAATGCTCCTTGTACAAACGCTTCCCATTGCGCCTACCGATACCACTGCCTCCCTGCACGACCGCATGGCAGCTCTGGGCGGGACAATGATTGTGCAAGCATTGGAACACGCCACCCAAGGCACGCTGCAAGCCGTTCCGCAGCCAGCCGAGGGCGTGACGTATGCCCACAAAATCGAAAAACACGAAGCCGCCATCGACTGGAACCAAGATGCTGCCGCGATTGTGCGCCGCATCCACGCCTTCAACCCATTCCCCGGAGCGACCGCAGTTTTGCATGGCGAAACCGTCAAAATCTGGAATGCCCATGTGGGAGATATTCACGATATTCAAGGTATTGAAGATATTGAAGGTATTGAAGGTATTAAAGGAAAAGTGGCTGTAACGCCCGCTGGTGTTGCGATTACAGCTATGAATTCGATAGTAATCATCACCGAACTGCAACGCGCAGGCGGGAAACGGTTAGCGGCTGCGGAGTTTGTGCGGGGGGCGGGGTGGTAATACCCGTCCTTGTCGATAACCCACAAAAAAATTACTGGAATTACAACGGTAAACCGTTCCATCAACTGGACCATCAACTGGAGCCGGCTACGTTATACTTGGTCTATGGCTTCAAAAATAGATATTAGAACAGGTAGGCATTGTGTTTTCAATATGCACGTTCATTTGGTCTTTGTTGCAAAATATCGGAGAAATGTCTTTGATAAAGATGCCATTGATCGACTACGTGGATTCTTTAGCAAGGTTTGCAACCATTTCGATGCGACTTTAGTTGAGATGGATGGTGAGGGTGACCATGTGCATTTGCTGGTGGAATACCCTCCAAAGGTAGCCATTTCCTCTTTAGTTAACAGCCTCAAAGGTGTTTCAAGCCGACTTTTACGCAAGGAACGCCCAGACATTGAACAATGCTATTGGAAAGATGTCTTGTGGTCGCCGAGTTACTTTGCGGCATCTTGTGGCGGCGCACCGCTCTCCATCGTGCGACAATACATCGAACAACAAAAAACTCCCGACTAACCAAATGGAACGGGGCTGTTCGCGTATCTGGTTACAGGAGATTTTGCGCGGACAACTCGCTTGTGGTGGCGCGATTGCGGCGATAGATGGGCTTATTGCAGGATTGAGCGATGCCCAATCCCAAGGGCTTTGCTACTTACCGTTTACGTCTTTTGCGACACCAGAAGCCGACGACTCCACCGCAAGGGTGGTAATGGTAGCTGCTGGCATTATTGCTGCTGGTGCGGCTAACGTTACAGCCGCTTTAGCAGCTGCTTGGTGTTTGGATTTGCTATGCAATCCAATACCGATCAATAGCGCAATCACCAGAGTGAGGACTAAACCTACCGTGCCAAAGACAATACTTTGGCTTTCATCATTTTGAGCAGACATTCACAAACTCCAAAAAATTTTCAAGAAATTAGCAATTAGCAATTAGCAATTAGCAATTAACAATTAGCGCAAGCTAGCGATATAAGCGGCAACTGCTTTGATTTCACGGTCATTGAGCTTGGCGGCTACTTCGCTCATTTGGGCGCTATTGGCACGGACACCATCACGGAATGCGGTGATTTGGGCGGCGGTGTAATCGGCGTGCTGTCCTTTCAAACGGGGGTATTGGGCTGGAATACCAGCTCCCGTGGGGCTATGGCAACCGGCACAGGCAGGAATTTGGCGATCCATCACACCACCTTGGTAAATTTGTTTACCGAGTGCGAGTTGTTTTTTATCTTCGCTTACCGCAGCGGTAGAAGCCGCTTTTTTCGCCGCCACGAAATAAGACACGTTTTTCATGTCTTCATCCGACAAGGCAGTTGCCATGCCTTTCATGATTTCGTTGGCACGCTTATCCGATTTGAATTCCTGCAACTGTTTGATGAGGTATTCTGGATGCTGTTGTGCCAATGAAGGGAAGGTGGGAACAGCAGAATTTCCATCTGCACCGTGGCAAGCAGCACAAGCGGCAAAGCCCGCTTCGCCTTTAACCAAATCGGGTTTAGAGGCTGCGGGTGCGGCAGGCGCGGCGGCGGCAGGAGCCGGTTTCTCTTCCGAGGCAAAAGAGAGCAAAGGGGTAGCAACAAGGGTTGCAGCAATGATTAAGTGTGAAATGAGCTTCATGGTGCAGTAAAGTGCGATAGATTGCAGTAGATTGTCGGGTGGGCAAAACAGCATCATTCTACAATGGGAGCTAATGACTATCCCTAACATAACTCCACCCCCACTCTCCGATTCCGATCAAAGCCGCATCGCCCTAGGGTGGTTGCACACGGCAAAATTTCTCACTACTGCGCCGCAGCTGCATTTTTTACCGCCACTGAATGTGCCGGAAATTGCCTTTGTTGGACGCTCGAACGCCGGAAAATCAACTTGTATCAACACGCTCACGCAGCAAAATCAACTGGCATTTGCCTCCAAACGCCCCGGGCGCACCCAGCATATCAACCTGTTTAGCCTCGGCAAACAAGGCGTGATGGACGCGGTTTTGACCGATTTACCCGGTTACGGCTACGCGGCAGTTCCCAAGCAGGACAAAATCCGCTGGCAACAAGTCATGGCAAATTATTTGGTCAGCCGCGAAAATCTCACGGGCATTGTGCTGATGTGCGATCCACGCCACGGTATGACCGAATTGGACGAAGTGCTACTAGAAGTGATTCGTCCGCGCGTGGAAGAAGGGTTGAAATTCTTAATCGTACTGACCAAATCGGACAAACTCACCCGCTCTGAGGCAACCAAAGTATTGCAAATCACCAAACTGCAAGCGGGTGGCGGTGAAGTGAAACTATTTTCCGCCCCCAAGCGCCAAGGCATTGACGATGTAGCCAAGCTGCTATGGCAATGGGCGCATCCGGTGAAAAAGGAAGAGAAGGAAGCAAAGCCAATCAATACGGAGCCAGCTCCCCATTCGGACGATCTTTAAAGCGCTTATGCACCCAGTAATACTGGGATGGCATGGTGTTGATATAGGTTTCGAGTTGGGCGTTCATGAAAGCCGTATCTGCCACCGCATCGTGGGTGGGATAATTTTCCCACGCTGCTAGCACTTCGATAGCGTAACCTTTTTCTGTCATGCGCGAAATTACGGGAACGACTTTCGCACGCCCCAGTTTCGCAAAGCGCGATAAAGAAGGAATTGTTGCTGCTGGAACGCCATAAAACGGCACAAAAAACGATTCTCTGGGGTCGTAATTCATATCGGGCAGTATGCACAAAGCCATTCCTTCACGCAGACTGCTAATCATCGATTTGATTTCTGAACGCACGCCTTCCACACGCTGAAATAATTGGACATTCCCAAAGCGTTTTCTGCCTTGCACAATCCACGCGTCAACATCTTTGTTCGATTGGGCGGCGTAAATCACCGCAAATGGGCGATTGATTTGCTGGGTAAGCACCGTCCAACCGGCATCCATTGCGACAAAATGGGGCGCAAAAATCACGGTGGGCGCATTGCCTTCCAGTTCATGAACTGCCCCAACCAAATGCAAACGCTTCTTCAATAGCGCGGGCGATGCGTGCCATAACCAACCTCGGTCTAGCCAACTTTGCATCACATAGCCAAATACTTCACGGGCGCGGCATTGAATCTCGGATTCCGACCATTGCGGGAAACACAATCGCAAATTGGTATGCACCACCTTGCGGCGAGAACGCATCAAACGGTAGGCAATATTGCCCAAAATCCAGCCTACCGCACGCAGCAGAGGAAGTGGAAGCAATGCCAACAGGCGGGTAAAAAATAGAAAAAATCGGGTTAGCATGGCGGGTATTAGAAATACAAAATTCAATTATGGCGAACACAAGCCCCACCCTCTCGATTGAACTTGACCCCGAACAAGATAAATGGCGATTTGCCAAACGTGCTTGGCGACCCTTTGGCAAAGACAGGGGGCATCGTTTTGAAGCTGCTATTTTGCTGTGTTTGGCCGAGCAACCAGCAGGAGAGGCTGTTCCACTATCCTTTATTCAAGCGTTGATACGCGATAAGGGGCAAGCAACGGATTTTCATCCCGCTGGATTCAGCCGATTATTCAAATCCATCAACACAACGGGAGAAACCGCAGGGGAATCTTTGGGATCATGAGCATGGCGCATTGTGGGTGGAAAAACTGCGGGGGCTTGGACACTGGATTTTGAACGAAATGCTCGGTATTGATGTGGCATTCAATACAGGAAATATGTCACAAGCCAGTGTCTTGGCTGAAACTTTGTTGAAATCGCAGCGACTCTCATCACCAGCAGCACGAATGTTGGTGCAATTGCGCGTTATTCGTATTCGGATACACACCCAACGCTTTCAAGAAGCCCACGATTTACTCAAAGAATGCCAACGTAGCATCAGTTCCCCTGCACTTTCACCGTTGTGCAAAGAAGTGTCGGTACTGCTGCGAACACGCCTACGTTACAACCAACA
>JBDKGR010000075.1:0-12865 GCA_039798085.1 Pseudomonadota bacterium
CCGATGTTTGGACAAAATCAATTTCCTCTTCGGGGAAATCCAAATGCGCCTCCACCAGCATCCGCAGATGAATCAACGCATCTTTCAGGGCATTCACTTCGCGCGAAAACACACCCGAGAGCGATTGGGCCGCACTGCGTGCAGCGGCTTCGGTACTGGCATCAATTAAATCGGCAATGGCTTCGGCTTGGGCGAGGTCAATTTTGCCGTTCAAAAAAGCGCGTTCGGAAAACTCTCCGGGTTGCGCCAAACGAATATGTGGCAACAACGGCTTTGCTACTTCTAAACACCGTGCCAGCAATAATTGCAGCACCACCGAACCACCGTGTGCTTGCAGTTCCAGCACATCTTCACCGGTAAACGAGTGGGGAGCGGGAAAGAAAAGCGCCAATCCGTGGTCAATCGGCGTACCGTGTACATCGGTAAACGGCAGGTAGGTTGCTTCACGCGGACGCAAGGTTTTACCCAACCATTGCTCTGCCCACGGACGCAGATTTTTTCCACTCACCCGCACAATGCCCACCGCGCCGCGCCCTTGGGCGGTGGCGATGGCAGCAATGGGATCGGCGGCTCGCATTAAAACTTGGGCAGATGGAACTTCGGTGGCACACCCATGCGGGTATTAATAATCCACTGCTGGGCAATCGTCAAAAGGTTGTTGGCGATGTAGTACAACACCAAACCGGATGGGAAGAAGAAGAACATCACACTAAATACCAAGGGCATGAGCCACATCATCTTCGCCTGCATCGGGTCGGGGGGAGCCGGATTCAATGCCGTTTGCAACAAGGTAGTCACCGCCATCACCAGCGGGAGGATAAAGTAGGGATCGGGTTTCGACAGATCATGAATCCACAAAATCCAAGGTGCATTGCGCATTTCAACACTGGATAAAAGCACCCAATACAAAGCGATAAATACCGGAATTTGAATAAATATCGGCAAACATCCCCCCATAGGATTGACTTTTTCCTCGCGGTACATCCGCATCATTTCCTGCTGCATTTGCTGCGGATTGTCTTTCAGGCGTTCCCGCATCTCCATGATACGGGGATTGACTATCTTCATTTTCGCCATGCTTTCCATTGATTTGGCATTCAACCAATAGAACGCAATTTTGAGCAATACCACCAACGCCACAATTGACCATCCCCAGTTTTGGATTACGCCATAGAGCTTATCCAGCAACCAATACAAGGGTTTGGCAATCACGGTGAACATACCGTAATCTTTCACCAGTTCAAGACCGGGGGTGAGTGCTTCCAGTTTGTTCTCTTCTTGCGGCCCTACGAATAATTGAGCGGTCAAAGCGCGGCTGGAATTGGGAAGAATACCTTCCAAGGGCACAATCGCCGTTGCACGGTAGCAGCAATCGGGAACCGAAGAACCAATATCAACGCCATCCAATGAAATGGTACGCTGTACACCGTTAGGCAAAATCCACGCACTAGCAAAATAATGCTGTGCCATAGCGATGTAACCATCGGTTGCTTGCTTTTCGTACTCGGCTTTTTTCTTTTTGATGTCCTCAAACTCTATCTTTTGGTAGTGTTTAGCCGAGGTGTAAATCGCAGGCCCCGTAAATGTTTGGTAGAACGAAGATGTTCCGGCAGGTGGCGTACCATCACGCACCAACTGTAAATACAACTGTGCAGAAATAGGCGCACCCGATACGTTCACCACTTCGTGCTTAACCTCCATATCGTAAGCACCACGGCGCAAGGTGTAGGTTTTCACCAGCTTCAATCCGCCTACTTCCAGCGAGGTGAATTGAACCGCTAGTTCATTTTGACCATCCTTGAGGGTACGCGCACCCGTCATGGTCATGGGGGTTTTGTGGGTGGGAAACGCCACCGTGGAACCGCCGCCAATCAAGCCCGTTTGTGCGGTGTACACGCGGTTTTTGCTTTCATCCAACAACACAAAATTGCGATTTTTATCTTCCAAATCAGCGTGTTTAAGCAACTCTGCACGCACCAAAGAACCGCCTTCCGATTCAAACGTCAGTTTCAACACATCGGTTGTAACGTCAAAACGCTCTTTGGGAACGGTTGGGGTAGAGACTGGCACAGGCGGCGATATGGGCGTAGCAGGTGATGTCCCTGCCATAGGCGTTGGCGTTGGCACAGCATTTGGAACTGCCGATTGTGCCGATGGGGTTGATTGGGTCGATTGGGTTGATGGGGCGGGGAAAAAAGTGGCTTTTCTACCATTGTGTACTTGCCATTGATCCCATAGCAGCACCATAGAAAAACCAAAAACCATCCACAAAATGGTGCGACGAATATCGTTCATACTGAATTCTTTTCGGATGAAGAGGGAGGTAAAGCAGCAAATAACCGACGAAACAACCGAGGTGCTTCCGCAGGAACCGGATCAATACCACCCGCACACCACGGATGACAGCGTCCAATACGACACGCAGCCAAATACCCCCCCGCTACCGCACCATGCTGCTGCAAAGCGTGCAATGCGTAAACGGAACAAGTCGGCTCAAAACGGCACGAAGAACCCAGCCAAGGACTCAAAATCAGCCGGTAGGCTTTGACGATAGCAATGAGAAACGATTGCATCATGAAAGAAGTTGCTGTAGCTCGGCACGAATCGCCGCTTTAAGCGAATCCGAAATCGCGCTGACAAATTGTGTCTTATCAAAAGCGGCACGCAGACGAACCACATGAACGCGCTGAGGTAAGCTGCTTTCCCTTTCCGCAGCCACCGCATACACTTGGCGGCGAATGGCATTGCGCGTCACTGCACGTTTTGCCCAACGTTTGGGAATCAATGCACCCAACCACAGAGCGGAATCCGTTGAGGCACAGCAGTGCAGAGAAAAATGAGCCGTTCGCGCCAGCGGGCGTTGCACCAGCGCAGCCTCAAATTGAGACCGCGTTTTTAATCGCTGCACGCTAGGGAAAAATTACACGGCCAGACGCTTGCGACCTTTGGCACGGCGTGCATTGATAACGGCGCGGCCACCGCGTGTTTTCATGCGAACCAAGAAACCGTGGGTACGGGCGCGGCGAGTTTTGGAGGGTTGGTAAGTGCGTTTCATTTGTAAATTCCTAGTCCTAAGTCAATTCCAATTCCCCTGCGTACACACAAGGAAACCGCGCATTATCCCGCAAATTTGAGACAAACGACAATCGGTCTGCACAAATCAGTCAATGAAGCTGTGGATAAGCCTTTAATAAACTACAATTTGTCGCCTGTTAAGCCATCAATTATCCACAGAAACACACAATAACAATGTCAGATGGACGCACGTCAAATAATGGCTTTTCCCTCGAGAATGATGCGGGACAAAGCTTGTGGCAAAGTTGCATCGACCAACTTGCCCAAGAATTGCCCGAGCAACAATTTAACACTTGGATAAAACCGCTCAATACCCGCGTGGCGAGTGATTTTTCTAAGATCACGATCTTTGTGGGTAACCGTTTTAAGCTCGATTGGGTGCGGGCACAATACGGTGGTCGTATTGCATCGTTACTGGAAAAAATATACGGACAAGCCCTCGCCGTAGAACTGGCTATCGCCCCACGGGAAGCAGTTTCCCGTCCCATCGCCGCACCGCGCACGGTCGAAATACCTGCTGCGGATACCCGAAGAGCTGAAACTCCCCCAACCATTGCATACGATACGCCGCGCGAAAGTACCGTTCAAATCAGTTTGCCCAAAAATCGGCTCAATTCGATTCTGACATTTGATACCTTGGTAGAAGGCTCCGCCAACCGCATGGCACGGGCAGCGGCGATACACATTGCCTCTATGCCCGGAATTTTGTACAACCCGTTGTTCATTTATGGCGGCGTGGGTTTGGGGAAAACGCATTTAATGCACGCGGTTGGCAACCAGTTGCTGGTGAATAAACCTACCGCCAAAGTGCTGTACATCCACGCTGAACAGTTTGTATCCGATGTAGTGAAAGCATACCAGCGCAAGACCTTCGATGAGTTCAAAGAGTATTACCACTCGCTGGATTTATTGCTCATTGATGATGTGCAGTTTTTTGCCAACAAGGATAGGACGCAAGAAGAATTCTTCAATGCCTTTGAAGCCTTACTGGCCAAAAAATCCCATATCGTGATGACCAGCGATACGTACCCCAAAGGGTTGGCAGATATTCACGAACGGCTGGTATCGCGCTTCGATTCGGGCTTAACCGTCACCATTGAGCCACCAGAATTAGAAATGCGGGTGGCCATTTTGATGAACAAAGCCCATGCAGAAGGCAGCAAAATGCCGGAAGAGGTAGCATTCTTCGTGGCAAAAAATGTGCGCTCCAATGTACGGGAATTGGAGGGTGCGTTGCGCAAAATACTGGCTTATTCCCGTTTCAACCAAAAAGAGGTTTCAATTCAACTGGCAAAGGATGCGTTGCGGGATTTGCTCTCGATTCAAAATCGGCAAATTTCGATGGAAAACATCCAAAAAACCGTTGCCGATTATTACAAAATCAAGGTATCGGATATGTATTCCAAGAAGCGCCCTGCTAGCATTGCACGCCCGCGCCAAATCGCTATGTACCTCGCCAAAGAACTGACCCAAAAAAGTCTGCCAGAGATTGGGGAATTGTTTGGAGGGCGTGACCACACCACGGTGCTTCATGCAGTACGCAAAATCGGGGCAGAACGCCAACAATTAACCGAATTAAACCAACAACTCCACGTACTAGAGCAGACGCTCAAGGGTTGAGTTTTTATCAATTTAACGATTTTTCATGAGTTTTCACGAGTTTTCATCAGAGGTAAGTAAATATGATCGTACTAAAAGCAACACAAAATGGGTTTTTATCCGTACTACAGTCGGTAGCCGGTATCGTGGAACGTCGCCACACTTTGCCAATTTTGGCCAATGTGTTATTGCGCAAAACTGGCACATCGTTGCAATTCACAACCAGTGATTTGGAAATCCAAATCCGCACCACTGCCGAATTGGGTGGCGACATTGAAGATTTCAGCACCACCGTAGGCGCACGCAAATTGATTGATATTTTGCGCACCATTCCATCCGATCAAACGGTATCCTTGGAATCGAGCCAAAACAAAATTATCTTAAAAGGTGGAAAAAGTAAATTCACCTTGCAAACAATGGCAGGAGAAGATTTCCCACTGGTGCAAGAATCTGCCAGCTTTGGCCCTGCGTTTAGCGTGCCGCAAAAAGCCTTGAAAGATTTGCTCAAGCAAGTGGCGTTTTCGATGGCTGTCCACGATATTCGCTATTATTTGAACGGTATTTTGTTCGTCGCCGAAGGTTCGCAACTCAGCCTCGTCGCAACGGATGGGCATCGTTTGGCATTCGCTTCCGCAACTTTGGATATGGAAGTTCCCAAACAAGAAGTGATTTTGCCGCGCAAAACCGTGATCGAATTGCAGCGTTTATTGTCCGATGCCGATGGCGCGATTGAAATGCAGTTTGCCAGCAACCAAGCCAAATTCTTGTTTGGCGGGATGGAGTTTGTCACCAAGTTGGTCGAAGGTAAATTCCCCGATTACAACCGTGTGATCCCCCGTAACCACAAAAACCATATCACATTGGGACGCGCCGCATTTCTTGCCAGTTTGCAACGCACTGCGATTTTGACCAGCGACAAATTCAAAGGCGTGCGCTTGAACATTGACCCCGGTGTCTTGCAAGTTCTCTCCAACAATGCCGAGCAGGAAGAAGCGGTGGATGAACTCGATATCGATTACACCGGCGATAGCATCGAAATCGGTTTCAATGTAACGTACCTGTTGGATGTGCTGGCGAATATGGATCAGGACATAGTGACACTGGAATTGTCCGATGGCAATAGTTCGGCTTTGTTCACCATCCCCGATAACCCCACATTCAAGTACGTCGTAATGCCCATGCGCATCTAGTGCTATCACAATAATAGCAGTGCCTGAAATTTGAGATTTGAGATTTGAGTTGAGTTGAGTGATGTTGATGTTGAAAGTGACCCATGACCGAGCAAAATAATAACGATACGAATGCCAATGCCAATGCAAACGCTGTGCATACCGGAGAAGGGGGTTCGGACAGTTCCAACTTTCAACCCACCATCGACACCAATCAGGCGGGTGCAACCGAAGCCTATGGCGAAGGTTCGATCCAGATTCTGGAGGGATTAGAGGCGGTTCGCAAACGCCCCGGAATGTACATTGGCGATACGTCCGATGGCACGGGCTTGCACCATTTGGTGTTTGAGGTGGTCGATAACTCCATCGACGAAGCGCTTGCCGGACATTGCGATGACATCGTGGTCACCATCCATGCCGATAATTCCATCAGCGTGACCGATAACGGGCGCGGGATTCCGACGGGCATCAAGATGGACGATAAGCACGAACCCAAGCGTTCTGCGGCTGAAATCGCGCTCACCGAACTGCACGCGGGCGGTAAATTCAACCAGAATAGCTACAAAGTGTCGGGCGGTTTGCACGGCGTGGGCGTAAGCTGTGTGAATGCGCTTTCCAAAATGCTGCACCTCACCGTGCGGCGCGATGGCAAAGTCCACGTATTGGAATTTTCCAAGGGATTCGTGCAAAACCGCATCATTGAGGTGACCAATGGCGTGGAAGTTTCTCCCATGCGCATTACGGGCGATACCGAACGGCGCGGCACGGAAGTGCATTTCTTGCCCGATTTGGACATTTTCCCGCAAAATAACGATTTCCATTACGAGATTTTGTCGAAACGCCTGCGCGAATTGAGCTTCTTGAACAACGGCGTGCGTATCCGCTTGAAAGACGAGCGCACGGGCAAGGAAGACGATTTCTCCGGTGCAGGTGGGGTGAAAGGCTTTGTTGATTTCATTAACAAGGGCAAAACCATTTTGCACCCCAACGTATTCCACGCGATGGGCGACCGCCAAAGCGACCAAAACACCAATATCGGCGTGGAAGTGGCGATGCAGTGGAACAGCGGCTACAACGAGCAAGTGCTGTGCTTCACCAACAACATTCCGCAGCGGGACGGTGGTACGCATTTAACGGGGTTGCGGGCTGCGATGACGCGTGTCATCAACAAATACATTGACGAAAGCGAATTGGCGAAAAAAGCCAAAGTCGAAGTCTCTGGCGACGATATGCGCGAAGGATTGTGCTGCGTGTTGTCGGTGAAAGTTCCCGAGCCGAAGTTTTCCAGCCAAACCAAAGACAAACTGGTTTCCAGCGAAGTGCGCGGCCCCGTAGAAGACATCGTGAGCAAGCTTTTGGCGGATTACCTGCAAGAGCGCCCCAACGATGCCAAAATTATCTGCGGCAAAATTATCGAAGCCGCCCGCGCCCGCGAAGCCGCCCGCAAAGCCCGCGAAATGACACGCCGCAAAGGGGTGTTGGATGGCATGGGCTTGCCCGGCAAGCTCGCGGATTGCCAAGAAAAAGACCCTGCCTTGTGCGAAATCTACATCGTGGAGGGCGATTCGGCGGGGGGTTCAGCCAAACAAGGGCGTGACCGGAAATTCCAAGCGATTCTGCCCCTGCGCGGCAAAATTTTGAATGTGGAAAAAGCGCGTTACGAAAAACTCCTGACCAGCAACGAGATTTTGACGCTCATCACCGCGCTCGGAACCGGTATCGGCAATACGGGTGGCGGCGCAGATGGAAAAGGCGGCAGTGACGATTTCAACATCGCCAAACTGCGTTACCACCGCATCATCATCATGACCGACGCGGACGTGGACGGCGCACACATTCGCACGCTGCTGCTCACGTTCTTCTACCGCCAAATGCCGGAATTGGTCGAACGCGGGCATATCTACATCGCCCAACCGCCGCTTTACAAAGTGAAAGCGGGCAAGGAAGAGCTGTATTTGCAAGGTGCAGCGGATTTGGATAATTTCTTGCTGCGTGTTGCCTTGATTAACGCTTCGGTTTTCACGGGTAACCACCCCCTTCCCCTCCTTCCAAAGGAGGGGTGGCAGGCAGAGCCTGACGGGGTGGTTGGGCGTACTATCTCGGGCGATGAGCTGGGCGATTTGGCACGCAAACATTTGGTCGCACAAGGCGTTATCGCCCGTTTGCAAAACTTCATGGATGCCGAAGCGCTGCGTGCTATTGCCGATGGGGTTGCACTTCGTATGGACACTCTGGCAGAAGCTGAATCCAGCGCTGCCGCCTTGCAAGCCCGTCTGCCCGATGCAGAAGTGATCGGCGAATTTGATGTGCGTACCGATAAACCCATTTTGCGCATCAGCCGCCGTCACCACGGCAACATCCGCAGCAGCGTGATCACACAAGATTTCACCCACGGAGCCGATTACGCCGCTCTGGCACGGGCTGCCGATACATTCAATGGTTTATTGAGCGAAGGCGCACGGGTGATGCGCGGTGAAGGGGAACGGCAAAAATCGGAAAACGTCCCCGATTTCCGCCAAGCCATGCAATGGTTGATGCAGCAAGCCCGCGATGCCACCAGCCGCCAACGCTACAAAGGTTTGGGGGAGATGAATCCCGCTCAGTTATGGGAAACCACCATGAACCCTGCCGTGCGCCGTTTGCTGCGCGTGCAAATTGAAGACGCGATTGAAGCCGACCGCGTCTTCACCATGCTGATGGGCGATGAAGTCGAACCTCGGCGTGAATTCATTGAAACCAACGCCTTACGGGCGGGCAATATCGACGTTTAACTTGGGCGTTTAACTATGAACCTACCAACCCGCCTTTCCCTTATCGGTTTGCTGTGCGCCAGTGTGTTGTCGGGTGCGTCAGCCCAAACCAAGCCGTCACAAGCGGCTGATTACATCGTCGCGGTGGTGAATTCCGAACCCATCACCCACGGCGAGCTGCGCACCGCCATACAGCGCTTCAGCCGCGAATTGCGCCAACAGCAAATGGCCGTTCCGCCGGAAAAGGATTTGCGCCGTGAGGTGTTGGAGCGCCTCATCAACGAACGCGCACAACTCCAATTTGCGCATGAAACCGGCATCAAAATCGATGAGGCGATGGTCGATCAAGCCGAGCAATCCGTTGCCCAGCAAAACAAAATGGATTTATCCGCGTTACAGCAACGCCTTGCCAAAGAGGGATTGAGCCGTGCCCAATTCCGCCTCCAACTCAAAGACCAGCTCATCTTGAATCGCTTGCAAGAGCGGGATGTGGAGCCACGTTTGCGCATCACCGAAGCCGATATTGATCGCGCCCTCGAAGAGAAAAAAGCCACGATCAAAGACCCGATGGCGCAGCAAGTGAATTTGGTACATCTGCTGATTTCGTTACCGGAAAACGCCAGCGCAGAACAAATCGCCCAACGCCAACAACAAGCGCAAAAAGTGCTAGCACGCTTGCGAGCGGGAGAAGATTTTGCCGCTCTGGTACAAGAATTTTCGGCTGCCGATACCACCGATGGCGGACAAATGGGATTGCGAAGGATGGATCGCTATCCACCTTCCTTTATCGCAGCAACACAAAATTTAACCGCAGGGAGCGTATCCGACATCGTGCGCTCGGATGCGGGGTTTCACTTGCTGAAAGTCGTGGAACGCCGCGCACCTGAGCTGCCACAACCCACGGTTGTGCAAAGCCGTTCCCGCCATATTTTGTTGAAAGCCGATTCCGCCGCCGATCAAAAAGCCGCCATCGCCCGTTTGAGTGAATTCAAACAACGCATTGAATCGGGTAAAGCCACGTTTGAAGCCTTGGCACGCGACTACTCGATTGATGGCAGTTCCAAGGCAGGTGGCGATTTGGGTTGGGTCAGCCCGGGCGCGTTGGTTCCTGAATTTGAAGAACCCATGAATCGCTTGGCATTGGGTGAAATCAGTGCTCCGATTCCTTCGCGCTTTGGGGTGCATTTGATTCAATTACTCGAACGCAAACGTATCCCCATGACCGACCGCGAAGTGCGTGACATCATCCGCGCCCAGTTGCGGGAAAGTCGTTTTGAAACCACTATGAATACTTGGATGCAGGAAATTCGCGCCAATACCTTTATAGAACTCCGCGAAACCCCATAAATTCATGAAACACATAGCACGCAAGCGATTTGGTCAGCATTTTTTGACCGATGGCGGAATTATTGATGCCATTGTGGATGCCATCGCCCCCAAACCCAGCGATGCAATGGTTGAAATCGGCCCCGGTCTCGCTGCTTTAACCCAGCCGTTGGTTGAGCGTTTGGGGCATTTAACCGTGATTGAACTCGACCGCGATCTGGCACAACGTCTGCGCAGCCACCCGCAATTAACCGTGATTGAATCCGATGTATTGCGGGTTGATTTTTCCACAGTCGCCCAAAATGCCGCCAAAAAACTGCGGGTGGTGGGCAATTTGCCCTATAACATTTCTACGCCGATTTTGTTTCGCTTATTGAATGCGGTGGAGCATATCGAAGACCAGCATTTCATGCTGCAAAAAGAAGTCATTGATCGCATGGTTGCCCGCCCCTCCACATCCGACTACAGTCGTTTGAGTGTGATGCTGCAATGGCGGTATGCGATGGAAAACGTGCTACTCGTACCACCAGAAAGTTTTGATCCACCGCCGCGTGTGATGAGTGCGGTGGTGCGGATGACTCCGTTGGCTGCGCCGCCTTCTATCAACGTGGAATGCTTATCCGAACTGGTGCAAGTCGCCTTTAGCCAACGTCGCAAGCTCTTGCGCCACACACTCGGAAAATGGTTGGAAGCGCGTGCCTACAACGGAAATTTCGATGTTCATCGCCGCGCGGAAGAAGTGTCCGTTAGCGATTACCTCCATTTGGTACAGGAATTATCATGCGCCTCACCTCCTACACCGATTACGCGCTGCGTACCCTCATCTACCTTGCCGAACACCGCGATAGCTTGACCACGATTGAAGATTTAGCGCAATTTCATAATATCCCCAAAAATCACCTCACCAAAGTGGTTCACCATTTGGGGCAGTTGGAACTGATTACCACGGTACGCGGGCGCAATGGCGGCATCAAACTGGGCAAGGAGCCGGATGAAATCGTAGTAGGTCATGTCGTGCGCGAAACAGAAACCGATTTTCATATCGTTGGTTGTTTTGCACCCAATACCGAAGGCTTTTGTCGATACGGTAATGCTTGTCATTTGAAAGGGGTTTTCACGCAGGCGACACTGGCTTTCCTCAAAGTATTAGATGATGTGCGACTCACACAATTATTAAAGATTGAGACATGATTCCCATCAAAAGTGAATCGGCTTGGAAGGGCACTGCCGATTGCCGAAATTGCGGTATCCGCGATTTGGTACTCTTTTCCAGCCTATCCGAAGAAGATTTTGACCATATCCATGCTCCGGTTGATCGTCTGGATTTTCCGATTGGAACCCGCCTGTTTCAGGAAGGTGGTAACGCAGTAGGTGCATTCACTCTGCGTTCTGGCATGGTGAAACTGGTACGCAGCACCGCCGATGGCAGGGAGCGCATTGTGCGTGTACTGCGCTCGGGCGATGTGGTGGGGCTGGAAGCCTTGGTACACGGAAAATACGATAGCGATGCCGTTGCCCTAACCGAAGTCGCGGTGTGCCGCTTACCGTTGGCGGTATTGCACGCCTTGCAAAAAACCTCCCCGCGCCTCCATCAAAATCTGATGCAAAAATGGTCCACTGCCTTGAAAGATGCACAAGATTGGCTGGTCGATTTGAATTTTGGTACGGCACGCAACCGTGTGAGCAACCTGATTTTGAAGATGCGTGACTCAAACAACCCCGAAGTCGTTACGCTCTTCGCCCGCGAGGACATGGGCGCAATGACCGATTTGAAAATGGAAACCGTCAGCCGTGAAATCAGCGCATTGGTACGCGAAGGTACGATTCAACCCCTCGATAAACAAGGGCGCTTGTACCGCATTGTTCAAAAAAAGAATCTGGAAAATGCTTTAACGGGGTAGGGGTTGTTGCTTTTTTTGCTAAACCAGTATCTCACTACCTCAGATACCTCAGATACCTCAGATACCTCAGATACCTCAGTATCTGAATGCCGAATGATCCTACTCTATCTTAAATACAAATTCTTGCGTTGCTATGACTTCAGTAGCATCCGATACGCACCGGTATTGCATCATGGCGGTTTTTACGGCATTGTGGAAGACGCGCGGGCCGGACAAAATTGTTACCTCCTGCACCGCACCATTGCGTACCAATGCTTGCGCTTTGACTACGCCTTCGGTTCCATCTTGAATCGCTTTGCGTGGCATTTCGGGCGGCACTTGCGTGGGGCAGGCGATACGCAAATCGGTTGATTTGGAAGCGTTGGATTTGGGTGCAGCCACAGGAGGTGCTGGTGGAGCAGGTGCAATTACGGGCGCTACGGTTGGCGGCGTAGGCGTAGATATGATTGCTGGCGCTGGAGATGCTACGGTCGGTGGCACATCGGGCAGCGGTACGAAAGTGGGTGGCGGGGCATCGACCTTGGGCGCAGCGATTTGTTGCACCACTTTGGGCGCTGGAGGAGGGGGCGGCGGGGGCGGAATCATTACCTCCTGAATCACTATGGCTTCAAGCGGTTTTTTCAAGGCAACCAAGGCATTATGTGCCGTGCCAGACACAATTCCCCAGCCAATTAACAGGTGCAGCACCACCACAACGGCAATGCCCTTGTAGCGACGAGTAGGGTCTTTGGGGCGGTAAAGGGGGGTAATCATGGGACAAACTGTTCACTGCCAATCACCGCAATTTTGCTCAACCCCTTGCGCTTGGTGCTGGATAAAACATTGGCAAAAACGGCGTATTGCGCTTCTTTATTCGGACGAATTTTGAGAACCGGTTGCACGGACTGCTGGGCAAGGGCGGACATTTTGCTTTCCAATTCTTCGGCAGAAATCGGCGTGCCTTGCCAGTAAACGATGCTTTTGGCATCAATATCAATTTGTAATTCTGGCGGCAGTGCGGTATTGGGTGGTGTGCCGACGGGCATATCCAAATTGACTGCATGCA
>JBDKGR010000076.1:0-12571 GCA_039798085.1 Pseudomonadota bacterium
TGCCGAGCAAAACGTGTGCCGATGCGCTCATATTTTCTTGACCGCCAGCAATCACGATTTCGCTATCGCCAAACGCTACAGATTGCGCCGCCAACATAACCGCTTTCAAGCCGGAACCGCACACGGCATTGATGGTGAGCGCAGGGGTTTCTTTGGCGATACCGCTTTTGAGCAACGATTGACGCGCAGGATTTTGACCCTGACCCGCCGCCAAAACCTGACCCAAAATCACTTCACCAATTTGGTCAGCGCCCAAACCGGTACGCGCCAACAAACTTTTGATGACGGTAGCGCCCAATTCAGGGGCTGCCACCTTTGCCAAAGAGCCGCCAAATTTGCCCACTGCCGTGCGAGCGGCTGAAACGATAACGATGTCTTCCATTTTTTTAGTCTCCGATTGATTGGATAAAAATTGCTTATTGCTGCATTAATTTACGCGCTGGCTTTCGCTTTCACATAACTTCCGGGTGCTGGCTCTTTCGCTTTGTACGCGGTGCGGGCTTTGCCATACGTTTTGGGTGCGGCGATTTGCTTGCCCGATTGTGCTTTCAACCAGTTCGACCAGTCCGTCCACCAGCTACCTTTGTGCTCGGTAGAACCTGCCATCCATTCATCGCAAGTGGCGGGTAACGCACCGTCTTCCCGAATCCAATGGCTGCGCTTGTTTTTGGCAGGTGGGTTAATAACACCGGCAATGTGACCCGAAGCCCCCATTACAAAGCGTTTTTCCCCCGGTAGCACTTGCGTAGAAGCATACGCACCACCAATCGGCACGATATGATCCTCGCGCGAAGCGTAGAGGTACAAGGGCATATCTACTTTTTTAAGGTCGATTGCTTCGCCGCACACGGTGAGCTTGCCGGATTTAACGAGGTTGTTTTCCAGATACATATTGCGCAAATACCATGCGTAATAAGGACCGGGCAAGTTGGTGCTATCGGAATTCCAGTACAGCAAATCAAAGGGGGGAGGTGTTTCCCCTTTGAGATAATTGCCCACCACGTAATTCCATACCAAATCATTAGGGCGTAGGAAGCTGAAGGTGCTTGCCAAATCCTGCCCTTTCATCAATCCGCCTTTGCCCATTTCGGATTCGCGGTATTTCACCATCGCTTCGTCGATGAACACATCCAAAATACCGGTATCGGTAAAGTCCATCAAGGTGGTGAGGAAGGTTGCGCTGGATACGCACTTTTCGCCCCGCGCTGCCAACACTGCCAATGCCGTAACCAACATCGTTCCGCCTACGCAAAAGCCCAGTGTATTGATGCTTTCTGCACCCGTGATTTCCTGCGTCACCGTAATCGCTTTGATCACCGCTTGTTCGATGTAATCATCCCAAGTGGATTTTTCCAAGGACGCATCGGGGTTGCGCCAACTCACCACAAAAGTACGGTGACCCTGATCTACTGCGTAGCGGATGAGCGAGTTATCGGGCTGCAAGTCCAAAATATAGAACTTGTTGATACAAGGTGGAACCAACAAGAACGGCTTCTCGTACACCTTGGCTGTCAAGGGTTTGTATTCAAGGAGCTGGAAGTATTCGTTCTCGAACACCACCGCACCTTCGGTGGTTGCCACATTTTTGCCGACTTCAAAAAGGCTTTCGTCGGTCATAGAAACGTGACCTTGGCGCAAATCGTGCAGCAGATTTTGCATCCCTTTGGTGATACTTTCACCGTTGGTTTCAAGGGCTTTTTTCTGTGCTTCGGCATTGAATGCCAAGAAATTGCTGGGGGCGGCGGCGGCAATCCATTGCTCTACCGCAAAGTGGATACGGGCACGGGTTTTGGGATCGGCCTCTACCGCATCCGCCAATTCCATAAACGTGCGAGCGTTGAGCAGATAAATCGCCGCCGTTTGCGATGCCAATGGGTTGCTAGTCCATGCCTCGCCAGCAAAACGCCGATCTTTGGTGACCATCGCATTGGCAAAACCTTGGGTTGCCATGCTCATACAGTCTTGCAGGTATTTCTGCTGAAGTGCTTGCAATTTATCGGGTGCAAAGCGAATGCCGGGTTGCGTAAATGCAACAGGCAAGGAGGGTAAATTACCCAAAGCACCCAATTTACCAAGGCTGCTTAAGTTGCCCAAGTTACCAAGATTACTGAGATTAGTGAGATTACCGAAGCTGCCCAAAAACTGTTGTGTAGCTTGGGTAAAAAAATCAAAGGGGTTTTGTGTCACACGATCACCTTGCTATTTGTATGTGCCAAGCCATAGTATCTCAGCATACGCCCTACTGCATCCTGACAGAGGGGACATTATTCATCGTGCAAATGCGGGGTTGAAAGCCCTTCTGCCAATTCACCCGTATCAGGGTCAATCCAGTCCGATAATCCCAACTCGGCTTCGGCTTCCTCCAACGTCTCCCCGGGTTCGGAGGCCTCTTCATCCGAAGACTGCATATCAATAAATGCCTCTTCTAATGTGCTAAATGGACCAATTTCTTGCTTACTTCCGATGGCTTGCCAGTAATAGCCATCATGGCGGTGCAAAATGTGTCCAATTTCTATTTCCTGCTCTTCCCCCTCATCTTCATCTTCATCCACCACATCGGGGGAGGAAGTGGGAATATCTTTTTGTGTCAAGGTCTTGGTGGGCATCAAAGTCTCGCTTTTTGTAAAGGATTGTGCAATGGAACGAATGGTACGGAATGTAAAACATTTATCCCAGCTTTTGGAGAGTCGGCACTGGAAACTTGCTACCGCAGAAAGTTGCACCGGAGGTTTGATTGCTGCCGCGTGTACCGATATGCCGGGTGCTAGTGCGTGGTTTGAACGGGGATTTGTCACGTATTCCAACGAATCCAAAATGGAAATGCTCGGTGTTTCTGCAAAAACATTAGAAGAACAGGGAGCAGTCAGCCAAGCCGTAGCGCACGCGATGGCACAGGGCGCATTGTCCCGCTCCCAAGCCCAAGTAGCGATTGCCGTAACGGGCATCGCCGGCCCTAGCGGGGGCAAAGATCATAAACCCGTAGGTACTGTCTGGTTCGGGCTTGCCGTGAACGATAAGGGAATGATACGGGTGGAGACGACTCAGCGCCAATTTCCGGGTGACCGTGCCGCTATCCGTGAAGCCAGTGTCGGATTCGCCATCGCCTTGGTGTTAAGTCTAATTTAAGTTTGATTTAAGGGAATTTTTCCCAAAAAATAAGAAAGCTGCTATAGTTCCTTCAGTCTTTAATTGGAGGAATGTTTATGTGGCTTCTATGGCTTCGGCGCAGTGGGTTCGTTTTATGGTTCATGGTGATGCTCAACGGATGGGGGCTTGCAGGGGCTGCTGAGGAATTTTTGCCTCCCGAACAAGCATTCGTCTTCAGTTCCAAAGTCATCAATAGCAAAACGATTCAACTGCATTGGAAAATCGCCCCCACATACCACCTTTACCGCGACCGAATTCGCGTCGAATCGGATGTGGCGGGCGTGCAAATTGCCCCGTTGAATTTTCCAAAAGCCATTGAGAAGTTCGATACCAATTTCAAGAAAACCATGTTCATGTACGAGGGGGATGTAACCCTTGAAGTACAACTCACCCAAGGCGATACCGATACCAAAAGCCCGATCACGGTACATTGGCAAGGCTGTGCCGATGCGGGTTTGTGTTATCCACCCGATTCCATTACGCTCAATGAAGCACCCGCCTCTGCTTCTAAACCAAATCCGGCTGTAACGCCCGCCAATACTGCACCAGCAGCTATGGATTCAATAGCATCCACCTTGGCTTCGGGGAGCGTTCTCAACACAATGGGCGTATTTTTGCTGGCGGGTTTGCTGCTAGCGTTTACGCCTTGCGTGCTGCCAATGGTGCCGATTTTGTCTTCGTTGATTGCGGGTCAATCGGGTGAAGTGAGCCGTAGCAAAGGTTTCATGCTGTCCTTGGCGTATTCGCTGGGCATGGCGTTGGTTTACGCGGGTTTTGGCGTGGCGGCGGGCTTGGCGGGCGAGGGATTGGCGGCTGCGCTGCAAAATCCGTGGGTGCTGGGCGGATTTGCGCTCATGCTTTCCGCAATGGCGCTATCCATGTTCGGGTTTTACGAATTGCAATTACCCAGCGCGATTCAAAGCCGCGCAACCGAGTTTTCCAATAGTTTTGAAGGCGGCTCTTACATCGGTGTGTTCATTATGGGGGGCGTATCGGCGTTGGTCGTTGGCCCGTGCGTGGCAGCGCCTTTGGCGGGTGCGTTGGTATACATCAGCCAAACCAAAGATGTGGTGCTGGGCGGAGCAGCATTGTTTTCCATGGCAATGGGCATGAGCGTGCCGTTGTTGTTGGTCGGTTTATCGGCGGGTAGTTTGCTGCCGCGTGCCGGAATGTGGATGGAATACGTGAAGCAAGTATTCGGTATGATGCTTTTTGCAGTGGCAATTTGGATGGTTTCTCCCGTACTGCTGGCACAAGTTCACATGGTATTTTGGGCGATTTGGTTTTTAACTTGCTCGGCATTATTGGGATTTTTTGGTGCGCAAACGCCGCAACACGCGCTCAAACCCGTGGGCGCACGCGCTGCGGGGGCGGGTACGGCGGTCTTGGCTTTGGTTTTGTTGATTGGCGCGGCTTCAGGCGGACAATCTTTATTGCAGCCATTGGCGCATTTGCGCGGCGGTTCGGGCGGTGCGGCGGGTAATGCCGATGCGGCGGTGCATGGATTGAAATTTCAACGTGTCGCCAATTCCCAAGCCTTGGATGTGGCGGTAGCGGATGCGCAGAAAAACGGAAAAATCGCCATGCTCGATTTTTATGCCGATTGGTGCGTAGCGTGCAAAGAATTTGAAACCTTTACCTTTAGCAATGCCGAAGTACAAAAGCGTTTGAATAATGGAGATAAAGTGGTTTTATTGCAAGTCGATGTCACAGCGAATAATGCCGCCGATAAAGAATTGATGAAACGCTTTAATCTCTTTGGCCCCCCCGGAATTATCTTTTTTGATGCGGGTAAAGTCGCGCATAAGGTGGTGGGCTATGAAAAGGCGGAAGATTTTTTAGTGTCTCTTTCTAAAGCGGGTATTCGTTAAAAGGTATTTTTTTAAGTATTTTGAAAGGTATTTATCATGAAAAAGATTTCGGTATTATTGGCAAGTATGTTGTGCGCTTCGGTGTTTGCAGTGGAAGTCGGACAAATAGCTCCTGATTTTGAATTGCAAGGGCAAAATGGCACAATGGTAAAACTGAGTTCCTATAAAGGAAAAACGGTTTATTTGGATTTTTGGGCTTCGTGGTGCGGGCCTTGCAAACAATCGTTTCCGTGGATGAACGAAATGCAATCCCGCTACGGTGCGAAGAAATTTCAGGTTGTGGGCGTTAATGTCGATCAAAAAACCGATGATGCCAAAGAATTTCTAAAAGAAAACAAAGCCACATTCGATATTGTTTTTGATAGCACGGGAAAAATCCCAAAAACCTTTACGATTAAAGGAATGCCCACTTCGATGTTAATCGGTGCGGATGGGAAAATCATGAGTATTCATACCGGTTTCAAATCGGAGCAAAAAACCGAATTAGAAAAACAAATTAAGGATGCGCTGAAATGAATAATACAATGAAAAAACGTATTTCCATTGTACTAGCGATTACCGCCCTATCATGGTTAAGCGGTTGCAGCAGTGTGCAAGTCAATCCGTGGGAAAAAGGGAATTTGGCAAAACCCCAAATGACTTTTGAAGGCGACCCACTCGACCAACGCTTTACGCAACACGTTTACGGCAGCAAAGAAAGCTCCAGCGGCGGCTACGGTGTCGGTGGCGGCGGTTGTGGTTGCAATTAAAAGGTTATGGCTATGAATACGAATAATCAGAATAATCAATCTGGTGTTTTACTCGCATCCTTGTTGCTGCCCGGATTAGCGGCGTTAGCGCTTGCGCCGACCGCAGCCCAAGCCGAAGGTGCGCCCGAAAAAACGACGGTCGCATTCAAGCTCGGGAGCTACCAAGATAGCCAAGCGGGTTGGGATCGCGTTACCGCCACTGCGCCACAGCTCTATATTCAAGCACCGATTGCCAGCGATTGGTCGATTGAAGCCTCGGCAGTGCGCGATAACGTATCGGGGGCAACGCCGTATTTTCACACCCAAAAAACCGGAGCCAGTGGCGGTGGACAAGTCGGGATGAAAGATGAGCGCAATGCGGGCGATGTGCGTATCACCCATTATTTGGCACGCTCGGCGTATTCGGCAAGCGTCGCCGTTTCCAGCGAACATGATTACAAATCCACCGCCATCGGCTTGGATGGACGCTGGTCAAGCGAAGATAACAACACCACTTGGACGGCGGGTTTTGGCGCATCGAACGACACGATTGACAACACCCATAGCGGTATCAATACGGCAATCGACCAGAAAAAAACCACCCGTGAAATCATGGTGGGCGTAACGCAAGTGCTAACCTCGACGGATATTGTCCAGTTCAACCTGACGCGCGGCGTAGGGAGCGGCTATTTCAACGATCCGTACAAAATGTTTGAAAACCGCCCCGATACGCGCAATACGTGGATTGCTCTGGCGCGTTGGAATCATTATGTAGAAGGTTTTGATGCCGCTCTGCGCACCAGTTACCGTTACTACAGCGATACGTTTGGTGTGCAATCGCATACCTTGGGTGTCGATTGGGTGCAACCGTATGGAAAATGGACGTTCACGCCCGGAGTGCGTTACTACCATCAAAAAGCAGCGGATTTCTTTATCGCCCCCGTGTTGGATGCCCAAGGACAATACGATATGGCAGCCACCATGACAGCAACCATGCAAACCAGTGGTTTCAAATCGGCGGATCAGCGTTTATCGGGTTTTGGTGCGCTCACATGGTCGTTGAAAACCGCTTACGCGATCAATTCGGATACGAGTGTGGATTTCAAAATCGAAACCTATCGCCAATCGGGAAACAATTTGGATACGTTCAATGCCCAGTTCTACCAAATTGGAATTACGCACCGTTTTTAATTGCGTTTTTAATGTACCGCTTTGATTTCAGGGCGATGGCTTCGCCCTGTTCCATCCAAATTGACCCGATCAACGGGCAGGACGAAGCCGCTGTGCGCCGCGCTGCCACGCAAGCGATTGCCGAGGTGCAGCGCATTGAATTCAAGTATTCTCGCTATCGTTGCGATAGCATCATTAGCACGATTAACAAGGCTGCTGGGCATAATTCGGTAAAAATCGATGCAGAAACCGCCGGACTAATCGCCTTCGCCCATAACCTGTGGACGATGAGCGATGGTTTGTTTGACATCACTTCCGGTGTACTGCGCAAAGCGTGGGATTTTCGTGCCCAGCGTCTGCCAGAGCAGCGCGTGCTGGAATCGTTATTGCCCTGCGTGGGATTCGATAAAGTTCAATGGGACGCTACTTCCGTCTCTTTGCCTCAAGAAGGTATGGAATTGGATTTTGGTGGATTCGGCAAAGAATACGCCGCCGACCGTGCCACCGCCGTGCTGCATGGCTTGGGTTTTCGGCAAGTGTTGGTCAATTTGGGCGGTGATTTGCACGCACTAGGCGAACACGATTGGATGATTGATATTCAGCACCCACGCGACGACATCCAACCGCTTGCCGTACTATCGCTGCGCCAAGGCGGTTTAGCGACGAGTGGCGATTACGAACGGTTTTTCCTTCACGAAGGAAAGCGCTATTGCCATGTGTTGAATCCGACGACGGGCTACCCCGTGACGCATTGGCAATCGGTCACCGTGCTAGCGAGCAACACCACCACGGCGGGGGCATTGACCACCATCGCCATGCTAAAAGAAGAAAAAGCCCCCGCATGGCTACAAGCCCAAGGCGTGCGTTTTTTAGCGGTGCAGCATGATGGGAAAATCGTGCGCTTTGCTTAAAGAAGCTGCGTTACGGTGAAGAATCACAACAATCTGCCACAGGGCAAGCCTCGCAAAGGGGCTTGCGGGCTTTGCAGATATAGCGCCCGTGCAAAATCAGCCAATGGTGTGCCCCGACTAAATAATGCTCAGGGATGCGCTTCAGCAGCTGCTGTTCTACCGCCAGTGGCGTTTTTCCTGTCGCCAATCCGGTGCGATTTGCAACCCGAAAGATATGGGTATCCACCGCCATTGTGGGTGCTCCAAACGCGACATTCAGCACCACATTGGCGGTTTTGCGCCCAACACCCGATAGGGTTTGCAAGGCTTCACGCGTGCGGGGAACTTCGCCGCCATACTGGGTCATCAGCAAATGGCTGGTTTCTAGCAGGTACTTGGCTTTGCTGCGGTACAAGCCAATCGTTTTGATATGCTGCTCCAAATTTTCTTGCCCCAATGCCAGCAGAGTGGCGGGCGTATTGGCAACGGCAAACAGCTTTTTGGTGGCTTTATTCACACTGACATCGGTTGCCTGCGCACTCAGCACCACGGCACACAATAATTCAAAAACGCTGCGGTACTCTAATTCCGTCACGGGATGCGGGTTGGCGGCTTGCAAAACTGCAAAAAAACGGTCGATTTGGGTTTTATTCATGGACAAGGGTTATCCCTAAAAACTGTGGATTTTTCTGTGGATAAGTCTGTAGAAAACCTCGTAAACCCGCGCCCTTATTGGGTTTTATTGGGCTGCTTAAATTTTAAGCAAATACCCTAATGGTGTGATTAATGAGGTGATTAACGAGGGGATAAACAAGGGAATCAGCGGAGTGCTAAAAACCTCTTTCGCGTACCGACAACACTTTTTTGAATGCTGGTTTCATCCGGTACAACTGTGCGGGGCGGCTTTTTCCGGTGGGACGAATTGCGCCGCTAATGGCTTCTATGGCATCCAAATCATCCAATTTACGGCGAAAACCCGCCCTTGCCAATGGCGTACCCATGATCGATTCATAGACAGAGTGCAATTCGGGAATCGTGAATTCTTCGGCACACAAGTGCATGGGCAGAGAAGAGTAGCTGGCTTTGGAACGGATACGCGCCACCACTTGGGCAATAATTTTTGCATGGTCAAACGCTAAAGAGGGCAAGGCATCAACAGGAAAAACCTCCACACCACCTGCCAGCATCTGCGGGGGAATAAGGGCAAAATACACCACGGTCAGCGACCAACCGCGCGGGTCACGTACTCCACCCGATACCGTACCGAATTCTTCCAAATACGGGCTAATCACTCCGGTTTTTTGTTGCAAGATACGCGCCGCTGCATGGTGTGCCGTACTATCTTCCAGCGGATGAATGTATCCCCCCGGCAGCGCCCATGCTTTGGCAAACGGCTCTTGGGGGCGGCGCATCAACCCGACGGCAAGCTGATGATTGTGAAGGGTAAAAAGGGCAATATCTACCGTAACTATCTTTACCGTAGCAGTCAAAGTCAAATGCACATCAAATGCACACCTTGTCTTATCTGCCGTTACCGTTACCATTACCGTTGTTATTGGCGGATATGTCGATTTGAGCGGGTATGGACTGCGCTAACAACGCATTTTTCTCATTGCTGCTGCGGGTGGTTCCAAACCAATACGCCATGACGGTTCCCCATCCTGTCGTCAAAGAACCGAATAATTGCATCGCAACGGGGTTGTCGCTGACATCCACGCCAAACATGAATGCGACGATGACACCAAACACCGAAAGCGTCACCGATACCGAAAGCACCGCCGGAATAAAAGAAGGCTGGGCGATTTGCATCTTGCGGGCGCTGTCGCGGTCGCCGGCAGCAATCGCTGCAAAGGCTTTATCGTGATCGGTATTGATTTTGGCAATATCAATCCCTTGCTGACCCATGATTTCGGCGTGTTTTTGGTCGGCTATTTTCAAGATTGCAATAGTTTCTGGCGTTAAATTGCCATCTTGAATCGAACTAACAATCGAATCACAGCCAGAATCTTGTTGCAGATTCAAGGCTTTTTCAATGGCTTGTACGGCAGTTCCCGCCATAGGCCCAGCCAACATCGCCGCCAATGTCGGGGCAAAGGATGCGATGGCAATGCCAATACTTTTCAAATTTGCGCTCACGGTAATTCCTTTCGCTGTATTTTTTGAATGGGGAAGGGTGAAGGGTGAAGGGTGAAGGGTTGAAGAGCATAGTACACCGGAATGACGAAATAACGTCACCATTTAGTGCCACGCTGGAACCTTCATCCCTTATTAGGTAAGTTTAGATCGGGGGGGGATGTCAATCCACATCCTCTTCCATGCACTCAATCATCACTTGTCCAAAACCGGAGCAGCTTACTTGCACGGCTCCTTCCATCAAACGGGCAAAATCATAGGTAACGTGTTTGCTTTGAATCGCTTTTTTCATGGAGAGAATGATGAGGTCAGCCGCCTCAACCCAACCCATGTGTCGCAACATCATTTCCGCCGACAAAATCTCAGAACCTGGATTCACATAATCTTTCCCCGCATAACGGGGGGCAGTTCCGTGTGTTGCTTCAAAGCAGGCAACCGAATCGGACATATTCGCGCCCGGGGCGATTCCAATCCCCCCAACTTGGGCGGCAAGCGCATCGGATATGTAATCACCATTCAGATTCAAGGTTGCAATCACGCTGTATTCCACCGGACGGAGCAAAATTTGTTGCAAGAAAGCATCCGTGATGCTGTCTTTTATCATGATTTCGTTGTCCGTTTTAGGATTTTTGAATTTGCACCAAGGTCCACCGTCCACCAACACTGCACCGAATTCGCGTTGTGCCAAAGCGTAAGCCCAATCGCGGAAACTGCCTTCGGTGTACTTCATGATGTTGCCTTTGTGAACAATGGTCACACTTGGCTTGTCGTTATCGATAGCATATTGAATCGCTTTGCGCACCAAGCGTTCCGTACCTTCGCGCGATACGGGTTTGACACCAATGCCGGAGGTATCGGGGAAACGAATTTTCGTAACCCCCATTTCTTGCTGCAAAAAGGCGATGAATTTCTTGGCTTTGGCAGATTCGGCTTCAAATTCAATACCTGCATAAATATCTTCCGAATTTTCACGAAAAATCACCATATTGGTTTTATGCGGCTCTTTCACGGGGCTGGGAACGCCATCAAAATACTGCACCGGACGCAAACAGACGTACAAATCCAATTCTTGGCGCAGAGTCACATTCAATGAGCGAATACCTCCCCCTACCGGAGTTGTCAGCGGGCCTTTGATAGAAACCACGTATTCGCGCAAAGCGTGCAAGGTTTCTTCCGGCAGCCAAACATCTGGGCCGTAGATATTGGTGGATTTTTCACCCGCATACACTTCCATCCAGTGGATTTTGCGCTGCCCCCCGTAGGATTTTTCAACCGCTGCATTGACCACTTTCAACATCACGGGGGTAATATCCCCACCCGTTCCATCCCCTTCAATATAGGGAATGATGGCATGATCGGGTACGTTCAAAGACATATCCGCATTCACGGTAATTTTTTGCCCTTCCGAGGGAATTTGGATGTGTTGGTAGCTTGTCATGGGTTAGCGTCTCCAGTTGGATGGTTGGGTTTGTGTATTAGCTGCAAATTCTATTCCCAAAAAAATCCAAAAGAATCCCAAAAAAATTACCACAGCCGCATAAAAAATGAGATAGCGTTATTGGATAATGTTGTGAACTTCAACTTTTACAGGAAATGTACCTATGAATAAATTGCTCCTCTCCCTCGTTGCTGGCTTATTGTCGTTTGGTGTTTTGGCACAACAGTCTCCTGCACCCGCGATTTCTCCTGCACCGATTGCACCTCCAGCCCCCCTGCCACCCTTGCCTACCGCCCCTGCTGTGCAAGTAGCGCCTTCTATGGCTCCTGTCATGTCTCCAGCAGCCCCCGCTGCGAATACTAAATTTGCGCCTTCTACACTTCCTCCTATGGCGGCTGAGAAGAAAACGGTTGAAAAGAAAGCCGCTAGAAAAGCCGCAGTGAAAAAGAAACGCGCTGAACGCAAAGCCAAGCACGCATCGGCTAAATCTAAAGCACGCGCTGCGAAGAAATAATTATCTTCCCTGCGTCTCTTTCTCTTCTCTCTATCCTAAGCCCGCATTTGCGGGCTTTTTTATGGCATCACCATCACCATCATCATCACCATCACCATCACCATGATCAAATTTTTGCCCCTATGTTTAGGATTCATGCTTCTTTCAGCCAGTGCGGCTCCTTTCGCGCAGGAGGCACAAACCCAGCTCCCCCGCACGACGTTATCGATTGGTGTTCATCAAATAGAGGTGCAAATCGCCAGCACCAGTGAAGAAACCTCCACTGGATTGATGTACCGCCAAGCAATGCCGACATCGGAAGGAATGTTGTTCGTATTCCCCCAAACCAATCGGTTTTGTTTTTGGATGAAAAACACCCCCCTCCCTCTGACCGCCGCTTTTATTGCCGATGATGGCTCTATTGTCAATTTAGAAAACATGAAACCCCACAGTCTGGATTCGCATTGTTCCGCCAAACCGGTGCGTTACGTACTCGAAATGAACCAAGGCTGGTTTAGCAAGCGCGGCATTCAACCCGGCTTCAAAATTGTGGGGAAACCTTTTGCACAATAAATCGCTCTACATCTACACATCATTGCAGTGCGCCACTCCGTTGGGAATGCTCACGCTTACCGCCCACGATACGGCGTTGGTGGGTGCGGATTTTGATCAAGCCGTATTGAAAAATACGCCCCAACATC
>JBDKGR010000077.1:0-12536 GCA_039798085.1 Pseudomonadota bacterium
ACATTCCCAGTGTATTGGTAGAAACCGCGTTTATCAGCAACCCCCAAGAAGAAGCCAAGTTGGGAGATGATGCGTTTTTGAATCGCATGGCAGATGCCTTGTTGCGGGGCATCGGCAATTATTTTGCTAAAAATCCCCCTATTGCCCGCACTACGGTGCAGGGTTAGCACGGCGTGATGAGCGCCATGCACTCAGCATCACCAACAAACCGGGGATGACAATCATTGCCCAGATAATTTTGTCCAGATGCAGTTTTACCCACGGAATGTTGCCAAAAAAATACCCTACGGTGATGATGCCGCCAACCCACAATAATCCTCCCGTCACATCGTAAAACGTAAAACGGGCGCGGTTCATTTTCGCCACACCCGCCACAAAAGGCGCAAAGGTTCTCAAAAATGGCATAAACCGTGCCGCTACGATGGTGATACCACCGTATTTTTCATAAAAATTGTGAGCAGAATCAAACGCCTTGCGGTTGAACCAACGCGAATCTTCCCACTGAAACACGCGCGGTCCCACCCAACGCCCAATGGTGTAATTGGATTGATTGCCCAATATCGCTGCGGCTAACAGTAACCCAACCGCTAAGGGATAACTCATCAAACCCACACCACACATCGCCCCCACCACAAAAAGGAGTGAATCCCCGGGCAAAAATGGCATCACCACCACACCCGTTTCGACAAAAATCACCAAAAACAACAGTGCATACACCCACAATCCGTAAGATTGGACGAAACTTTCCAAGTATTTGTCCACATGCAAAATGAAGTCGATAACAAAGCTAACCAGTTCCATGATTTATCCCAATCCTTCCTATTTTTCTTCCCATAAAATCCCCGTATTGTTAAACCGTTAAACCATCAAACGATATAGGATATAAATTCCAAAATGACCCATACCGTCACCGAAGCCTGCATTAAATGCAAATATACCGATTGTGTCGATGTTTGCCCTGTCGATTGTTTCCGAGAAGGACCTAACTTCTTGACCATTGATCCCGATGAATGCATTGATTGTGCTGTGTGCATTCCCGAATGCCCTGTGAATGCCATCTACGCAGAAGAAGATGTACCATCCAATCAACGCCACATGACCCCACTGAATGCAGAACTCGCCAAACTTCCGACATGGAAGAGTATCACCAAGCGCAAAGCCGCATTGCCGGATGCCGATACTTGGAAAGATCGTACCGACAAACTGCCATACTTGGTTCGCTGATTCGGTCACGCGATCATCGTTGCGCAATGATTGAAACCAATGCCGTCATCATTGGCGCAGGTCCGGTGGGTCTATTTCAAGTATTTGAACTGGGGCTATTGGAAGTCAGTGCCCATGTCATTGATGCCCTTCCGTACCCGGGGGGGCAGTGCGTGGAGTTGTACCCGGATAAACCCATTTACGACATCCCTGCCATACCCGTATGTACCGGGCGGGAATTAACAGACAATTTACTGCGCCAAATCGCACCCTTCGGAGCAACGTTTCATTATCAACAAGAAGTGAGCATCGTAAAAAAACAAACCGATAATCGCTTCTTCATAGAAACCAACCAAGGCACGCGCTTTCTCACCAAAACTATTTTTATTGCCGCTGGTGTGGGCGCATTTCAACCGCGCACACTTCGGGTACAGGGTTTGGAAAAATTTGAAGGAACACAACTTTTTTACCACGTAAACCATCCAGCCAATTTTGCCAATCAAAATCTGGTTATCGTAGGGGGTGGCGATGCGGCGATTGAATGGGCGTTGAATTTTTGTGCAGGACACCACAACGGTCATCCGCACAAAGCAAAGAGCGTTATCCTGCTCCATCGCCGAGACAGCTTTACGGCAGACCCTGTTCAAATATCCCACTTACGGGTACTGTGCGATGACTTAAAAATGCAGTTTATTGGTGGACAAGTAGCCGGTTTTAGCCAAATCAATGACCAACTCACCGAACTGAAAGTAATGGGTAACGATGGTATTACGCGCATCTTGCCGTTGGATAAACTCTTGGTATTTTTAGGACTCTCCCCTCGATTAGGCCCGATTGCCGATTGGGGATTGGATATTGAGCGCAAACAACTGGTTGTGGATACCGAAAAATTTGCAACCAGCGAACCGGGTATTTTTGCCGTAGGCGACATCAACACCTACCCCGGCAAAAAGAAACTTATTTTGAGCGGCTTTCACGAATGCACTTTAGCGGCCTTTGGTGCAATGCCATTCATCTTTCCTGAAAAAAAGGTTTTTCTCCAATACACGACCAGCAGCCCCAAGTTGCACAAGGTACTGGGCGTGCAATCCCCCATTTTTGAGTAAAAAAATACCCAACCCGCCAAAATGGTAGATTTGCGTACTATAATACGTTTATACCGTTCCTCAATAGCTCAGTCGGTAGAGCGCCGGACTGTTAATCCGTAGGTCCCTGGTTCGAGCCCAGGTTGAGGAGCCAATCATCTTGCAATTTCCATCACGTTCACACGCTAGATTCTGGAAATTAACGGGGTTGTTATTCGCCACAATCCTTATTTCTTTCATTGACTATTGGAATGCACCATCGGCTTTTTCTCCTGCAAGGGGAAAGTGGTTAGCCTCTTCCTTTCAATCCTCTTTTCACCCTGAAAAAATCCACTGGAAGCTGGAAAGCCAAGGATCAATTCCCACACCCAACGGAATGCCGATCTCCCACGCAAGTCATTTATTGGCAATGCCTGCGAACCATCCGGCGGCTGTCACGGTTTTTTGGTTTGCTGGTGAAAGGGAAAGCGCTCCCAATGTCGAGATTGCCGCATCTCAATACCAACGTAGTACCCAAACATGGAGTCCCGCCCACTTGGTGCTGAATCGCTTGACCCTTGGTGAACAGTTAGGGTGGGGGATTCGGCGCTTGGGCAATCCTGTGGCATGGCTCGATAAGCAAGGACGTATGCACTTGTTTGTCGTCGCTACCGGATTGGGAGGTTGGGCAGCATCGCGCATTTTGCATCTTCGACAAAGCAGCGTAAGCAATATAAACAGCACAAGCAATACATTAGGCACACTGCATTTTGAACCGGTACGGGTACTTCCTTTATCATGGCTTTGGAATACCAGCTTTTTGGTGCGCAACGCTCCACTCCCGCTCGAAGATGGCGGCATGATGCTACCTGTACATTTTGAATTAGGGTTCAAATACCCCGCTGCGGTACGTTTTGATGCGGACGGCAATTTCATCGGTATGGTACGCATTTCACAGCGCAAATACCTGCTACAACCCAGCTTGGTGATGCGATCCGATACCGAATGGATCGCCTTGATGCGCGATAACCACCAACCCGGGAAAATCGGAGTCGCCCGTTCAACCGATGCCGGAGCGCATTGGCACGACCAGCCCCCTCTGGTATTGGATAATCCCGATGCAGCCGTCGCTGGCTTAAGCCTCACGCCCGATTACATGGTGCTCTTGCACAATTCTTCGATTGGTTCGCGCACCATTCTGGACTGGAGCGCATCGCACAATGGACAAGACTGGCAATTAGTCCACAACCTCGCGCGGGGCGTAAAAGGCAATGAATTTTCCTATCCTTCGGTAGTTTGGAACGATTCCGACCAGCAATTATGGGTCAGTTTCACCATGAATCGCCAACACATTGCATGGCAACGCTTTACTCCACGGTGATGCAATCATGATTTATCTTTACCTGAGTTGGGGCATTGTGTTGGCATCCATCGCACAGATGGGCACACGCCGATGGTATGTTGCCTGTGCAATGCTGGCATGGGTCATGGCTCCCCTTGTTTTGGGAATACCGCATTATTCACCAGCTTATTGGTTGGGCTTGGCATTTCAAGCCCCCAGCCTTGTGAGCGTCGGATGGTGCGCCTATTTCGCCTCCCGTTACCGTGTACCGTTGTGCTGCCCAATGGCATTGGCAGTGCTCACCACCATCATGGGGTGGGCTTTGTTGTTGGATAGTTTCGCTGTGTTTCCCGTCCAGCTCTACGCTTTAGGGTTTGAGACGGGCATGGCGGGCACGATTTTCCTCATCGTGCTGCTGCTATCGTTTGAACTCGTCACCGCCATCGTTGTAGCCTCTGCCTTGTTGATTTTCGTATTTTTCCGAATCCCTACTGGCAATGTATGGGATGCGGTATTAGACCCCTTGCTGTGGCTCTTTGCACAATGGTACGTTGTGTCCCGTAAAAAACAATCAACTCAACCAACATAACCAACATAACCAAAGAAAAATCGCCAATCACTGCAACAACTGAAATAGCTGCAATAACTGGCGAATTCTTGGGTGATGGTTTTATTGCTGCTTTCTCACGTAAGCATCCAAGGTACGCAGGATATTACCCGACCGATTCATTTCACGCGAAAGTGCCTGTGCTGCCTCAATCTCTTTATTGGACATGGATTGTGCTAAGGATGTGCGATTTTTCAGCACCTGTTCGTTATCCGTGGTTTCCCCAATTCCGGCTAAATTGAATAAAGCATAAGCCACAATGTGCAGTTCAGGTACGCCTTGACCTTCGGCATACATCACGCCCAAATCATTCAACGCACCCGCATAACCTTGTTCGACTGCAAGGCGATGAAACTTCAATGCTTGTTGATAATCTTGGGGAATCCCTTGACCACGAGCATAGAGCATTCCAAGGCTATGCTGCGCACCTGCGTGTCCTTGTTTGGCAGCTGCTTGATACCACTTAACCGCTTCTCGATGATCTTCTTCCACCCCTTGACCTCGGGTGTACATATAACCCAACGTATATTGAGCCTCGACCAAGCCTTTTTTGGCGGCTAGCAAATACCAACGCACCGCTTGTTGATAATCCTGTGCCACGCCCAGACCCTTCGCGTAGAGCATCGCCAAATTATTTTGCGCACTGGCATGACCTTTGTCGGCTGCCATGCGATACCACTTGAGCGCTTCTCGGTAATCTTGTGGAACTCCATTGCCATTGCTATACGCCAGACCTAAATTGGCTTGGGCATCTACCGACCCACGCTTGGCTGCGAGTTGATACCATTTCACCGCTTGCTTGTGATCTTGTGGTACACCACGACCTTTGGTAAACATCACACCCAAATCATTTTGGGCGGTAGCGTTGCCTTGATCGGCGGCTAGGCGCAGCCATTTGGCAGCTTCTTTGTAATCTTGCGGTACGCCATGCCCCCAATAGTGCATTAAGCCCCATATCGTTTGGGCTTGGGCATCACCCGCCTGAGCAAGAGGACGCAATTCACGCACGGTGGTGGCGTAATCTTTTTTTCCGTAAGCAGTAATCCCCTCCGAGAGTCCCGCAGAAACTTCGGTCATAAGAAACAAGGGGCTAGCACCCAACATACTCCATGTAAGCCACTGTAGAAAACGTAATTTCATTTTGATTCCTCTGATTCTTTCTGCCGAAGACTGCATATTACAACGACAAAACAATGCCAACAAACCAAGTCAAGCCAATCCAATGATTCGCACGGAAAGCCGTAAAACACCCCTCGCGCGTGCGGTTCCGAATCAAACTAAAGTGCCAAATGACTTGCATCAACACGAGCATGGAGCTCACACCCCACCCCAGTATCTCACCATAAATCCCGATAGAAAGGAGGTAAAACCCCATCACCGCCGCCACATCCCAGCGCCCCAAGGTGATCGCTGAGGTTTTCATGCCAATGCGCACATCGTCATCACGATCCACCATCGCGTATTCGGTATCGTAAGCCAGCACCCAACACAGATTCGCCAATATCAACCACCCCGCCATCATAGGCACTTCGCCCCGCACCGCCGCAAATGCCATCGGAATCCCCAAACTAAACGCCACACCCAGCACCGCCTGTGGCATGGACACAAAGCGTTTGGCAAAGGGATACGCTACCGTCACCGCAATCGCTGCAAAAGACCACAGCACCGTCATCGTGTTGGTAGTCAGCACCAAACCGAACGCGATCAACGCCAACATCCCCCCCACTGCCAGCGCCTCACGCGGGGATACCGCGCCGCTGGTCACCGGGCGATTGGCGGTGCGTTTGACGTGTTTATCAAAATCCCGATCCGCCACATCATTCACACAGCAACCCGCGCTGCGCATGAGGATAGTCCCCAGCGTGAAAACCGAGAGCAAATGCCAGCCCGGAAATCCATCCGCCGCCAACCACAATGCGGAAAGTGTGGGCCACAGCAGCAAAAGCCAGCCGGCGGGTCGATTCCACCGAATCAGATGCAGATAACGATTCACGATAAGCGCTCCACCCCCGGTAATTCGCAGGCATAAATCGCGTTGCGCAGTGCGGCAATCGCTTCGTAGCGGGTAAAGCTGCGCCGCCAAACCAACACCACGCGGCGCGAAGGGGGTTTGCTGATAGATTCATTTTTATCGTCTTTAATCGCTAGGTATTTCACCATCGAATCTTGGATACGGCGCGTTTTATCCATCAACGCTCCCGCCGGCACGCCCAAACGGGGAACGAGCGTAATCCCCATCCCTGCTGCAACCATGTGTTTCATAGTTTCAAGCGATGATCCTTCAAAACTTTTTTGAATCCCCTCGGTTTCACTCGAAAAACGGGCGAATTCAGGACACACGGCAAGCACATGATCCCGAAAACAATGCCCATTGCCCAAGAGTAACAAGGTTTCATTTTTTAACTCTTGGGTGGATACGCTGCCTTGGTTTGCCAAGGGATGCGCCACGGGAACGACTGCCAAAAACGGCTCATCGTAGAGCGGCGCAATCGCCAAACCGGTATCGGGAAACGGTTCGGCAAGGATGGCGCAATCGATTTCGCCCGTGCGCAGCATTTCCAGTAGCTTCACCGTGAAGTTTTCCTGCAACACCAAGGGCATTTGCGGCGTTTTGTGCATAATTTGGCGCACCAAATCCGGTAATAAATACGGAGCGATGGTGTAAATCACGCCCAATTTCAATGCGCCCATCAGCGGGTCTTTACCGCGTTTGGCAATATCTTTGATAGCAGCCGCTTGTTCTAATACCGTTTGCGCTTGGTGGATGATTTCATCCCCCAAAAGCGTGACGCTCACCTCACTGGCGCTGCGTTCAAAGAGTTTGACATCTAACTCCTCTTCCAATTTTTTGATGGCAACCGATAAGGTCGGCTGTGAAACGTGGCACGCTTCAGCGGCTTTGCCAAAATGCCGTTCACGGGCGACGGCGACGATGTATTTGAGTTCGGTCAGGGTCATTGTTTTTGTACTACTTTGGTGTTACTTTGCTTTAAATTTAGGCTTTTAAGAACTCCGATTTTCCCCCCAACCAGCGTGCAATATGGCGTTCTGCCAAATGTGGATAGCGATTCAGCAACATAACTGCTTCACGCCGCGCCCAATCGAGCAAAACACCGTCCTGCTCCAAATTGGCGAAACGCAAAAGTGCCTCGCCCGACTGCCGCGCACCCAGAAATTCGCCCGGGCCACGAATCTCCAAATCGCGGCGGGCAATTTCAAAACCATCATTCGTTTCTGCCATCGCTTGAAGGCGAGAACGAGCTGCTTCGCTCAAACGCGGTGCATCGCCTGTGGAATAAAGCAATACACATGCCGATGCCGCCGCGCCGCGCCCGACCCGTCCGCGCAGTTGATGCAACTGGCTCAAGCCAAAGCGCTCGGCGTGATCGACAATCATGAGCGAGGCATTGGGAACATCCACCCCCACTTCAATGACCGTGGTGCTGACCAGTACGCCGATTTTTCCGTCTTTGAAGGCTTGCATGACGGCTTTCTTTTCCTCCGTCGGCATTTTGGAATGGAGTAATCCCACCATCGCATCGGGTAATGCGGCGCTTAATTCGGCGTGCGTTTCGGTGGCGTTGCTTAAATCCAGCGCTTCGCTTTCTTCAATCAACGGACACACCCAATACACCTGCCGCCCTTGGCTAATTTGAAAACCCATGCGTTCAATCACCTCGCCGCGCCGCGCTTCATGAATCACTTTGGTGACAATGGGCGTGCGTCCGGGCGGAAGTTCGTCGATGGTAGAAACATCCAAATCGGCGTAATAACTCATCGCCAACGTGCGCGGAATGGGGGTGGCGGACATCATCAGCATGTGGGGTTCTAACCCATCGTGCGTGAGTTTGTTGCGTAAAGCCAAGCGCTGCGCGACACCAAAGCGATGTTGCTCGTCAATCACCGCCAACGCCAAATTTTTGAACTTCACTTTTTCTTGAATAATGGCGTGCGTCCCCACCACCAGTGCGGCTTCTCCGCTTTCCACCAAAGCAAGCATCGCGCGGCGATCCTTGGCTTTTTGCTGCCCTGCCAGCCACGCGGTGGTAATGCCCAGCGGTTCTAACCATCCCAATAATTTACCAAAATGCTGCTCTGCCAAAATCTCGGTCGGAGCCATGAGTGCGCATTGCCAACCCGCCTCGATACAAATTGCCGCTGCCAGTGCCGCAACCACCGTTTTCCCCGAACCGACATCGCCTTGCAGCAAGCGGTGCATGGGAACGGCGCACGCTAAATCGTTGGCAATTTCAGCACTCACCCGCTTTTGGGCTTTCGTTAAAGAAAACGGTAAACTTTTTTCCAGCTTCGCCGATAAAGATGATGAAGATGACTTTTGCAATGATTTTTGTAGCACCGGAGCCAATAAGCGTGAGCGTTCCCGACGAGATTGCAATTGAGAAAGCTGCTGTGCCAACAATTCCTCTGCCTTCAAACGCTGCCACGCCGGATGGCTGTGATCTTCCAGCGTAGAAAGAGATACCTCCGGCGTGGGATGGTGCAAAAATGATAGCGCCTCACGCAATGTCCATAAGGGTTGCGGGTGGTTATAGGCATTAAATTCGCTTAAATCTCCGGGGGCGAACGTATCCGCTAAATCCGCCCGCGCCAATCCTGCCAGCACCGCTTTACGCAACACGGTCTGCGACAAACCGGCAACCGTGGGATAAATGGGCGTAAGAGCGGTCGGCAAATCCCCCACTGCGGCACGAAAAGCGGGGTGCAGCATGGTAAAACCGTAGTATCCGCCTTTGACTTCGCCGCGAATTCGCACTTTATTACCCACCGTCAATGCTTGCTGTTGCGAAGGATAAAAACTGAAAAACCGCAATACGCAGGTACCAGAGCCATCATCTACCGTCACAATCCATTGTCGGCGGGGCTGAAAGCTCACTTCGGTATGTGTGACCCGCGCTTCAATTTGCACCACGTCGCCCTCACGGGCATCGCGCAGCTTGGTAATGCGGGTTTCATCTTCATAACGCAACGGAAGGTGCAACGCCAAATCAATGTCCCGCACCAAGCCCAATTTGATGAGGGCTTTTTGCGTTGCACTCAACTCACTGGAGGCTGTTTTTTTTGCAGGCTTGGGCGGATTATTGGGCATGGGGCGATTCTGCCACCACCTCAAAACTGGTTGTGATTTCCGCAGTTTTGCCTAGCATCACGCTGGCAGAGCAGTATTTATCGTGGCTCATGGCGATGGCACGCTCTACCGCAGCGGCTGGTACGTTATCGCCCGTCACCGTGAAGTGCATATTGATGCGGGTGAATACTTTAGGATCAGTATCCGCACGCTCTGCACCGATTTTGACCGAGCAACCTTTCACCTTGTGGCGACCGCGCCGCAAAATCAGCACCACATCGTAAGCCGTGCATCCCCCTGTTCCGGCGAGCAACAATTCCAACGGGCGAGGAGCCATATTTTGCCCTCCCATTTCGGGTTTATTGACATCGGGAGCGCCGTCCATCATCACGATGTGACCGCTTCCCGTTTCTGCCATAAAGCCCATACCAGAGCGCGTATTCAAAGCACCCGTCCAACTTACCGTACATTCCATGATCTTCCCTTTATATTTTTCCCCGCGCGGGGCATTTTAATGATTCTATAATGAAGGAAAGGAGTTTAACTTTTATGCTTTCCAACGCCGAATACCTGCAAAAAATCCTCACAGCCCGTGTGTACGACGTGGCACACGAAACCCCATTAGAACCCGCCCGCACCTTAAGCCGACGTTTGCACAACACCGTGCTACTCAAGCGCGAAGATCAGCAACCCGTGCGCAGTTTCAAACTGCGGGGCGCGTACAACAAAATGGCGAATTTGAGCGTCGAACAATTGGAAAAAGGCGTTATCTGCGCCTCCGCCGGCAACCATGCGCAAGGAGTTGCGCTATCGGCGCACCGCATGGGGGTTCGCGCAGTGATTGTGATGCCGACCACCACGCCGCAAGTCAAAGTGGATGCGGTACGCGGATTCGGTGGTGCGGATGTCGAAGTGGTTTTACAGGGCGAGAGCTATTCGGATGCGTATGCCCATGCACTCGAAGTGCAGGCGGTACAGGGTTTGACGTTCGTCCATCCCTTTGATGATCCAGACGTTATTGCTGGACAAGGCACGGTAGCGATGGAAATGCTGCGCCAAGTGCAATCCCTGCAAGCCGATAAAGCCGCCAAATCAGGACGCAAAGGCGTGGGCGTGCGCGGTAGTTTGGATGCAGTCTTCATCACCATCGGCGGCGGTGGATTGATTGCTGGCATGGCAAGCTACATCAAAGCGGTCGAGCCCAACGTCAGAATCATCGGGGTGCAAATGAACGATTCCAAGGCGATGATTGATTCCGTCGCCGCTGGGGAGCGCGTCGTATTGCAAGACGTGGGCTTGTTCTCGGATGGCACGGCGGTAAAACAGGTGGGGGAGGAAACATTTCGCCTCACCCGCAGCTTGGTGGACGAATACATCAGTGTGGATACCGATGCCGTATGTGCCGCCATCAAAGATATTTTTGTCGATACCCGCAGCATCGTAGAACCCGCCGGAGCGCTGGCTGTGGCAGCAATCAAGCAATACGTTGCCACCCGCAAAACCAAGGGCGAAACTTATGCCGCCGTGTTGAGTGGCGCTAATATGAACTTTGATCGTCTGCGCTTTGTGGCGGAACGGTCGGAATTGGGGGAAGCGCGTGAAGCATTATTTGCCGTCAGCATCCCCGAAGAGCGTGGGAGTTTTCGGCGTTTTTGCGAATTGATTGGCAATTTACCCGGTGGATCACGCAACGTCACCGAATTCAACTATCGCATGAGCAATGCCTTACGCGCCCATGTATTTGTAGGATTAAGCACCCAAGGGCGGGGAGAATCGCAAAAAATTGCTGCCAATTTTGAAAAACACGGTTTTCAAACCTTGGATTTAAGCCACGATGAATTAGCCACAGAACACATCCGGCACATGGTGGGCGGGCATTCAGTGCTATCAAAAGAAGAGCGTTTGCTGCGTTTCACCTTCCCCGAACGTCCGGGTGCGTTGATGAAATTTTTGAGCCTAATGCGTCCCGGATGGAACATCAGTCTCTTCCACTACCGCAACCAAGGCGCGGATTATGGGCGGATTTTGGTGGGTATCCAAGTCCCTACCAGCGATGATGCCGATTTTGCCGATTTTTTACAAACCCTAGGCTACCCGTATGCCGAGGAGACGCACAATCCAGTGTACCGACTGTTTTTGCAGTCCCAGTAGCCGTTAAATCCGAAGAATCCCAAGAACGCAAGGAGTTTTTATGTCCGTTTCGCTCGATGGCAAGCTCGTTGTCGCGCTCTCCAGCCGCGCTTTATTTGATTTTGAAGAAGAAAATCAGGTTTTTGAAGAAGCCAATGACGATGCCTATATGCGTTTGCAATTAGAGCGAATCGACATCCCTGCCAAACCCGGAGTGGCTTTTTCGATGGTGAAAAAGCTACTCGCCTTCAATACCCCTGAGGCGCAGCAAGTGGAAGTTGCGATACTTTCACGCAACGACCCTGTTTCAGGAATGCGCGTTTTCCGCTCGGCACGGCATTACGGTTTGGGTATCGAACGCGGTGTGTTCACCCGTGGCGCAGCGCCTTGGCGCTATTTGAAGCCTTTGCACGCCAATCTATTTTTGAGTACCCATTTAAGTGACGTTCGCTCTGCTTTGGATGCAGGCGTTCCCGCTGCGCAGGTCTATCCACAATCCGCCCATGCTAGCGACACAAATCCTACATCCATGCGAATTGCCTTTGATGGGGATGCGGTACTCTTTAGTGATGAGGCGGAACGTGTATACCAATCCAAAGGATTGAATGCTTTTCAGCAACACGAAGTAGAAAATGTGAATTCACCTTTGCCAGATGGACCATTCAAACCACTACTGGTTGCTTTGCAAAAATTGCAAAGTGCCAGTAGCCAAACGATGCGAATTCGTACAGCGCTAGTAACCGCCCGCAGTGCGCCAGCACATGAGAGAGCTATTCGGACACTCATGAATTGGAACATTACCGTTGATGAAGCAATGTTTTTAGGTGGACTGGATAAAGGGGAATTTTTACGCGAATTTGAACCAGATTTGTTTTTTGATGACCAAACGGGTCATATCCAATCTGCTGCTCGCCACGTTCCATCAGGACACGTAGTAAGTGGTGTTCGGAATTGAAAACACAAATACAAATATACAAATAAAAACGCCCCACCTAAGAATTAGGAGGGGCATTGAGGTATAGAAGCCTAACGATGACCTACTTTCACACGGGAACCCGCACTATCATTGGCGCGGAAGCGTTTCACTGTCCTGTTCGGAATGGG
>JBDKGR010000078.1:0-12511 GCA_039798085.1 Pseudomonadota bacterium
CCCACCAAATTTAGCTGCCAACACGGTCGTGATCGCCGCTGTCAGTGTGGTTTTACCATGATCAACGTGACCAATCGTGCCCACATTAACGTGGGGCTTGGTACGTGCGAATTTTTCTTTTGCCATTTCCAGACTCCGAAAAGTAATGAGTACAAATCTACAACAATTACAACAATTGCTACACTGCCAATCAAAAACCCGCAGTGAAAGAATTTGGTGCCCTTTGCGGGAATCGGACCCGCGACCTCTCCCTTACCAAGGGAGTGCTCTACCACTGAGCCAAAAGGGCGAAAATGAAACCCGTACAACGAACCAATCTGGAGCGGGGTAGGAGAATCGAACTCCTCGCTTTAGCTTGGAAGGCTAAGGTATTACCACTATACGAACCCCGCGCGGATTCAATCCATTATGGTGGAGAGGGCTGGATTCGAACCAGCGTACTCGTAAGAGGGCAGATTTACAGTCTGCTGCCATTAACCACTCGGCCACCTCTCCTAGGTGAGTCTCGAATTATGCCAGCCTTTTGGGGCTTTATCGGGCTTTATTCAATTTTTTGATAATTTTTATCGCGCCACGCCCGCGCTAACGAGAAATGACCACATCCAATGAATGGCTGTGGCGGACGCAATGCGGATAAGGGCGATGGGTGATTCGCCGTCAGCACCAAATGCCGATCCGCATCAATGAACCCCCGTTTACTTTGCGCGTGCGCACCCCACAGCATGAAAACAGCCGGTTGCGCTTCATCCGATACTTTGCGAATAATGACATCGGTCAACACTTCCCAGCCCTTACCCGAATGGCTTGCAGGTAACCCCTCTTCCACCGTCAGGCAGGTATTGAGCAGCAAAATCCCTTTTTTCGCCCAGCGCACCAAGCTCCCACCGGGGTTGGGAAAAGCGGGGAATGGTGTACCCAAATCGCGCTCCAATTCCTTGAAGATATTGCGCAGCGATGGTGGCAACGCCACGCCCGAAGCAACCGAAAACGCCAGCCCTTCCGCTTGTCCCCGCCCGTGGTAAGGGTCTTGCCCGAGGATAACAACCCGTACCGATTCCGGCGGTGTCAATTCCAGTGCCCGCAAGGGCTGCGGTGGGAAAATCACTGCCCCCGCCTCCAAACGCGCCTCCAAAAAATTCAGTAATTGATCTCCGGTAGAGGAGGTAAAAAAATCCTCAACCAAAGGCGACCAACCCTCCGCAACGACCCATTCGGTAGGGTCAGCCGATTCGAGTTGTTGCAGTTGTTCCCGTTGATCCCGTTGTTCCCGTTGCATCATGATGCTACTGCAAATAAATCTGCTAACGCTCCCCCGGGTTCTTTGGCACGCATGAACGCCTCGCCAACCAAAAAGGCATTCACACCCGCTGCGCCCATTCGGAGCACGTCATCGCGGGTCAAAATGCCGCTTTCGGTGACGAGCAAACGATCCGCCGGAATATGTTTTTTCAAAGTGAGCGTGGTTTCCAATGACACCTCAAACGTCTTCAAATTGCGGTTATTGATGCCGATTAACGGAGTTTTGAGTTTCAAGGCGCGTTCTAACTCGGCTTCATCATGCACTTCCACCAGCACCGCCATATCCAAACTGCGGGCGATGGCTTCAAAGGTTTTCATTTGCGCATCGTCCAAGCAGGCGGCGATCAACAAAATGCAATCCGCCCCCATCGCACGCGATTCGTAGATTTGGTACGCATCGACCATGAAATCTTTGCGCAGCACTGGCAACTGGCACGAAGCACGCGCCTGCTTCAAATAATCCACTTGCCCTTGGAAGAATTGCTTATCCGTCAGCACGGAAAGGCACGCCGCCCCCCCTTCGGCGTAGGATTGGGCGATGTCGGCAGGAATGAAATCTTCCCGAATCACGCCTTTGGATGGGCTGGCTTTTTTGATCTCCGCAATCACGGCGGGTTTGCCTGCGGCGATTTTGGCTTTTAATGCACCCACAAAATCCCGCGTCAATACGCGCGATTCGGCATCGGCACGCATCACGTCGAAGGAAATGCGCTGCTTCGCTGCTGCCACCTCTTGGTGTTTGACGGCTACGATTTGGTTCAAAATATCACTCATGATTCGATTTCGGCTTTTCGCCGTCCTTCAAAACTTTAACGATGGTGCGGCGCATGATTTCGCCTGCCACCAAAAAGAACAGGGAAATTCCCAGCGCAATCCAAGCGCCTTCATTTTGCAAAATGGGTGGCATATCAACCTTTACCCAGCGTTTGGGTTAATTGAGAAAACTGCGTTAATTTGGCTTTAGCCGCTCCTGATTCGATAGCTGCTCGTGCTTGCTGGATGCCGTCTGCAACCGAATTGACTACATTAGCAGCATACAACGCAACACCCGCATTCAAAACCACAATATCCTTGGCGGGGCTGCTGTGGTTATCCAAAACACCCATCAACATGGCTTTGGAATCTTCGGGCGTTTCCACACGCAGCGCACGGTTGCTGACCATGTTCATACCAAAATCTTCGGGGTGGATTTCGTATTCGGTAATCACGCCGTCTTTCAATTCGCCGACCAGCGTGGACGCGCCGAGGCTCACCTCATCCATCCCATCGCGCCCATAGACCACCAAGGCGTGATTTGCGCCCAACCGTTGCAGCGCCCGCACCTGAATGCCCACCAAATCGGCATGGAAAACGCCCATCAAAATGTTGGGAGCGCCAGCGGGGTTGGTCAAAGGCCCCAAGATATTAAAAATCGTTCTAACGCCCATTTCACGCCGTACGGGAGCTACGTTCTTCATAGCAGGATGGTGATTTGGTGCGAACATAAAGCCCAATCCGGCTTGGGCGATGCAATCGGCAATCGCAGCGGGTGGCAGGTTGATATTCACGCCCAAGGCTTCCAACACATCGGCGCTGCCGCTTTTGCTGCTAACGCTGCGCCCGCCGTGTTTGCTGACCTTCGCACCCGCCGCCGCCGCCACGAACATGGAGCAAGTCGAGATATTGAAGGTATGCGAACCGTCGCCGCCCGTGCCGACAATATCGACCAAATGCGTGGCATCCGCCACTTCGACTTTGGTGGAAAACTCGCGCATCACTTGCGCGGCGGCGGTGATTTCGCCAATCGTTTCCTTTTTCACGCGCAAACCCGTGATGATGGCGGCAATCATGACGGGAGATACTTCGCCCGACATGATTTGCCGCATCAAACTCAGCATTTCGTCGTGAAAAATCTCGCGGTGTTCAATGGTACGTTGCAGGGCTTGTTGCGGCGTAAAGAGAGGGAGGGAGGTTGTCATGATTCTTCGTTATTCGTGGTGATTCTTGGTTAAAAAATTGCCGTACACAATTTAGCGCATAGTCAATGCCAGCGGCATCGACATCCCTATGCGTTACAAAACGTAGTCCAATAAGACCCGTCGCCAGCACGTCATGCGCTTTCAAAAACGCCAGCAATTCTGCCCCGCGTCCATTGTCCACATCAACGAAGACGATATTGGTATGTGCCGAACGCACGCGCAGACCATCAATACCCGCCAAACCGTGTGCGAACCGCTGGGCAAGCGCGTGGTCATCCGCCAATTGAACGAGGTGATTGTCCAACGCAAACTCGGCAGCGGCTGCCAATAATCCGACTTGCCGCATTCCGCCGCCCACCATTTTGCGGATGCGATGGGCGCGGGCAATCAACGCCTTGCTTCCGCATAACGCAGAACCCACGGGCGCGCCCAAACCCTTACTGAAACAGACAGAAATACTATCAAATAAGCCGCTAATGCGCTTGGCTTCAGCGATGATTGCTTGTAAATTGATAGCATTAGATGTTTTACTAGATGCTTGATCGACCGCCGCATTAAACAACCGAGCGCCATCCAAATGGCAAGCCAATCCTTGATCGCGTGCGAATGCGGTGGCTTGTTCTAAATACGCCATCGGCATCCGTTGCCCATTCCACGTATTTTCTAGGCACAAAAGTCGTGTGCGGGCAAAATGGCAATCATCGGGTTTGATGGCGGCGGCAATATCCGCCAATGCTATTTGACCCGATGCGTCTTGCGCTAGCGGTTGCGGCTGCACGCTTCCCAGCACCGCCGCACCACCCGCTTCGTAGCGATAGGTGTGGGCAAGCTGACCGACGATATATTCATCCCCACGCTCGCAATGCGCCAAAATGCCGCATAAATTGCTCTGTGTACCGGTGGGCATAAAAAGCGCTGCTTCAAAACCTAGCAGCGCTGCGAGCTTGTTTTGTAGGGAATGGACGCTTGGATCATCGCCAAATACGTCATCCCCCAACGGGGCCGCCATCATTGCAGCACGCATCGCAGCGGTGGGCTGGGTGACAGTATCGCTGCGCAAGTCGATGATTTTCATGGTGTTTATGGCTCCACCGTCATTTCTTCCAGCATTTTGATGAAATTGATTTTGCGCTTGAAATTGAGTTTCCATTCCACCATATAGGCAAGAAACTGATTGTGTTTTCCCTGCTGGCGCATCACAATTTGTACCCGTTCAATAAGGGCAATGGCTTGTTCGTAAGCGCGATTATTGGTTTGTGTAACCAAACTAGAAATCATCGGCAGATAAATCGATAACGCATCATTGGGGCGTTTTTCCTCTACGGCGCGTGCGACTTGGATATGCAGATTTTGAGGGCATTCGCCTTGATTGAGCGCATTCCACGCAGCATCGGCATCCTCTTCCCATAAGGCAATTTCCACTTGACGCGAGGTATTGGGCTGTTGGGAGCGGAAATTTTTGGCTTCTTCTTCAATCACATGGGCAAGGTGATTCAGGGCTTTGGTACGTTGTTCCAACCACATACCCAAGGGCGCTGCAACACTGCGCAGTTTTTGGTAAGTAAAAAGATAAGGACGTTCTTCAAATTGCAACCACGTCAGATGCACCGCTTCTGCATTGCGGGCGCTAGACAAATAAATACCCACCAGAAAATCACGCAATCCGTTATCCGTGCGTTCAGGAAAAGCACGTAAACCTTGCTCCGCCCATTGCAGGGCTTCGGCATGGCGTTGGTTTTCAGTCAGTATCTCGGCAATTTGAAGATACGCTCCTGAATAACTGAGATTTTTTGCTTTGATCGCAATAATGCCGTCGACATCGCCGCGTAGTTCGGCCAACTCAATCAAAATACGGCTGACTCGGCTATACGTTGTGCTGTAAAGGTCTTCGGAGCTGGTATCGAACAAATCGAATGCGGTTTGTGCCAGTGCCTGATACTGCTCCAACCCCGTAGTTCCTAAAACGGTTTGGTAGGTTTTAGGGCCAAAATCGGGACCGTACCCTAGCGTGGTTTGGAGGCGGAACAAATCTTGTGCCAACAACGGAAGCGTGAGATGGGAAAATTGGCACGCCGATAAATGCAAATCCCCCAAACGAGAAATGACATCAGAAACTTTGCCATCCGAGTCATCCACTGCGTCATACACTTTATCCAAGCACTCAATCGCATACTGTGCCAACCCAATTAAAGCGCTGGCGTAGGTGGGGTTGAGTAAACCTTCTAACGCATCCACCATTTTTTCGAGTGAGGAGATAAAGGTCTCCATATTGCGCCAATGCCCCAAAAATTCGGGGTAGGTGACTTTTTCGATTTGGGCACGCAGTTTTTGGATGAGTGCGCCGTTTTCCCCCAGTGGCGTAGATTGAATCTGCAAACACTGCGCCAGTCCTTCATCACGCTGCGCTTGTTCTAGCAGCATATTGACCAGCGATGCGTGGGAGAGGGTCTCCAAATACGCCTTAAAGCGTTGGAATTCTTGTAATTTGTCGGTCATCTTTTTGAATCTTTCAATCCAGAAAATTCTTTAACATGGCGTGCCCATGCTCTGTCAGAACGCTTTCAGGGTGGAACTGTACGCCTTCTACACGCACGGCATGGGGGAGTTGATTGTGACGTATCCCCATAATTTCCCCATCATCCGTCCACGCGGTTATGTGGAGTTCTTTGGGGCAGGTAGCGCGATCAATCGCCAACGAATGGTAGCGATTGACCGTGAATTGTGATGGTAATCCGGTAAAAATGCCTTCTTGCGTGGTGGTAATCACGCTGGTTTTGCCGTGCATCAATTCTTGGGCGCGGACGATTTTTCCACCCAACGCAGCCCCAATCGCTTGATGCCCCAAGCACACCCCCAAAATGGGCAGTTTGCCCATAAAGTGGCGAATGGCGGCAACAGAAATCTCTGACTCTGCGGGTGAACACGGGCCGGGGGAGATCACCAAACGGTCGGGGTTGCACGCTTGAATGCCTTCAATCGTAATTTCATCGTTGCGAAATACCACGACATTCGCACCCAATTCGCCAAAGTATTGAACGATGTTGTAGGTAAAACTGTCGTAGTTATCAATCATTACGAGTTTCATGCAGTCTCCTTGAGGCATTCCTTGAGGCGTATAAATTCGCCTCGTTCAAATTCAATAAAAGCCGCAATCATGGCGCGGTAGGTGGTTTCCAACACGGCGGGGGGTGCATCTTCTTGCTGCGCCATTGCCCGCACACGCTGGATGATGGCTTCAATGCGTGCTTCATCCACAATTTGGTTGGGATTTTGCTTGATACGTCCCGCTTGTGCGACATAAGCGCTGCGCTCACAAATCAGTGCCACGATACGGGCATCCAGTGCATCAATTTGTTCCCGCACTTCGGACATACTGGTGCAGTATTGAATTTGAGGTTTCACCGTTTTCATCATTCCAACCCCTCTTCCACCAATTCGGCTGCCCGCAAAAGTGCCCGTGCTTTGGCTTCGGTTTCTTTCCATTCCAATTCGGGGATGCTATCCGCCACGACACCGGCGGCGGCTTGTACGTACAGCATTTCATTTTTAATGATGCCTGTGCGAATCGCAATCGCTACATCCATATCTCCGGCGTAACTCAAATAACCGCACGCACCGCCATAAATTCCGCGTTTGATGGGCTCGAGTTGGTCAATAAGCTCCATTGCATGCACTTTGGGCGCACCCGTTAGTGTGCCAGCGGGAAAGGTGGCTTTCAGCACATCCATGCTGCTCATTCCATCCAGCAAAATACCTTCTACGTTACTGACGATGTGCATCACATGGCTATAGCGTTCAACACAAAACGCATCGGTTACTTTGACGCTGCCGATTTGGGCAATGCGTCCGATGTCGTTGCGTGCTAAATCAATCAGCATGACGTGCTCGGCGCGTTCTTTTGGATCATTGACCAATTCGGTTTCGATGGCTTTATCCGATTCGGGGGTTGTCCCGCGTGGTCGGGTTCCGGCAAGGGGACGGATGGTAATTTTTTGACCTTCGTTGGTTTTTTCTTGCCGTACCAAAATTTCTGGCGATGAGCCTACCACTTGAAAATCACCAAAATCGTAGTAATACATATACGGGCTGGGGTTGAGCGAACGCAAAGCACGGTACAAATTCAAAGGTGATTCGGTATAGCGTTTCTTGATGCGCTGTCCTACTTGTACCTGCATGAAATCTCCAGCGGCAATGAGTTCTTTGGCACGCTCTACGGCGGCAAGATAATCTGCTTTGGCAAAATCTCGCTGCACAGGGTAGTTGATACTGGGTTGCACCGCTGGGATATTGACCGCTTGTGCCAATCGACCTTTTAGTTCCCGCAAACGCCGTTTACCGCGCGAATAGGCTTCGGGTTCGGTCGCGTTCACGTACACGATTAGATACAATTTTCCCGAAAGATTGTCGATCACCGCCAGCTCTTCGCATTGCAGCAGCAAAATATCAGGGCAACCCAACTCGTCGGGGGGGCTGGTTTTTTCGAGTTTTTTCTCGATATAGCGCACGGCATCGTAGCCGAAATAGCCCGCCAAACCCCCGCAAAAACGGGGCATTCCGGGACGAACAACGACTTTGAAGCGTTTTTGGTACGCCGCAATAAAATCCAAAGGATTCCCGTGGGCCGTTTCTACCACCACCCCATCGGTGACGACTTCGGTTTTAGCATCGACTCCAAAACCACTGGCACGCAGCCAAGTGCGGGCAGGTAAACCAATGAAACTGTAGCGACCAAAACGCTCTCCACCCACCACCGATTCAAGCAAAAAACTATTTTGACTTTTTCGACCTGCGAGCTTGAGGTACAAGGATAAGGGCGTTTCCAAATCGGCAAACGCCTGTGCCATCAAAGGAATGCGGTTATAGCCTTGTGCGCTCAAGGCTTGAAATTCGGGTTCTGAAATCATGGAGTGTTGCCTAATGGGAAAATACTTCCTCCATTATGGCAACACCCCAGTGGGTTAGAGGGTATCGAACCTTATTTTGCCAATTCGACGCGCATGGCATCCACTACGGCTTTGTAATTGGGCTTGTCAAAAATGGCACTGCCCGCTACAAAGGTATCGGCTCCGGCGTTGGCGATGCGGCGGATATTTTCCACTTTCACGCCGCCATCCACTTCCAAGCGAATATCCTTGCCGCACGCAGTAATGCGTTTGCGCACTTCTTCGATTTTGCGCAATGCCGAATAAATGAAACTTTGTCCTCCAAAACCGGGGTTCACGCTCATGATGAGGATAAGATCAATATCATCAATCACCCAATCCAACACATCCAAGGGTTCGGCGGGGTTAAATACCAAGCCCGCTTTGACACCTTTGGATTTAATCGCTTGAATGCTGCGGTGAACATGGCGCGACGCATCGGGGTGAAAGGAAATGTAATCCGCACCGGCTTCGGCAAAATCGGCTGCCAGCGCATCAACGGGGGAAATCATCAAATGCACATCAATCGGCACGGCAACACCTTCGGGGGTTTTGGCGTGGGGTTTTAATGCCTTGCACACCATCGGACCAAAGGTGAGATTGGGAACGTAATGGTTGTCCATCACGTCAAAATGAATCCAGTCCGAGCCAGCGGCAATGACATTGCGCACTTCTTCACCCAAACAGGCAAAGTCGGCAGACAAAATGGAAGGGGCGATTTGGTAGCTCATGGTGTCTTTCCTAGTTATTTATTCCGTGCTATATCAGTATCAGTATCAATATCAGTATGGACGAATGTTACGAATCTTAACCGTTCTATCCCATAGTGAAAGTACAAACACGATAGCATCAACCTATGGATGAATTTGAGTTAATACGCCGCTATTTCACACGCCCCATGCACAAAACGGTCTTGGGGGTCGGGGATGATTGTGCCCTGCTACAACCGCAACCGGGAATGCAGCTTGCTGTTTCCAGTGATATGCTGGTGTGCGGGCAACATTTTTTTGCCGATGTGAATCCGTACACCTTGGGGCATAAAGCTCTGGCGGTGAATTTAAGCGATTTGGCTGCTTGTGGGGTCAAGCCCTTGGCATTTACGCTAGCCTTGTCGTTACCCGATGCCGATGAAGCATGGCTAGACCCTTTTGCACGCGGTTTGTTTGCACTGGCCGATGCGCATGGTTGTGAACTCATCGGTGGGGATACCACACGCGGACCGCTGAATATCTGCATTACCGTTTTTGGCGAAGTGCCGCCCAACCAAGCGCTTTTGCGCAGCGGTGCGCAGGTAGGCGATGATATTTGGGTCAGTGGTACTCTGGGCGATGCGCGTTTGGCGCTGGAAGCCTTGCAAGGTCACGCGTATCTACCATCCCATTTGCTACAAAATGCACGCCAACGCTTAGAGCGACCCACCCCCCGTATCTCCTTGGGTTTGGCACTGCGGGGGATTGCAACCGCTGCGGTGGATATAAGCGATGGTTTACTGGGCGATTTGAATCACATTTTGGGTAGTTCAGGGGTAGGAGCCGAGCTTGAATTGAAGACAGCTATTAAACTAATAGCAATCAACGCAGGTAAAACAAGCACGGAGGGGCAATTAGGCTTCAAAATTTCCAATCTCAAAGCCTTGAATTACGTATTGAATGGTGGGGATGATTACGAACTGGTTTTTACCGCACCCGTCAATCGGCACGAGGCCGTGCAAGCGGCTGGAACACAATCAGATACCCGCATCACCCGCATCGGTAGCGTGGTTGCCAAGGCTGGCGTGCGGTTGCGCGATGGAAAAGGAAAACTCAGTAAATACAGTGCCCAATCGTTCAACCATTTTGCCGATACAACCAAACACACCATCAACCACAGTTATGACAGCATCTTTTTAGAAGATGCTTGAAAAGCATCGCCATTCATGCGGCTTAAACCCGCTGGAATTGCAAATTTCAACCGCTTCGCACCGTGCTATAAATTCGATTGGCATTCAATGGCGGATTTCTACTGCCTTTACTTCCTCTGCGGCGGCAAATCCGTGCAGCTTCCATGCACCACTTCCGCCGCCATGCCGATGCTCTCGCCGAGCGTGGGGTGCGGGTGAATCGTTTTGCCGATGTCCACCGCGTCCGCGCCCATTTCGATGGCGAGGGCGATTTCGCCAATCATGTCACCCGCGTGCGTACCAACGATTCCGCCGCCCACAATGCGGTGCGTTTCCGCGTCAAATAGCAGTTTGGTGAAGCCTTCATCGCGCCCGTTCGCAATCGCGCGACCCGAAGCCGTCCAAGGAAACAATCCTTTTTTGACCTTGATGCCTTGCGCCTTCGCTTGCTCTTCGGTGAGTCCAACCCACGCCACTTCAGGATCGGTGTACGCCACGCTCGGAATCACCCGCGCGGTAAACGCCGTGCTTGCGAGTTTGGGATTGTTTTGCAACTCGCCCGCAATCACTTCGGCGGCTACGTGCGCTTCGTGTACTGCTTTGTGCGCCAACATCGGCTGACCCACGATGTCGCCAATCGCAAAAATGTGCGGCACATTGGTTCGCATTTGGGCATCGACGTTGATAAATCCGCGTTCGGTGATTTCTACTCCGGCTTTCTCGGCAGCGAGTTTTTTGCCGTTCGGGATGCGTCCTACGGCTTCTAAAACGAGGTCGTAAGTACCTTCCGATTTTTTGCCATCCAAACCCTCAAACTGCACCGTAATGCCCGCTGGGCTTGCAGAGGCTGCTATCGTTTTTGTTTTCAGGAAGATGTTATCAAAGCGCGGTGCGTTCATTTTTTGCCAGACTTTGACCAAATCCCGATCCGCGCCTTGCATCAAACCATCCTGCATTTCGACCACATCCAAGCGCGTGCCGAGCGTGGAATACACCGTTCCCATTTCCAGCCCGATAATGCCGCCGCCAATCACCAGCATCTTTTTCGGCACGCCGTGTTGCAGCGCCAGCGCTCCGGTGCTGTCCACCACGCGCGGGTCTTTTGGCATAAACGGCAAGCGCACCGATTGGCTACCCGCCGCAATAATCGCTTTGTGAAAGCTCAGGGTTTTTCCATCAACTTCAAGGTGATTGGCATCAATAAATTGCCCCGTTCCTTGCACGATTTGGACTTTGCGCATTTTTGCCATCGCCGCCAAGCCACCCGTGAGTTTGGCAATCACGCCCTCTTTGTGCGTGCGCAGCTTGTCGGTGTTGACCGTGAGCGCGCCCGTAACCAAACCGCTATCGGCAAGGTGACGCGCTTCGTCCACCACCGCCGCAACGTGCAGCAGCGCCTTGCTGGGAATGCAGCCCACATTCAAACACACGCCGCCCAGCGTGGCGTAGCGTTCGACCAGAATCACTTTCAAGCCCAAATCCGCCGCCCGAAACGCCGCCGAATACCCGCCCGGTCCACCGCCGAGAACGAGTACATCGCAATCCCTATCCGCGCTCGGTGCTACGGTATTAGGAGCTGCTGGTGCAGGCTGTACGGGCATTGTAGGCATTTCAGCCGTTTTTTCTGCTGCTTTTTCTGCCGATTCCAGCATCAGCACAAGACTGCCTTCCGATACCGCATCGCCCAGCTTCACGCGCAGTTCTTGCACTACACCCGCGTGGCTGCTGGGAATTTCCATCGAGGCTTTATCGCTTTCCACCGTGATAAGGCTTTGCTCGGCTTGAATGGTGTCGCCCACTTTGACCAGCAATTCAATCACGCGAACTTCGGCAAAGTCGCCAATATCGGGGACTTTAATTTCAATCAGGTTCATAGCCATGACGATTTCCTTCTTACAACAATACGCGGCGGAAATCGCCCAAAATTTGCGCCAGATACACGTTGAAACGCGCGGCGGCGGCTCCGTCAATCACGCGGTGATCCCACGTTAAGGACAGCGGCAACATCAGGCGCGGCGTGAATTCTTTGCCGTTCCAAACGGGTTCTACTTGGCTTTTGCACACGCCCAAAATCGACACTTCCGGCGCGTTGATGATGGGCGTAAAGTAACGCCCGCCAATCCCGCCCAAGCTGGAAATCGTGAAACTGGCACCGCTCATTTCCGCTGGGCTTAATTTGCCGTCGCGGGCTTTTTTCGCCAGCTCGCCCATTTCTTGGCTGATTTGCAAGATGCCTTTTTTGTCCGCATCTTTGAGCACCGGAACCATCAAACCATTGGGCGTATCCGCTGCAAAACCGATGTGGTAATACTGCTTCAGCACCAAGGTATCGCCATCCAAACTGCTATTGAATTGCGGGAATTGTTTCAATGCCGATACGCACGCTTTAATCAAAAACGCCAGCATCGTCACCTTCGTGCCTTTGTTGCCGGATTTTTCGTTTTCCTTGTTCA
>JBDKGR010000079.1:0-12146 GCA_039798085.1 Pseudomonadota bacterium
GGCTTTGGAAATACGCCACGGCGTTTGATCCGGTAATCGCTTCAATCCGGCGAATGCCCGCCGCCACGCCACTTTCCGCGACGATTTTGAATACGCCGATGTCGCCCGTGCGCTGAACGTGCGTACCACCGCAGAGTTCGCGGCTGCTACCGATGTCCAGCACGCGCACGGTTTCGCCATACTTTTCACCGAAGAGCATCATGGCTCCGGTTTGTTGGGCGGATTCGATGTCCATCACCCGCGCTTGGGTGGCGTGGTTTTCCAAAATTTCAGCATTCACGCGGGCTTCAATCGCGCGGATTTGCGCATCGTTCACGGGCGCGTTGTGGGCGAAGTCGAAACGGGTGCGTTCGGCATTCACCAACGAACCTTTTTGCTGAACGTGATCGCCCAACACCTCACGCAGCGCTTTGTGCATCAAATGCGTGGCACTGTGGTTGCGCACGGTGGCAGCGCGTTGGAAGGCATCGACTTGCGCCGAAACCGCATCGCCAACCCGCAACGCACCGCTGACTAGCGTGCCGTGGTGCGCGAACACATCCGCCTTGATTTTTTGCGTATCCGCCACTTCAAAGAATCCGGCAATACCACCCGCGCCAGCAATAGAACCGCAATCACCGACCTGACCACCGCTCTCGGCATAGAACGGCGTGGTTTCCAAAACGACGACACCGTTTTCACCAGCATTTAACGCTGTAACGCTTACCCCATCTGCATAGAGTGCTACGATTTTTGTCGTATTAGCGGTCAATTCATCGTAGCCGATAAAGGTGTTTCCGGCTCCGGTGTATTCCAGTGCGCGATCCATTTTGAATTTTCCGGCAGCACGGCCTTTGGCTTTTTGCGCTTCCATCGCGGCGTGGAATCCGGCTTCATCGACTTCGACATTGCGCTCACGGCACACGTCAGCGGACAAATCCAGCGGGAAACCGTAGGTATCGTGCAACTTGAATGCGACATCGCCGGACAACACCTTGGCATCGCCCGCCAATGCGGAATCCAAAATCTCCATCCCCGTAGCGAGGGTTTCAAAGAAGCGTTCTTCTTCCACGCGCAAAATCTCGGTGATGCGGTCGGAATCGGTTTTGAGTTTCGGATACGCCTCGCCCATCAACACCACGAGGTCTTTCACCAGCTTGTGGAAGAACGGCGTTTTTTGACCCAATTTGTAGCCGTGGCGAATCGCGCGGCGGATGATGCGGCGTTGCACGTAGCCGCGCCCTTCGTTGCTGGGGTTCACGCCGTCGCTGACCAAGAAGGCGGTGGCGCGGATGTGGTCGGCAATCACTTTCAGGGAAGGATTGGCTAAATCGGTGCAACCCGTTTCCCGCGCGGCGGCTTGAATCAGGGTTTGGAACAGGTCAATATCGTAATTGCTGTGACCGTGCTGCATGATGGCGGCGAGGCGCTCCAAGCCCATGCCGGTATCCACGCAGGGGGCGGGCAAGGGCTTCACCGAGCCATCGGGCTGCATATCAAACTGCATGAACACGTTGTTCCAGATTTCGATGTAGCGGTCGCCATCGGCATCGGGGCTACCGGGGGGGCCGCCCGCTACGGTTTCGCCGTGGTCGTAAAAAATTTCCGAGCAAGGCCCGCAAGGGCCGGTATCCGCCATCATCCAGAAATTATCGGATTGGTATTTCGCGCCTTTGTTGTCGCCAATGCGCACGACACGCTCGGGTGGCAAACCGATGACTTTGGTCCAAATAGCGTAGGCTTCGTCATCGTCGATATACACGGTTGCCCAGAGTTTATCGGCGGGGAGCTTGTAGATTTGGGTGAGCAATTCCCAAGACCATACCAAGGAATCGTGCTTGAAATAATCACCAAAGCTCCAATTACCCAGCATCTCAAAGAAGGTGTGATGCCGCGCGGTATAACCGACATTTTCCAAATCGTTGTGCTTACCGCCCGCCCGCAAACACGCTTGCACGGAAGTGGCACGAATATAAGAACGCTTATCCGTTCCCAAAAATACATCCTTAAACTGCACCATGCCAGAGTTGGTGAACATCAAAGTCGGATCATTGCCCGGCACGAGTGGACTGCTGGCAACGATGGTATGACCTTTGGAAGCGTAAAAATCAAGAAAAGTTTGGCGAATATCGGCAACGCTGAGAGATTGTGGGTTCATAGCAGGATTCTAAAAAATCGAATTCCCTATTATCGGTAAACACCACGGTATGGAACTATTTATGGAATTGTTATTTGTCTCACTCGCTTCGCTTTTAGCGGGTTTTATTGATTCGATAGTTGGCGGAGGCGGTTTGGTTTTAGTGCCCGCCTTGTTTTCGACCTTCCCCACCGCGCATCCGGCTACGTTATTTGGCACGAATAAGGGCGCTTCGGTGTGGGGAACGGCATTTGCCACGGTGCAATACAGCCGCCGTGTAGAACTACCGTGGCGTGTCTTACTGCCTGCTGCGTTGGTGTGTGGTGTGGCATCGTTGGGCGGTGCGTGGTTGGTGACGCTGGTATCGCCCGCGTACTTTCGCAAAGCCCTGCCGTTTATTTTGGCGCTGGTGCTGATTTATACCGTAGTGAAAAAGGAATTAGGTCACACCCACGCACCGCGCTTTACGGGGTGGAAAGAAGTGCTCATCGCTTGCGCGATTGGCGGCACCATCGGGTTTTACGATGGGTTCTTTGGCCCAGGGACAGGGAGCTTTTTCGTGTTTTTGCTGGTGCGCGTGCTGGGTTATGATTTTTTGCACGCATCGGCAGGGGCAAAATTGCTGAATCTCGCGTCTAACCTCACGGCGATTGGGTTATTCGCATGGAAGGGGCATATCTGGTGGCACTTGGTGCTGGGCATGGCGCTTGCCAACGTGCTGGGAAGTTGGGCGGGCACACATTTGGCATTGAAACACGGGACGATTTTCGTCCGCTGGGTGTTCATTGCCGTGGTGTTGGCATTGATTGCGAAAACGGGGTAGGAATTGGTGCGCTAGTGGGTGCGCTAGCGGCTGCACTGGCACGCGGCCAAGGTACGTCGGCGGCATTGAGGGGAGGGGCAATCGGTGCGCCTGCTTGTCCTTTGCTGACGGCTAACATATCTTGGGGACTCGGGTACTGCCCTTTAATCCAATAATCAAATACCCGTCGCGCGATGGGGGCAGCGGAGGTAGCTCCAAAACCTGCGTTTTCCACAATCACCGCCAGAACGATAGAGGGATTTTCCGCCGGTGCAAACGCAATATAAAGCGAATGGTCGCGTTGGCGCTCTTCCATTCTGGCGGCATTGTATTTTTCATGCTGACCAATGGTGACCGCTTGGGCTGTTCCGGTTTTTCCACCGCTGCTGTAACCAGCACCAGCAAAGACTTTGGCCGATGTCCCCACTTGTGCCACCGACACCATCGCACGCCGAATGACTTCGACATTCTCGGGTCTAAATTGGAAATTTTTAACGGGTTCGGTGAAGGTTAATACGTTATCTTCGTTGTTATTTTTTTGAATGGAGCGCACGATTCGGGGGGGACGTTGAATCCCTGCATTGAGTAATGTCGCAGTAGCCTGTGCCATTTGGAGCATGGTAAAACTGTTGTAACCCTGTCCAATACCCAGCGAGATAGTTTCCCCCGGATACCATTTCCGTTGATCGGGGTTGCGGTGGTTGCGGTAGTAATAACGTTTCCATTCCCGGCTGGGCAATACACCACGCACTTCACCCTGAATATCAATCCCCGTTAATTGCCCCAAACTGAGGGGTTTCATGAAATCATGAACCGCATCAACCCCCATTTCATAGGCAAGCGAATAAAAATACACATTGCTCGATTCCACAATAGCGCGGTGCATATCCATAATGCCGCCGCGCTCGTTTTCGGGGCTACCAAAGCGATGACCACCATACATATAGTAGCCGGGGTCGTTAATCAACGTATGGGCGGTGCGTGCTCCGGTTTCCAGTGCGGCAAGTGCCATAAACGGCTTGTACGTGGAACCCGGAGGATAGGTTCCACGCAAAGCGCGGTTAAGCAAAGGTCTATCGGGTGATTCATTAAGGCTCTTCCAATGATCCACCAAAATGCCATCCACAAACAAATTGGAATCAAAGGTGGGTTTGCTGACAAAAGCCAGTATTTCACCCGTGCGGGGATCAATGGCGACCAAAGCACCTCGGCGTTCACCGTACAAATCTTCTACGAGTTTTTGCAACTTGATGTCAATAGATAAGGTGACTTTGTCACCCGATGTAGCGGGTTTGGTTGATAGTTTGCGGCGTGCCCGTCCACCAGCGGAGGTTTCGATTCGTTCTACGCCGGTAATTCCATGCAATTCGCGTTCAAAACTTTGTTCTACGCCCAATTTTCCGATGTGCTGCGTTCCTCGGTAATTGGCAACATCATCTTCGTCTTCGATGCGTTCTTTTTCCGCACGGGTAATGCGCCCGATATAACCAACGACGTGACTGGCAATATCCTTGTGCGGATAGGTACGAAATAAACGCGCTCGAATTTCTACTCCCGGAAAACGGTAGCTTTGTGCCGCAAAGCGTGCCACTTCCACATCACTTAAACGGGTACGAATGGGGATGGAGTCAAAACTTTTCGATTCCTCTAAAAGTTTTTTGAAGCGCTTGCGTTGTACCGGAGTGACTTCTAATAAGGTGGCGACTTCATCAATCGCTTTATCCACACCATACAGGGTTTTGGAGGGAGTAATCTCCAAGGTGTACGCAGAATAATTGGTAGCCAAGACCACACCGTTGCGATCCAAAATAAGCCCCCGATTCGGCACAATAGGCAAAACGGCGGTGCGGTTGCTTTCTGCTTGTTCTTTTAAGTCTTCATGGCGGATAACTTGCAGGTAAACCAATCGCCCGAATAACAGCATAAAGCACAGAACCACCAAAACACCCACGACAAAAATGCGGGTGCGAAAACGTGCCAAATCAGCAGCTATATCACGCAATTCAATCATAAAGGGCGATTCGCGTCCGTGTCTGGCGCACGCATTTGGGGGGCAATCAAAATCAAGCTGCAAAGAGGCCATAAGAGCGCCTCAATACAAGGAGCCAATAGCAATAACCACCCCGGAAAATCATCACCATTGACCACGCGCACGATCAACTCAACCGCACGCGAAAGAAGAAAAAGCGGCAAAATTTGCAATGCTTGGGCTGGTAGCGCAAACCATAGCAACCTGCGATGCAAGGTGGTAGTGAAATAACTCAAAATCGCATAAGAAAGTGCATGGGTTCCCAATAATCCAGTTTGATGAACATCCATGAATAAACCCAATACAAAGGCGATACCAACGCCTACGGTGCGTGGTTGATGTACCGTCCAAAATACCAAGGTAACAGCAAGCCAATCGGGAATCCAAGCGGATTGTCCCCACAGCCCCATATTGAGGAGCATATTCAAAGCCAATGCCACAACCAAGCTGCTCCAGATAAACCAGTGCTTGACGGGAAGCAGTATTTGGGGGCCTGAGGACGGAATCATGGTGCGGTTTAACGGGGAAGTGGACGACGGGGGGGCACAGCAACCGGTGGTTCTTCGGTCGCGGGGTTGGGGAATGCCGAGGTTTGGAAGGGTTCGAGCACCAGCACATGGTATGACCCCGAAACCAATGCCACAGGGTTGCAATAAATACGGGCAAATGTCGTAGCCACATCGCGTTCTACTTTGCTAACCCGTGCCACGGGGAGTCCGGGCGGATAGATACCATCTACACCACTGGTTGCCAATAAATCGCCCTCGGTGACATCGGCATTGGATGCCATAAAGCGCAATTCCATGACCTCTCCAGACGATGAACTATCACCATACACCACACCGCGTGTCCCTGTGCGGACATTGAGAACCGGAACAGGGTGGTCTCGATTCGTAATCAAGGTGACTTCGCTGGTAAAAGGGTAAATGCGCGTGATTTGTCCAATCACCCCTGTTTCATCAATAACGGGTGAGCCTAATTGGATTTTATGGGTCAATCCCTTATCAATAATCACTTTACGGATATAGGAATCGGCGGCATCGTAAACCACCTGTGCCGAGGTGGCAGCCGAATCAAAGCGCACTTGCAAGCCCAATAATTTGCGTAAACGGGCATTTTCCAAACTGAGTTGCTCTACTTGATTCGAGCGCAAGGCTTGGTTACTGTGCTTTTTTTTCATTTCTACCAACGCCGATTGTGCTGCCGTCGTAGAAATCAAATACTGGTTGATATCTTGTCCTATTTGTACGGGGCGCATCACCAGCCATTGCACAGGATATAAAACCGTAGCCAGCACCACGCGCAAAGGCTGCATGACTTTGAAACGCGCATCCGCCACCATCAATAAGATAGCAAACGCACTAAAAATCAGCAGCTTGGAGAGAGCCGATGTTCCTTGTCGAAAGAAAGGGGGAGGATTGCTACCCAGCGCACCCAGTGGCATCTCCGACCTTTAATCCCTTATTCTCGGGTAAAAATGGAACCGCCCAAGCGATCCATTTGTTCCAGAGCAATACCACACCCCCTTACCACGCAGGTGAGTGGGTCTTCGGCTACCAGCACGGGTAAGCCCGTTTCTTCGGCGAGCAGGCGATCAAAATCACGCAACAACGCACCACCGCCTGTGAGCATCATGCCTCGGTCGGCAATATCTGCACCCAATTCGGGGGGGGTTTGTTCTAAGGCATTTTTCACCGCCGACACAATATTGTTGAGTGGGTCGGTTAAGGCTTCCAGAATTTCATTGCTGGAGATCGTAAAACTGCGGGGCACACCCTCGGACAGATTGCGTCCCCGTACTTCCATTTCTTTGATTTCAGAGCCGGGGAAGGCCGAGCCGATCTGCTTTTTGATTTTTTCAGCGGTAGGTTCCCCAATCAGCATTCCGTAATTGCGGCGAACATAATTGATGATGGCTTCATCAAATTTATCTCCACCCACACGCACGGAACCCTTGTAGACCGTCCCCCCCAGCGAAATCACGCCGACTTCGGTCGTGCCGCCACCAATATCCACCACCATCGAACCACTGGCTTCCGATACCGGCAATCCTGCACCAATCGCGGCCGCCATCGGTTCTTCAATCAAATAGACATCGCTTGCACCAGCACCCAATGCCGATTCTCGAATTGCGCGGCGTTCCACTTGGGTAGAACCGCAAGGAACGCAAATGATGATGCGGGGGCTAGGACGCAAAATACCGCGTGGGTGTACCATCTTGATAAATTGCTTGAGCATTTGCTCGGTCACGGTGAAATCAGCAATCACCCCATCTTTCATGGGGCGGATGGCTTCAATATTGCCCGGAACTTTACCCAGCATCGCCTTGGCTTCCTTGCCAACTGCTTGGATGGTTTTTTTACCTTGGGGACCACCGTCGTGGCGGATCGCAACCACAGAGGGTTCATCTAACACAATACCCTGCCCGCGAACCACAATCAGTGTATTGGCAGTGCCCAGGTCAATAGCGAGGTCGGTGGAAAAATACCGACGAAAATATCCAAACATTCAATATCCTCTCGGGTGCGGAACACACTTTATGGTGCATCGCACCAAAGGTTGGATAATAACCGATTGTGTCTTTGGATACCTTTCCAAATCAGCGTCTCCTGTAACTAATTACCATTGAATAAGCGTTTAACAAGCGTTTAACAACCATTATGTCCTTGACATCTAACGATATTGTGCGTATTGCTCACTTGGCACGTCTTGAGCTAAAACCGGATGAAAGTATCCGTATGCTTGCGCAGCTCAACGATTTTTTTGACGTGGTAGAACAAATGCGTGCGGTCGATACCACGGGTATTGAGCCGCTGGCGCATCCGGTTGTCGTGCTATCGGATATGGCGTTGCGTTTGCGTGAAGATGCCGTGCGTGAACCCGATCAACGCGAATTGAATCAACAAAGTGCCCCTGCCGTAGAAAACGGTTTGTTTCTTGTTCCCAAAGTTATTGAATAAAAATTGCCATGAAACCGTTTCACGACCAATCTCTGCGCGAACTCGCCCAAACGTTACAGACCCAACAAGCCTCGGCGGTGGAGGTGGCACAGCACTTTTTGAACCGTGCTCAAACCCATGCCGATTTGGGTGCTTTTGTGGCACAAAATGCTGAAATCACGCTGCAACAAGCCCGTGCTGCCGATGCGCGTATCCAAAAAGGGATCGCTTTGCCGTTGGATGGCGTTCCCATTGCGCACAAAGATATTTTTGTAACCAAAGATTTCCCCACCACCGCTGGTTCCAAAATGTTGGAAAACTACCGTTCGCCCTTTGATGCCACCGTAGTGGCCAAATTCGCCGAACAAGGCGTGGTGAGTCTCGGTAAATTGAATTGCGATGAATTCGCAATGGGTTCGGGCAACGAAAATTCGGCGTATGGCGTGGTCAAAAATCCGTGGGATACGACCCGCATTCCGGGCGGCTCTTCCGGCGGTAGCGCGGCGGCGGTGGCGGCGGGCTTGACCCCGGCGGCAACGGGTACGGATACGGGCGGTTCGATTCGCCAACCTGCCTCCTTCTGCGGTATTACGGGCATCAAACCGACGTATGGACGTGCTTCCCGTTACGGCATGGTAGCGTTTGCGTCCAGCCTCGACCAAGCGGGTCCGATGGCACGTTCGGCGGAAGATTGCGCGATTTTGCTATCTGCCATGAGCGGCGCGGATTTGGATCGGGATTCCACTTCGGTGGATGTCCCCAGCGAAGATTTTTCCTTAAAACTCAACGATTCTCTGGAAGGGCTGCGCATCGGCATTCCATCCGAATTTTTTGGCGAAGGTTTAGCCGACGATGTGCGCAGCGCTGTTAAAGCCGCTTTACGCGAATATGAAAAGCTGGGGGCGCGGTTGGTTCCCATTCATCTGCCGCGTACCGAGCTGTCGATTCCCGTTTATTACATCATCGCACCCGCCGAGGCGAGTTCCAATTTGAGCCGCTTTGATGGGGTGAAGTTCGGACATCGCGCGAAAAATTACACCGATTTGGCGGATATGTACCAAAAAACCCGCGCCGAGGGGTTTGGTGACGAGGTGAAGCGCCGCATCATGATTGGAACCTATGTGCTATCGCACGGGTATTACGATGCGTATTATTTGCAAGCGCAAAAAATCCGCCGGATGATTGCGGACGATTTTCAAAATGCGTTCCAACATTGCGATGTGATTGCAGGCCCCGTAGCCCCTACCGTGGCGTGGAAAATCGGCGGTCACGGTAACGACCCCTTGGCGGATTATTTAGCGGATATTTTCACGCTCCCCGCATCGTTGGCTGGCTTGCCCGGTATGAGTATTCCGGCAGGATTTGGCGAAGGCGGAATGCCCATCGGTTTGCAACTCATTGGTAATTATTTCCAAGAATCCCGTTTATTAAATGCCGCGCACCGCTTGCAGCAGGCTACGGATTTTCATTTGGCACGACCTGTTGGATATTGAATATGAAAAATTTATTGAATGAAGAAGTTTCTAGCCTGATTAAATTGATTGAAGCGGGTGAATCTTTTTGTTGTGAGAGAAAAAAGGATTTATCCAATAAAGATGAGAAAGAAAAAATTTGCCGAACGATTTGTGCTTTTGCCAATGATATTCATGCAAAAAATAGTATTGGTATCATTGCTCTGGGGGTTTCTGACGATGGCACACCTTCGGGAATCCCTATCACAGATGATTTAGAGTTAAAGATTCAAAATATTCGCTCAGAAGGAAAAATTATTCCACTTCCAAGTTTTATGACACAGAAAATAATTTATCGCGGGCATGAAATTTTGTGCATTTCAATTTATCCAGCTATTTCACCTCCCGTTAAGTATGATGGGCGTATTTGGATTCGCCCTGGGAATAGTACCCAACTCGCACAAAAAGAAGATGAGCATCGTCTGAATGAAAAAAGAAGAATTAAAGACCAACCGGACGATGTGCAAATTTTACCGCACTGTCGATTTACTGATCTAAATATCAATTATTTTAAGATGCATTACTTGGTGCAAGCAGTTGCACCGGATATTTTAGAAGAAAATGGTAGAAGTTTAGAAGAGCAATTAACGAATACCAAAATGATTGGTGTTTTGAAAGATACTCCATATCCAACTGTTTTGGGGCTTCTCTGTTTGGGCCTATCACCCACAGATGCTATTCCAGGTGCTTATGTTCAATTTTTGAAAATTGCAGCACCTGATATGATGGGGGATATTATTGATGAATTAACTATTCAAGGTAATGTAGAAGATGTTATTCAAAAAACGGAAGCAAAATTTAATGCCCACAATCAAATAGCAGTTAATTTTACCTCTCAGGCCAAAGAAGAGCGTAAACCACATTACCCTAAAGTAGCATTTGAACAATTATTTCGTAACGCAGTAATGCACCGTTCTTATTTGGGAACTAATTCTCCTATAAGGGTTTATTGGTATAGTGACCGTATTGAGATTACAAATCCCGGGGGGCCGTTTGGTATGGTGACTGCTGAAAACTTTGGAGAAGGTCGCACAGACTATAGAAATCCGAATCTAGCTGCTGCTCTTAAAGATTTAGGTTATGTACAAAAATTTGGTGCTGGAATTAGTAGAGCACGAAAAGAATTAATTAACAATGGTAATCCTCCATTAGATATTGAAGTCGAGATAAATTTCGTAACAACTATTATGCGTTGCCATAAAAATCAATTATGAAACAGGTTTTGACTTTTTTTAATAATAAAGGTGGTGTTGGTAAAACCACTTTGGTTTATCACATTGCCCATATGCTTTCCCTTATGGGTGTGGGTGTTTTAGTCGTTGATTGTGATCCCCAAGCAAATTTAAGTGCCGCTTTTTTAAAAGATGAAGAAATTCAAAAAATATGGGATGATACAGAAAATATTCGAACTATTTATCGTGCAGTTAAACCTATGATTCGCAAGGGTGATTATTCTGAACCCCAATTGGAGTTGATAACGCAAAACTTGTACTTAATAGTGGGTGATTTAGGATTATCTTCGTTTGAAGATCAACTGTCAGAGCAATGGAGTAAGGCTAATGATGACAATCCTAATACATATGGTCGCGCGTTCGATGTATTAACTGCTTTTTGGCGTTGCTCCCAAGATGCTGCTGAAAAGTGCAATGCAGATATTATAATTTTTGATATAGGTCCTAATTTAGGAGCCATTAATCGCTCTGTTTTATTGGGAACAGACAATATAATTGTCCCACTGGGTGCTGATTTATTTTCGTTGCGTGGACTTCAAAACATAGGGCCAGCTTTAAGGGAATGGAAAAAATCATGGGAGAATCGCAGTGCAAAATCTTTCGATGATTATTTATTACCCAAGGGAAAAATGGATGTTTTAGGTTATGTCGCTATGCAACATCAAGAACGTTTGTCACGCCCTGTTTTAGCATATAAAAACTGGGTAGATCGCATTCCTTCTGATTATCGTAAATATATTAAAAATGATGATACAGAAGATAACATTCCAAAAATTGAAGAGGATCCTTATGCACTGGCTTTATTAAGACATTATAAAAGTATTATACCTATTGCACAAGAAGCACGAAAACCAATTTTTTCTCTCAAAACAGCGGATGGTGTTAGCGGTTCTCAAATGGCAACTATACGAGCAGCCTATCAAGATTTTCACGCATTGGCTATTAAGATATTAACTCAATCTAATCTTTCCCATCTATGTCCCAATCTTCAAAATCCCTTTTAATCCACGGCTACGAAGTCGTTATTGGCTTTGAAACGCACGCCCAGCTTTCGACCCAGTCCAAAATTTTCTCCCGCGCGTCCGTTGCGTTTGGTGCAGAACCCAATACCCAAGCGTGTGCGGTTGATTTGGCACTGCCCGGAACTTTGCCCGTCATGAATCGCGGCGCGGTCGAGCGTGCTATCGAATTTGGACTCGCGGTTGGCTCCCACATTGCGCCGCGCAGCATTTTTGCCCGTAAAAACTATTTTTACCCCGATCTGCCCAAGGGCTACCAAATCAGCCAGTTTGAGATTCCGGTGGTGCAAGGTGGCGAAGTGGAATTCTTTTTGGGCGAAGAAAAGAAAACGGTTCGCCTCGTTCGCGCCCATTTGGAAGAAGATGCCGGCAAATCGCTGCACGAAGACTTCATCGGGCAAACCGGTATTGATTTGAACCGCGCCGGAACGCCGTTGCTGGAAATCGTGACCGAGCCCGATATGCGCTCCAGTGCCGAAGCGGTGGCGTATGCCAAAG
>JBDKGR010000080.1:0-11990 GCA_039798085.1 Pseudomonadota bacterium
GCAGGGCATCTTTGGCTTCCAATAATTCCCCGATTTTGAGCATCACGCGCTGCACATCGGCATGGGTTTTGGGTTCGAGCGCAAAGACTTTAATGCCCAACGCCTCCAACCGCTCCCCCGCGCGGGACGATTTCGCCATCAACACCACATCGGGGCGCAGGGACATAATCATTTCGATATTCGGGTCAAGTCCGCCGCCGACTTGGGGTAATTTTTGCAAACTCGCCGGAAACTTAGAGTACCGATCCACCCCCACTAGCCGATTGCAGTATCCCAATTCGCACACCGTTTCCGTGAGAGACGGCAGCAAGCTCACGATACGCTGCGGTGGCGCAGTGAGTTTGAGCGTTTGCCCACGATCATCTTGGAGTTCGAGGGCGTTTGCCGCACCAGTTAGCGCCAGCATGAGCAGTAAGGAGATTAATTTCATTGTGGTTCTTTCAAGGGTTCTTTTAACGTAAGCGGCAAACCCGCCGCCATCAACGTAACGCGCTCGCACACCTTTGCTACTTGCTGATTCAAAAGCCCCAGCGCATCCACGTAGGCACGCACCTCGCGCCCCAGCGGAATAACGCCCAAGCCGATTTCATTGCCGACCAGCACGATAGCACCTTGGAATTGCTGAATTGCTATCAATAAAGGAGCTATATATGCACTATCTACGGGCGCTACAGGCATTTCATTTGATTTTTCTTCGGAATGCGGCATGAGGATATTCACCAGCCACAGCGTTAAACAATCCACCACAATCAGCGTATCGGGATGGTTGTGGCGGGTGATAACTTCGGCGATATGCAGCGGCTCTTCAATCGTCACCATGCCTGCCAAACGCTCGGCGCGGTCGCTTTGGTGGCGTTCAATGCGCTGGCGCATTTCATCATCCCACGCCTGCGCAGTGGCGATAAAAACGGCGCGATGCTGCAGCGAAGCGTCCAACCACGCCCGCGCTAACGATTCGGCACGGCGCGATTTACCGCTTTTTTGCCCGCCTAGGATGAATTCACTGCGCATAACGGCTTTCTTTCATGTTTTGACCCCCATTTTTAACCACCTACTAACCCCCTCCCCCCTTCGGGGTACTCCCCCTTGGCAGGGGGAGAGTTGAACTTGCCACCGCTCTAACTCCCCTCCTTTCTAAGGAGGGGTACGCCGCAGGCGGGGGGTGGTTCGGGAGTTGGTTCGAGGAATGAAAGTAACTTTTGATCTGCATCAACACGGCTTCTGTTTGTTGAAATACCAGCTTATTTTCAAAACGCACAACGTAAATCCCAAAGTGATTCAAAAATAAATCACGTTCTTCATCGTATCGCTGTGCATCTGCGTGCGCGTGTACTTCACCATCTAATTCAATTGCCAGTCGTTCGGCTGGACAGTAAAAATCCAGTATGTAGCAACCCACACTATGCTGTCGCCGAAATTTTCGCCCTTCGAGTTGTGATTTTTGAAGATACGTCCAGAGCTTGGCTTCAGCGGGGGTGAGATGGTTGCGCAATTCGCGGCGGAAGGTCAAAAGGTTGGGAGTGTTGTTGAGACCTCCTTCCCACCCCTTACCCCCTCCCCCCTTCGGGGTACTCCCCCTTGACAGGGGGAGAGTTGAACTTGCCACCGCTCTAACTCCCCTCCTTTCTAAGGAGGGGTACGCCGCAGGCGGGGGGTGGTTCGGAGGTTGGTTCGGGAGTTGATTATTGCCGTTGCTACTCACACAAACCACCCCGCCACCGCTTCAGGACACGATGGAAACCACGCATGAAAATAGCTCGCGCGGACGCTTCCCTGTTGCCAAACCGCCTCCCCTTTATCCGCAGCGACTGTCGTATTCGGGCGCGAAGTGCGGGCGATGGGTTGTAACGGCGTGTCGGTAACGGAGTAGTGAAACGTATGTCCCCGCACCGTTCCCGCTTCGAGGCACAACTGCTGTGAACCGAGGGCGGCGAGGCGTTTTTGCATCGTCACCATGCCGGAGAGCAATCCCCAGAATGGAAGTGATTCGCCCTCGGTAGTGATTAGCGTATCGAATAACGCCATCATCCCGCCGCACTCCGCCCAGACGGGTTTGTTCTGGGCGATGTGGGCTTGCAAACTATCGCGCAAGGCGGTGTTGGCGGCTAATTCCGTGGCGTGGAGTTCGGGATAGCCTCCGGTCAGCCATACGGCATCGCAATCGGGCAAGGCGTGATCGGCTAGCGGCGAGAAAAACACCAGTTTCGCGCCCATTGCCCGCAAGCAATCCAAATTCGCGGCGTAAATAAAGCAAAAAGCCGCATCTTGCGCGATGGCAATCGTTTTGTTTTGCAGCAGCGGTGGGATGGGGATAGCGGTATGCGGAGCAGGAAAATCCACCGACCAGCGTTGCCAACTATCACCATCACCATCACCATCCCACTGCAATTTTCCTAATGCGGTATCGGCAAGGGCATCGGCGGCGGCATCGAGGCGTTCCAGTGCATCGGGCAATTCGTTCGCCACGGTTAATCCCAAATGGCGTTCGGGTAATTGCAGTGCCGGATTGCGCAGCAGCGCACCCCAGTAATTCGGAGCGTCGGACAACATCGCGCCATGCCCCACACTACCAACCCGATTCGCCAACACACCCGCCCACGGCAGATTCGGGCGGTAGTGTTGCAAGCCAAACGCGAGCGCGGCGAAGGTTCCCGCCATTGCGGACGCATCAATCACCGCCAGTACGGGCAAACCAAAGTGTTGCGATAAATCGGCGGCGCTGGGGTTGCCGTCAAATAATCCCATCACGCCTTCGACGATGATGAGGTCGGCTTCTTGCGCCGCAGCGTGCAGGCGTTGGCGGCAGTCGGATTCGCCGGTAATCCACAAATCCAACTGGTAGACGGGCGCACCGCTTGCCAGACTGTGCCAGTACGGATCAAGAAAATCCGGCCCGCACTTGAACACGCGCACGCGCCGACCTTGGCGGGTATGCAGCCGTGCGAGCGCGGATGTGATGGTGGTTTTACCCTGCCCCGAAGCGGGGGCGGCGATGAGAATGGCGGGGCAGGAGGGCATTTTTCTTCCTTATTTATTGCGTCCAGTTCAGCGAAACCAAGAAATTACGACCCGGCATGGCGTAACCGTTGGCGAGTTGGTAGGACGCATCGGTGACGTTATTCACCCGCGCCAAAATCGAAAAGCCTTTGCGCATTTTCCAATTCACGCCCAAGTTCAGTAGCGTGTAGCTGGGCAAGGTATCACGACCCGTAAAGTTCAAATTGTTGTCTTCGCGGTCGCTGGAATAACGCAGTTCGGCAAATACCTGCGCATTGCCCACGGTTTGCGTGGTGCGAGCGTTGACGGTGTGTTGGGCGATACGAACCAAGCGCAAATCGTTGGCAGCGGCACTGGTGGAATAAGAGCGCGGATCGGCGTAATCGTAGCTTAGGCTGTACAGAATATCGTCCGATTTCCATTCCCCCGCGAGCGTCACGCCCTGCAACAAAGCTTTGGCGCTTTGCACATTGGTGGCGGGCAAAATGAAACCTTGAATATCGTTGCGGTAAACCAGCGCACTGCCACTAAACAGCCCTTCTTGGTATTTGAAGCCCCATTCGGTTGCGCGATTTTGCTGGGGTTGCAAGGCGGTATTGCCATAGCCCGGGTAGTAAAGCTGGTTGAAACTAGGGGCTTGGAAACTGGTTCCGAGGCTTGCTACAGCCCGCAATGCCGGAGTCACCCGATAACCGCCGGAAACCGACCAGTTATTAAAGTTACCGAATTGCGAATTTTCGTCTCGGCGACCGATAAAAAGCGCGTTCCATTCTTCATTATTCAAGGCGTAGGACAGCATGGCACTGCGTACATCGCGGCTGGTGACCGTGTAGGCGGTGGTGCTATCAACCGTTTCGTTGCGGTTTTCGAGCAGCAACGTGAACACATCTTGACCGAATCGCACATCGTTTTGCCATGTTGCTTGGCGGCGTTGGGTGTTGAATTGGCTGCTACCGCCGAGCTGGTTATCGCTGGTGCGGTAATACTCTTGTACCGATTGATCTTCGCTGCCGCCCAGTGTGAAAGTCGATTTCCAACGCTCCGACCATTGCGCGTCCCATTTCAGGCTGGCGTGGTTGAGCGTGGTTTTAGTCCATGCGTCCGTGGTCAAAGCGGTTAATGCCAGCGGGTTGGGCGATGGTTTGCTATCGAACTGGTAATCGGTTTGGCTGCGCAGCAGTGCGAGCGTGAGGGCGTGTTGGCGATTCAGCACGGTGGTGAAGCGGGCATCGACACTGGTGGCGGTAAAACCGTCTTCGTCGGGGTTGTAGTTGCCCGCAGCGGGGACGAGAACGCTAATGCCCGTTGCCTTCTCGCGCGAAATGCCAAGGCTGTAGGCAAACCGTTCCGAGCCACCGCGTGCCGATGCGCTGATTTGCTGCTGTCCATCGCTCCCGCTGCCGATACGAAATTCAGATGCTGTGCCACGTTCCGGCAAGCGCGTGAAAATCTGAATCACCCCGCCCACCGCATCCGCACCGTAGAGCGCCGAGGATGCTCCGCGCAGAATTTCGATACGCTCAATGCGTTCCAGCGGGATATTTTCCAGCGCCGCCATGCCCGAAGTCGCCGAGCCAACGCGCACGCCATCAATCATCACAATCGCTTGCGAACTCGCCGCACCGCGCAAAAATACGCCCGTGTTGGAGCGGTAACTGCCGTTCGAGGATAACTGAACCCCGGGTTGGCTTGCCAACACATCGCGCAGGGAGGATTGACCCGCCAGTTCTAACGCGGCACGGTCGATAACGGACACATCGGCAATCACTTGCGTCACGGGGGTTAAAACGCGGGTAGCGGTAACCACTTGGGTCGGGAGTTGGGTTTGTGCCGACACAGAAGCGCCGCACAGCATGGCACAAGCCAAAGGAATAGCCAAAGGAATAGCCAAAGGAGTAGCTGAAAATTGCATAGCGAAAATACCACAGAAAAACCCCAGCCGTCTTCCCCGACAGCGCATGGGCATTACGGTTGCAGCTACTAAAAAAATAGCAAACAGCATACAACCACCGTGTTGGCCGGTATCCGGGCTGGTGGAACAATTCCCATCGCCTTCCCAAGCGCGTGTTCAAAACGCTCAGTGGCTATTGATGAGAACGAAATCGAGGGGCATAAAACACCCGATTCATCCACTTACCGTTGCGGGGGCAGCGCAGGTTAGGCGTATCCAAGGCGGATATTCCCTCCTGCTTCCCGTTGAACTGCACCGTGTGAACCACGCTGCGAGAACCAACACGGGTATTGTATCGGGTGCGGGGCGTGGGAGTCGCTAGGGTTTAGCCGCCCCCGAATCACCGCCGAATCACCAACCACGTAAACGCAGTGAGGGAAAAGAAGCTGTAAATCAGCCCCGGTAAAGCGGCAGTTACCCACGGCCACCAGCCGCGCAGTGCGCCTAAATCACCTAATACGTTGTTCAGCAGCACAAAGCTAATCCCCGCCATCACGCCGCCGAAAACGTAGGTGGCGATGCTGCCAGCGCGAAAATGGAAGTACGCAAAAGGCAACGCCAGCACCACCATCACCAAGCAGCTCAAGGGGTAAAAAACCTTTTTCCAAAATTGGATTTCGTATTTTTGCGCCGCTTGCCCGTTCGCCTTCAAATGCTGAACGTATTGAAAAAGGTCAATCGTGCTCATGCGATCCGGTTGCAGCACGGCGGTTGCCACCATCTCCGCGCTAATCTGCGTTGCCCAGCGGTAAGTCGGGAGCAAGCGGCGTTCGATGGGCGATTGGAATTCGGTGCGATCCACATTTTCCAATAACCACGATTCATCTTGGCGATTTTTGGCAAAACGCGCAGTTTGGCTTTGTGTCATCGAAACGAGTAACCCTTGGTCGTTGAATTCCAAAATACGCACATTGCGCATTCCGGCATCGGGCGTTAAGGAATCCACATTTACGGTGAAATGGCTATGGGCTTGGCGTTCTTTGAGCCACGCTCCGGTTTTGCCGACCGTCACCTTGCCTTGGTAACGCGATTTCAATAATTGGGCGGTTTTATCGGCGAACGGAGCCACATAATCCCCTATCGCAAAGGTGAGCACCACAAAAAATAAACCCAAAATCAGCAAAATCCGCAACGCCAACCAAGGCCCTAAACCACTGGTGCGCAAAATGGTGAATTCCGAACTCTGCGCGAGGCGGGACATCACAAAAATCGTTCCAATCAGCACGGTAATCGGCAGCAACTCGTACAAATGATTGGGCAACATCAAGGCGACGTACAGCAAGGCTTGTACCACGGTATAACCGGTTGCACCATGTTGGGTTACGGCTTGCAGCTCATCGACAAAATCGAAAAAATAAAACAAACTGGCAAATCCCATAGTGACCAATGCCACCGACACCATTAGCTCGCCATACAGCAAGCGGCGAATTGTTTTCATGCGGTACCTTTCATGCTGTACCTTGGGTCAAACGGGGAAATTCCCATTGGTTATGCCGTTTGGCAAGCCAAAGGGTGGCAAAGAGAAACGCCCCCCCATGCAGCACCAACATCCAAATCGGAAAACTGATTTTTTGCGCTTCCACCCACGATTTTCCCAGCACCAACAAATTGAAGTACACCACAAACAGCATAAATGCTGCCACCAGATTCGCGGTGCGTCCGACACGCGGATTCACCCGCGCAGCCGCCAACGCAATCAGCACCAAGTTGATGGCCGTCAGCGGCAACCCCAAACGCCATGAAAGTTCTGCCCAATGCGTGGGGCTAGGATTCGGGTGAAAGAATAAATCCAAAGTCGTCAATGTGGATGTAGGAACCGATGCACGCGCCGACATATCATCCCCTTCAATGCGCACACCGTAGGAAGAAAACACCGCTATCGTGATGTCGGGTTTGTTTTCTTTCTTTTCCAGCCTCTGCCCATTTTTGAGCACCAAGAATTTATCCGACCCCACCAACTCAATGCGTCCATTCAGTGCGGAAATTACGGTTTTTTTATCCCCTTGTTGATCAGCGATAAATACATTGCGCCCCATTTGTCCGATATGTTCGGTGGTATCGCCTTTTTCAATAAAGAATACCCGTTCGCCGTTATGGGATTCTTGAAATTGCCCGGGTTGAATACGGGAAATATCGCCCCGTTTTTCGTAGCGGTCGCGCAAATCTTCCACTTGCCCGAACGCCCACGGCAAAATCAGAAACGCCAATGCACCTACCAGCAACACAATCGGCCACGCAAAATGCAATAAAGGTTGCAACAAAGAGGTTAGACCTTTGCCACTATTGAACCAAATCACCATCTCACTATCGCGGAACATTCGGGTTAATACGCTCAATACTGCCAAAAAAAGGCTCAAAGAAAGGATGATGGGCAAATCGGAAAGTACCATGTAGCCCATAATCATCATCACATCGGAAGGGTTATAAACCCCCCTACCGGCTTGACCTAGGGTGCGAATCAGCGTCATGGTGACGACCACCGTCACCAGTACGACCAAGGTTGCGCCAAAGCTACGGGCAAGCTCTTTGCGGATGGAAGAATGAAATAACATGACGGAAAAGTAAACCCCAAAGGAAAAACCCCAATTATGAACTTTGAACTGAAAACCATTGACGTATCGGGCGCTGCCAATGAAAAATGCGATGCGCTGGTAGTGCTAATCCCTAAAGATTACCGTGCCACGCCCGATGCGTTATCGACGCTGGTGGCAAAAGCCATCGCAGCGGGTGATTTTGAACCGAAGGTCGGAAAAACCCTTTCACTGTACCAAGCACCGCAAGCCTTGGCAGTGCGCGTGGTATTGGTCGGTATCGGGGAAGGAACGACATCCCAAATCCGCACGGCAGTGACCCATGCCATTGCTGCGGTGAAATCCCCTTCGTTGAAAAAATTGGTCGTGGCTTTTACCACACCTGCTACGCCATCTACTCTGCGTGCCGCCATGATCGCTTGTGCCGATGCGACTTACGTTTATACCCACACCCAATCCAAACCCGAACCACGCATTCTGAATCAGGTGGTTATCAGCACCCTATTGCACAACGACCAATCTCTGCAATCCACCTTGGAACAAACCACTGCGGTTATCGCAGGCGTAGAACTGGCCAAAGAATGGGGCAATCGTCCCGGCAATTACGCCACCCCCACCATGCTGGGTGAAGCCGCAGAGGCATTGGCGAAACTTCCTCAAATCAGTTGCAAAGTGCTAGGGTCTAAAGAAGTTGCCAAATTGGGTATGGGGGCATTCATGGCAGTGGCACAAGGCTCAGATGAACCGTTGCGCTTTATTGTGCTGCGTTACAACGGTACGACCAAATCGGAAGCGCCTACCGTGCTGGTGGGCAAAGGCATTACGTTTGATAGTGGCGGTATCTCCATTAAACCCAGTGCGGAAATGGATGAGATGAAATACGATATGTGTGGTGCTGCCAGCGTGCTGGGCGTATTCCGTGCATTGGGTGAATTGCAACCCGCCATGAATGTCGTCGGTTTAATCGTGGCCTGCGAAAATTTGCCCAGTAGCCGCGCCGTCAAACCCGGGGATGTGGTAACCAGCATGAGCGGGCAAACGATTGAAATCCTCAACACCGATGCCGAAGGTCGTTTGGTATTGTGCGATGCACTGACCTATGCCGAACGCTTCAAACCCCGTGCAGTAGTGGATATTGCCACGCTCACAGGGGCGTGTGTGATTGCGTTGGGTGGTGTGCGCAGCGGGGTATTTTCAAGCGATTCAATGTTAGCCACATCGCTCATCCAAGCGGGTGAATCGGCACAAGATTTAGGCTGGCATCTTCCCTTAGACGAAGAATACGCGGAAGGCTTAAAAACCCGTTTTGCCGATGTTGCCAATGTCGCGGGTCGTCCGGGGGGGGCGATTACTGCCGCCAAATTCTTGCAACGCTTCACCAAAAAATACCCTTGGGCGCATATCGACATTGCCGGAACCGCATGGAAAAGTGGCACTGCCAAAGGTGCAACCGGCCGACCTGTTGGCTTGCTGGTGGAATTTTTGTTGAATGCTGAAAAAAATGCGGAATGAAAATTGAATTTCATTTCGGTATTCCAGACAAGCACCACTATGCCTGCCGCTTGCTGCGTAAAGCGGCACGCGGGGGCATGAAGACGTGGGTGTTGTGCGATACGGAATCGGTGCAGTGGTTGGATGTCCAGCTATGGGAAATGGCCCCGACCGATTTCATCACCCACTGCACCGAATCCGCATCCACCACGCTGCAACGCTATTCCAGTGTGCTGCTGGCAACCCAAATGGATGCAGCCGCCATTCAAAGCCAAGGGCGTAACCTGCTGGTGAATATGTCGGAATCGGCGCGTTTGCCGGATTATTTTGAACAATTCAATCGGGTGATTGAACTCGTCAGCACCGACGAAACCGACCGCCATTGGGCGCGTCAACGCTGGAAGCAATACCTCGGATCGGGGCATATCTGCGAGGCGACAAGAAAAGAAACTCAGGAAGGAAATTAGGACATGGCAACCACGCGCCCCAACCCTTTGTTAATCCCCACCTTAACCGATGTTGTTTCGGAAGGTTCCCCCGCATTGGATTCACCGCCCACTGAAATCATGCCGGATGTCTTGGCAGAAAAGGTTTTGCAAATCGTCCAACCCCAAATCGCCGAAATCATCCACGCGGCTATCGTTCAGGTGCTGGAGGAGCAGAAGCGGGTGGGGTGATGTGTAGTGCTTAACTTACGCGCCAATGCAACGCTTCCCCAGCAGCAAGGGGTTTGAGTTCGGCATCGCCGGATTCGCCAAACGGAAACGATGCGGGCGGTGTCCAGCTTTCGCGTTGTAAGGTGATTGTGCCGCTATTGCGCTCCAGTCCATAAAAGTCTGCTCCGAAAAACGAAGCAAAGCCTTCTAATTTATCCAGCGCATTCACGTTATCAAAGGCTTGGGCGTAGAGTTCCATCGCGGCATGGGCGGTATAGCATCCGGCGCAGCCGCTGGCGTGTTCCTTCAAGTGCGCGGCGTGCGGAGCGCTATCCGTGCCGAGGAAGAACTTGGGTGAACCGCTGGTAGCCGCTGCGACCAAAGCTTGGCGATGCGTTTCGCGCTTCAGCACGGGCAAGCAATAGTAATGCGGACGAATCCCGCCCGTAAAAATCGCGTTGCGGTTGTAGAGCAGGTGGTGCGCGGTAATCGTTGCGCCCAAAAAGCGGTTGCCCTCTGCCACGTATTGCGCCGCATCCTTGGTGGTGATGTGTTCCATCACGATTTTCAGTTCGGGGAAATCGCGGCGCAGCGGCTCTAATTGCTGGTCGATAAACACGGCTTCGCGGTCGAACAAATCAATATCGGGCGATGTCACCTCGCCATGCACCAGCAGCAGCATTCCGGCACGCTGCATGGCTTCCAGCGTTTTATAGGTTTTGCGGATGTCGGTTACGCCCGCGTCGCTATTCGTGGTTACACCAGCGGGGTAGAGCTTGGCGGCGACGATTCCGGCATCCTTGGCACGCTGGATTTCATCGGCGGGCAGGTTGTCGGTGAGGTAGAGCGTCATCAGCGGTTCAAACGCCATGCCAGCGGGAACGGCAGCTTGAATCCGTTTTTTATACGCCAACGCCTGCTCGGTCGTGGTGACGGGCGGCTTCAGATTCGGCATGATGATGGCGCGTCTGAATTGCGCGGCGGTATGCGGCACAACGGTGTTTAATGCTGCGCCATCACGGACGTGGAGATGCCAATCGTCGGGGCGGGTGATGGTGAGGGTGGAAGGGGAATTGTGGGCTGAATAAATCATCGTGTCATCGTGAATAGGCGATTATGCCGTTGTCTTACAATTTAATCTAAACCATCCAAAGGACTTGTAACGCCCATTCCACCTTTATTCATGACATGGGTATAAATCATGGTGGTGGAAACGTCTTTATGCCCCAATAATTCTTGAATGGTACGAATATCTTGACCTCGTTCTAATAAATGTGTTGCAAAACTATGGCGTAGCGTATGGGGTGTTGCTAGTTTGGCAATTTTAGTGGCAATAACTGCTTTTTTCATGGCACGTTGTAATAATTTTTCATCTAAATGATGTCGTCGAATAATACCGCTGCGGGGGTCGGTAGAATAGCTGCCGGATGAAAAAACATATTGCCAAGCCCATTCTGTGGAAGCATTGGGATATTTTCGCTCTAAGGCATCGGGTAAATAAACACTTCCTTTGCCTGCTTGCACATCTTCTTCAAATTGTTTTTTACGTTGAATGAGATGATTTTGTGAATCTTCTTTTACGGCATGGGGTAACATGGTAATTCGGTCTTTTGCACCTTTACCATCACGGATAATAATTTCTCCGCGTGTAAATTCTATATCTTTTACCCGTAGGCGCATGACTTCCATCAAACGCATTCCAGTTCCATATAATAAACGTGCTAATAATGCGTATATTCCTTCCATTTCTGCCAAGATGGAGCGCACCTCTTTGGTAGTTAATACGACGGGTAAATGCTGAGAACGTTTTGCGCGTGTTAAATCGGTCAACCACGGTAGATGGATGTCTAGGACTTCCCTGTACAAAAACAGCAATGCGGAAAGCGCTTGATTTTGGGTGGAGGCTGAAACCGAGCCTTCGACTGCCAGATGGGTTAAAAAAGCCTCAATCTCGATAGCACCCATTGTGCGGGGATGCCGCTTGCCATGAAACAAAATAAACCGCCGCACCCACTGCACGTATTGCGTTTCTGTGCGAATGCTGTAATGCTTGACCCGTATGCGGTCTCGTAACTGATCCAGTAGCTTCGGTGCTTGCAAAGAAGGTGTTGTTGATGCCATCATTATGGTGTATTATACTGGATCGTTGTAACATAAGACATTGATCTTAAATAAGAGTCTTACTTGTTATACACCGTTTGTTTTTTAGATAGACACCTGCGAAGGTGTCTATTACACGTTAGCCACCAAGAAGGTGCCATGAAAACATTTGCCGCATATGTAATTATCGCGTGTCTTTCGAGTACGGCATTAGCTGGTTCAATTACAGAAAATACGTCTTGGAACAAAGAGTTCTCTGCCGAA
>JBDKGR010000081.1:0-11975 GCA_039798085.1 Pseudomonadota bacterium
TTGCTTGCCTTGGCTTTGAAGCGGGCAATGAACTTTTGCAGATGCGCGATTTTGTCCTGTTGTTTGGCAAAAGCGGATTGTTGCAGTTCGAGTTTCTCGGCACGCATATCCTCAAACTTGCTGTAATTGCCGCCGTAGCGCACCAGCTTGGCAGAATCAATATGCAGCGTGACATTGGTGACCGCATCCAAAAATTCGCGGTCATGGCTGATGACAATCATCGTGCCTTCGTACTTTTGCAGCCACGCTTCCAGCCACACCAGCGCATCCAAATCCAAGTGATTGGTCGGTTCATCGAGCAGCAACAAATCGGATGGACACATCAACGCCCGCGCCAACTGCAAGCGCATCCGCCAACCGCCGGAAAAGCTGTTCACGGGATTATTCAATTCGGTGGTTTTGAAACCCAATCCCAAAATCAAGGCTTGCGCACGCGCGGCGGCATCGTATTCTCCGGCATCGTGCAGCGCGGTGTAGGCGTGCGCCATGCGTTCGTAATCTTCTTCGGTGGGATTTTCGGTCGCTTCAGCGGCGGCAACTTCTTGGCGGGCAGCGAGCAGATTCACATCACCCTCCACCACAAAATCGGTCGCGGGCTGGTCGGTTTCCGGCATATCCTGCGCGACTTGCCCCATGCGCCATTGGGCGGGGATGCTGTATTCGCCGGAATCTTCGTGCAATTTGCCCGTAAATACCGCGAAAAGGGAGGATTTACCCGCCCCATTGCGTCCGACAAGCCCCACTTTTTCCCCCGGATTCAGGGTGACATTGGCGCTATCCAGCAGCACTTTCGCGCCACGGCGCAAGGTTAGGTTTTTGAGGGTAATCATTCAGAATATTGGGAGGAGGTGATATGACACGAAAGTAGCCTACGTTGCATAGGGTATTTTAGGTGTTAGGTTTTAGGCTCTTATACCATTTTGCGTATGAGTTTTGCAGGAAAAAATCGTTGGGTTTGGAAGGCGAGGTCTCCACAATTCCACCCCTATGACTGCATTATCTTTTAACGTTCTATCTCCTCCCCGTGCCTCGCGCAACCAGGTGTTGCCGGGGTTTCGGCTTACGCTGGGTTATACGCTGGCGTATTTGTTTTTGATCGTTTTGATCCCGCTTTCCGCCTTGGTGTTCAAAACATTCACCCTGAGCTGGGAACAGTTTTGGGCTGCGGTGGCCAGTGAGCGGGTGGTAGCGTCTTACCAACTCACGTTTGGAGCATCGTTTCTCGCGGCACTGGTCAATGTCGTATTTGGTTTGCTGATTGCGTGGGTGCTGGTGCGCTACAACTTTCCGGGTAAACGCCTATTCGATGCCTTGGTCGATTTGCCCTTTGCCTTGCCCACCGCAGTAGCTGGCATTTCGCTCACCGCGTTGCTGGCAGATAACGGCTGGATTGGGCAACTGCTTGCGCCACACGGCATTCAGCTCGCCTTTAATCGCAACGGGATTGTGATTGCGCTCATCTTCATTGGCCTGCCCTTCGTCGTTCGCACGGTGCAGCCCGTGCTGGAAGATGCTGAAAAAGAGCTAGAAGAAGCCGCCACCTGCTTGGGCGCTACCCGTTGGCAAACCTTCCGCTACGTGATTTTTCCGTCCATCATCCCCGCCCTGCTCACGGGGTTTGCGATGGCGTTTGCGCGTGCCATTGGTGAATACGGCTCGGTGATTTTTATCGCGGGCAATATGCCAATGGTGTCGGAAATTACACCGCTCATCATCGTTGGCAAGTTAGAGCAATACGACTATGCCGGAGCGACTGCGGTTGCCGTCGTGATGCTGTTGTTTTCCTTTGCCATGTTGCTGCTGATTAACACCTTGCAAAGCTGGCAGCGTCAACGCTCCACCGCTACACCTTGAAGGCACCATGAACCACACTCTTTCTCACGCCCATTCCGCCCGCGCGGGTACGACCGAGCCAGCATAGGTTAAGTACACCCTCATCGCCACCGCGCTGGGATTCATGGCTTTGTTTTTGCTGTTGCCACTGGCAGCGGTATTTGCAGAAGCCTTTAGCAAAGGGACATCCGCATTTTTGGAAGCTTTTCAAGAACCTGATGCGTGGAGCGCGATTCGCCTCACCCTGCTCACCGCTGCCGTTGCCGTGCCGATGAATCTGGTTTTTGGTATCGCCGCAGCGTGGGCGATTGCGAAATACGAATTTCGGGGCAAAGCATTTTTAACGACCTTGGTTGATTTGCCCTTCTCCATTTCGCCCGTGGTGGCGGGGTTGGTTTATGTGCTGCTGTTCGGTGCGCAAGGCTGGTTCGGCCCGTGGTTATCCGCACACGACATCAAAATCATTTTTGCCGTACCGGGGATTATTTTGGCAACGGTGTTTGTCACCTTCCCCTTCATCGCCCGTGAGCTGATTCCCTTGATGCAAGCCCAAGGTACGGATGAAGAACAAGCCGCGCAAGTATTGGGCGCAAGCGGTTGGCAAACCTTCTGGCACGTCACGCTGCCCAATATCAAATGGGGGTTGATTTACGGCGTAATCCTCTGTAATGCCCGCGCGATGGGCGAGTTTGGCGCGGTGTCGGTCGTATCCGGTCACATTCGCGGGCAAACCAACACCATGCCCCTACACGTTGAAATTTTGTACAACGAATACCAATCGGTTGCGGCTTTTGCCGTGGCTTCTTTGTTGGCGCTATTGGCACTGGTTACGTTGCTCGTGAAATCGTTTGTGGAATGGAAATTTGAACGCGCTGAAAAAGCCGCCGCTACCTTACCGCCAGAACCCTTTACCCAAGACAAAGTTACATCATGAGCATTACGATTCAAAACATCAGCAAAGCATTCGGTAGCTTCAAGGCACTGAACCACGTCAATTTGGAGATTGAATCCGGCGAACTCGTGGCGTTGTTAGGGCCTTCGGGCTGCGGCAAAACCACGTTATTGCGCATTATTGCGGGGCTGGAATCGCCCGATAGCGGCAATATCCTGTTCAGCGGCGAAGACACCACCAATGTCCATGTACGCGAACGGCAAGTGGGCTTTGTGTTCCAGCACTACGCCTTGTTTCGCCACATGACTGTTTTCGATAATGTCGCTTTTGGCTTGCGGATGCGTCCGCGCAACGTGCGCCCCAGCGAAGCGGCGATTGCAAAAAAAGTCCACGATTTGCTCAACCTCGTGCAACTGGACTGGCTGGCAGATCGCTATCCCGCCCAGCTCTCCGGCGGACAACGCCAACGTATCGCACTCGCCCGCGCCTTGGCAGTCGAACCCAAAGTGCTGTTATTGGATGAACCCTTTGGCGCGTTGGATGCCAAAGTGCGCAAAGAGCTGCGCCGCTGGTTGCGCCGATTGCACGATGAATTGCACGTTACCAGCATTTTCGTCACCCACGACCAAGAGGAAGCACTGGAAGTGTCCGACCGTGTGGTGGTGATGAACAAGGGCAATATCGAACAAATCGGCTCTCCGCAAACCGTGTGGGAGCAACCTGCCACGCCTTTTGTTTATAACTTTTTGGGCGATGTCAATGTGCTGCAACTGGCACAAGGGCATACCTACATTCGACCGCACGATTTGGAAGTGAGCCGTGCACGCACCACCGAACGCGCCGATAACACCATCACCGCTCGGCTGGAACATGCGGCAGTGATTGGCCCGATGGCACGTTTGGAATTGACCCCCATTGATGCCAAGTTGGTCAATGGCAGCGACATCTTGGAAGTCCATATCCCCTCGCAGCAGTTTCACCAAATGGACTTGAAAAGCGGTGAGTTGCTCGTTTTAACACCCCAAAAGGCTCGTATTTTTTAAGGAGGATTTTTACCATGAAGACCATTCAAGCACTGTCTCGTCGCACGCTGCTGGCGCTGTCCCTAGTAGGACTGGGCGCACCCGTTTGGGCGCAAACCCCGCCAGCGGTATCGCTGCTCAATGTGTCCTACGACCCGACACGCGAGTTGTATGTGGAATTTAATGCCGCTTTCGCCAAACACTGGAAAGCAAGCACCGGACAAACCGTGACCATCAAACAAAGCCACGGTGGTTCGGGCAAGCAAGCCCGTTCGGTGATTGATGGCTTGGATGCCGATGTCGTCACCCTTGCCTTGGCGGGCGATGTGGATGCTTTGGTGAAAAACGGGCAATGGATTCCCAAGGATTGGCAAAAACGCCTGCCCCACAACTCAGCACCCTACACCTCCACCATCGTCTTGGTAGTACGGCAAGGCAACCCCAAAGGGATTAAAGATTGGGACGATTTGATTAAACCCGGTATCAAGGTCATCACACCCAACCCCAAAACATCGGGTGGTGCGCGTTGGAATTATTTGGCGGCTTGGGAGTTTGCTAAACGCAAATACGGTGGCGATACAAAAGCCAAAGAATTTATTGCCAAATTGTTTGCCAATGTTCCCGTGTTGGATACGGGCGCACGCGGATCGTCCATCACCTTTGCGCAACGCAATCAGGGCGATGTGTTTATCTCATGGGAAAACGAAGCCTATCTCTTGGAAAAAGAATTTAGCAGCAAAGTGGATGTCGTTTACCCTTCTTTGAGCATTTTGGCGGAACCACCTGTTTCGGTAGTCGATAAAAATGTCGATAAAAAAGGCACACGCGCAGTGGCTGAGGCGTATCTGAAATACCTCTACACCGAAGAAGGGCAAGATATTGCAGGCAAAAACTTCTACCGCCCTGCCGTATCCAAAGCAGCGCAAGCCAAGTATGCCAAACAACTCCCGCAAATCCCCTTGTTCACCATTGAACAGGCCTTTGGCGGCTGGGAAAAAGCAGACAAAGACCACTTTGCCGATGGCGCAAGTTTTGACCAGATTTATTCCAAAAAATAAATTACTATTCCTTTTCTTAACCACCACCACGAAACCCCATCATGTCCGATACCTCCTCCACCCCGTCCACCACTTGGAAATTTGAAACCCAATCCGTTCACGCAGGCTACAGCCCCGACCCCACGACCAAAGCCTGCGCCGTGCCGATTTACCAAACCGTTGCCTATGCGTTTGATAACGCCCAGCATGGCGCGGATTTGTTTGACTTGAAAGTAGCAGGCAACATCTACACCCGCATCATGAACCCGACGCAAGACGTGCTGGAAAAGCGCGTTGCAGCTTTGGAAGGCGGTATTGCGGCGCTGGCGTTGGCTTCGGGGCAAACGGCGGTGACCTACGCAATTCAAACCATTGCTGAAGCGGGCGACAACATCATCGCCACCACTGCGCTTTACGGCGGCACATACAACCTGCTGGCGCACACGTTGCCGCAATTTGGCATTACCACCAGTTTTGCCGATGCACGCGATTTGGCAAGCTGGGAAGCACTGTTTGACGATCGCACCAAAGCCGTTTTCATTGAATCCTTGAGCAACCCGCAAGGCGCGGTGAGCGATATTGCCGCCATCGCCGAAATCGCCCACCGCCACGGCGTGCCGCTGATTGTGGATAACACCGTTGCTACACCGTGGTTGCTGCGTCCGTTTGAACACGGCGCAGATATTGTGGTGCATTCGCTGACCAAATACCTCGGTGGTCACGGCACGAGCTTGGGCGGCGCGATTGTCGATAGCGGAAAATTCCCGTGGGCGGAACACAAGCAAAAATTCAAGCGCCTGAACGAACCCGATGCCAGCTACCACGGCGTGGTGTATACCGAGGCGCTGGGGGCGGCGGCGTATATCGGACGGGCGCGGGTTGTGCCACTGCGGAACTTGGGCGCGGCAATTTCGCCATTCAACGCCTTTTTGATTTTGCAGGGAATCGAAACGCTTTCGCTGCGCATGGAACGTATCAATGACAACGCTTTGAAAGTCGCGCAATTCCTGCAAAACCATCCGAACGTAAGCTGGGTGAGCTACGCCGCATTGCCCAATCACCCCGACCACGCATTGGCGCAAAAATACCTCAATGGCAAGGCTTCGGGCTTGCTGACCTTTGGCGTGAAAGCCGCAGCCGGCGAAGGGCATGATGCTATACGTGCAGCAGGCGCGAAGTTCTTGGATGGCTTGAAACTCTTTACGCGCTTGGTGAATATCGGTGACGCAAAATCCTTGGCAACCCATCCCGCATCGACCACGCACCGCCAGTTATCACCCGAAGAACTCGAAAAAGCCGGAGTCCCCGAAGATGCCGTGCGCCTCTCCATCGGCATTGAACATATCGACGATTTGTTGGCGGATTTGGAACAAGCGTTGGCGTAAGATGTAACAGGTGCTTGATTGGATTCAATCCCGCGTAACCCGCACCAGCTCTTCGCGCGAAGTGATGCCTTCGCGCACCAAACGCTCTCCATCTTCGCGCATCAGCGTCATACCGCCCGCCATCGCCGCCGTGCGAATATCGGCTTCTGCGGCGCGGTGGTGGATTTGGGCGCGTATCGCATCATCGGTTATCAACAGTTCAAACACACCGGTTCGACCTTGGTAACCCGTTTGTCCACAGCTTGTACAGCCCGCGCCGTGGCAATGGGTGCAGAATTTTCTTAACAAGCGTTGCCCCAACACACCCAGCAGCGAGGAACTGAGCAAAAACGGCTCAATCCCCATATCAGTCAAGCGGGTAACCGCGCTGGCGGCATCGTTGGTGTGCAGTGTTGCCAGCACCAAATGTCCGGTGAGCGAGGCTTGAATGGCGATTTGTGCCGTCTCCAAATCGCGGATTTCACCGATGAGGATGACATCCGGGTCTTGCCGCAGAATCGCCCGCAGCGCCTTGGCAAAATCCAAATCAATTTTGGCGTTCACCTGCGTTTGCCCCACGCCTGCGAGTTCGTATTCGATAGGATCTTCCACCGTCATGATGTTTTGGCTTTTCGTGTCGAGCTTTTGCAGCGCGGCATACAACGTAGTCGTTTTACCGCTACCCGTTGGCCCCGTCACCAAAATAATGCCGTGCGGTTGGGCGATGAGGTGTTCCAACTGCTGCAAAACCTTGCCCTGCATCCCGACCGATTCCAAGCTCAAAACGCCGCCGCTTTTATCCAATAGCCGCAGTACCGCGCGTTCGCCGTGGGCGCTGGGCAGCGTGCTGACACGCACATCCACACCGCGTGTGCCAATGCGTAGCGAAATGCGCCCATCCTGCGGCAGACGCTTTTCAGCAATATCCAAATCCGCCATGATTTTTAAGCGCGAAATCAGCGCCGCGTGCAGAGCGCGATTGGGTTGCACCACGTCGCGCAACGTGCCATCGACACGGAAACGCACCGCCGAATGGCGTTCATACGGTTCGATGTGAATATCGCTTGCCCCATCCCGCGCGGCTTGCGTCAAAAGCGCGTTGAGCATTCGGATGATGGGCGCGTCATCGCTGGTTTCGAGCAAATCTTCAATCGCGGGCAGGGACTGCATCATGCGCGATAAATCCACATCCGCCTCGACCTCGCTGACCACCATCGCGGCGCTGGATTCGCTTTGCGCGTAGGCGGCGCTGATGCGTTGGCGCAAGGGTTCTAGTGCTTCGATTTCCACTTTTTGAACGGCAAACTGGCGCGTAATCTCGCTCACCACTTCCGGCTGGATGGTGTGTACATACAGCGTAAGTGTTTCGGTTTCGTTATGCGAATTGTTATCGCTTTCTAATAACGCATCGCAACTGCGTGCGAAAGCGTAGGGGAGGGGGTATTTCATTACAAACCATCCAAGGCAACTAACCGCAATAAATCGGTATCCGCACCGACATCCATCAGTTGGTGACCATCAAATACCAGAATTCGCCCTTGTCGATAGCCTGTACAAAAGCCCGTTGGGTAACAGCGGTAAATGCTTCCATCGGCAAGGCTTTGGTTGGTTTGGTGGCTGTTTAAAAATTGAGGGAATTTATATTCTGCCCAATTCAAAATACGATCTGATGAGTGAACTCCATTCAGACTAGGCAATGCTGCTTTAAGTGCTTCGGTAGTTTTGGTATGTTCATTTGGATAACTGTTCCAAGACCGATAAATGCCGAAATTATTTTCGTTATAGTGAAAAAGTTGGCGATTGATTCCAAAATAATCAAAAGCCGCATTGGCGTGTTGCAACCACGTTACCCCGTTGACTCCTGCCAACTCGTATTTTTCAAAAGTCACACCATATTCACCGATATTAAAGGGAACGGTAAATTGGTCGGTTGTGGCATTGTAAAAGGTACTTAAACCCTCGCCTTTGCGCAAAAGTTGTTTGAATTGTTCTAGCGTGCCCGTATAAGGTGTGTTATTGGTGTGCGAACCCGCCCAGCTCCACGGTTCGTACCAATGCACATCGTAGAGGATATTATTATCCGCCAGTTTATACATTCCCTTATCGTTAGGGTGGAAGGAAACTTCTACATCAATGACATGATGGGTATCTACCGCACGAATTTTGCTAATCAGTGTTTGGGCATAGGTAAACCAGTTATTAACGTGCGGCTCATTGATTAAATCGTAAGCCACAATGGTAGTTTCATTTTTATAACGTGTTGCAATGGCAACCCACAAATCTTCTAGCCGTTTTTTAAGCGCACTGCTATTGCTGAATCCGGTATCATTGGTGCTTTGATATCCGCCGGGGGGGACGTGCATATCCAAAATCAAACGCATATTCTGCTGCTTTGCCCATGCGATATGCCGATTTAATAATGCCCAACCTTCTTCTTTGTAAATACCCGGATTGGTATTACTTTCAAATAGGTTATACGATAACATCAAGCGCACGGTATTAAACCCCCAGCGGCGGATTTCCGCGTAGGAGTCGGCATCGGCATTTTTGTATTTGAAATCGTCTAGCACGGGCGGCGGATCAACATCATTGCCCGGATCGTATAAATAGACGTTAATACCTTGGAGCAAAAATGGCGTTTTGGCGGTTCCGATAACCAAGCGGTTACCGTCAGCGTACACGCGATTGGCAGCATCCAGCGTGGTGGGCGGTTGGTAGCCTGTGTCGATTTGCACTTGCTGGGTCGTTAAAGGTTTGATGAAAACATCTTCTACGTGCAGCGGCTTATTGGCTTCCGATGCGCTGATGCACAGTTTTAACGTATCGGTTGCGGCAAAGTTGGCGAGGTAAACGCCGTAGCTGCGTGTCCACTTCTCAGCATACGCTTTGGCATCGTAGGTGGATTGTTCGCCGTCCAGTGTGATTTCGGTGCTGTTGCGGATGAGTTTCATCGTCAATCGCGTGGATGCACCAGCCGTTGTGCTGGCAAGGCGGGTGCGTGCGCCGAATTCATACAGCGTACCATTTTTGAAATCTGTCGGATTCAAAGGATAAAGCTGCGCCCCCGCCGGACAAGCCGCATGGGATATGGAAATCCATCCCGCCAATAACGCCATACCGATCCAACCTTGGCAGGCGCGGAATGCGAATAATTTCATGATGTTTATGATGTTCACAGTCGTTATGGGAGCACTGGAGATGGCGAAGACGGAAGGGTATCGCTTTGCTGTAGGCTGCGCATTTGGTCGTAACGGCTTTGCGAGAGGCTATCGGTTGCCGCTGCATCGCGCATCACCACGGGGCGTAAAAATAACATCAAATTGGTTTTCTTGCGGCTGCGGGTTTCGCTTTTGAAGAGGTTGCCAATCCACGGCAAATCACCCAGCCCGGGGACTTTTTCTTGGTTATTCGCCACTTCATCGGTCAATAAACCGCCTAGCACGACGATAGAACCATCGTTCACCAGCACATTGGTTTCAATCGAACGCTTATTGGTAATCGGGCCACTGGCAGAATTAACGGAAGCCGGATCAATCGACGAAACTTCCTGAAACACCGTCAGTTTCACCGTACCGTTTTCGCTGATTTGGGGTTTCACGCGCAAAGTCAAACCCACATCTTTGCGTTCATAGGTTTGAAACGGATTCACCGTTCCCGTGCTGGTGCTGCCCGTGTTGGTGAATTGCCCCGTCACAAACGGGACGTTTTTACCAATAACAATTTTGGCTTCTTCGTTATCCAGCGTCACCAAATTGGGCGTAGAAAGCACATTGCCCGCACCATTGCTTTGAATAAATCGCGCCAACGCACCCAGCACATACACGCCATTGGTTTGATGGGCGATTCCTAAATTGATGCCGTTGGAGGGCAATGCCGCCCCCGCTCCTGTTGCCGCACGTACCGCCAAATCGACGATATTCGTTCCTCCGATTTTGAAATTGGTTCCCAAAAATCCTACATTGGTATCACCGTTTTGCCCCAGCGCACTTTGCCATTGCACGCCAAATTCGTCGGCTTTATCGGTATTGACTTCGGCGATGAGGCTTTCCACATACACTTGGGCGCGGCGTTGGTCGAGCTGGTCAATCACCGCCCGAATTTGCCGATATTGGGGTTCTGGTGCGGTGATGATGAGCGAGTTGGTTGCAGCATCCGCTTGAATTGATCCACCCGTGCTGGATTGCGGTGTAGCCGTATTGTTGCTAGTGGGGGGTGCGGTGGCGTTAAGTGTTCCAACTTGGGCGCTGCTGGGCGTGCTGCTACCACCACTCGCCAACGCAGCGCGTAACGTGGCGGCGAGCTTGGTCGCTTCCGCGTTCTTCAAATACACCACGTAGATATTTCCGGTCGGGTTTTTGGAAGATGGTTGATCCAGCTTCGTAATCAACGATTTTGCCAGCGCCAACCGTGCCGGATTCGCCGCCCGAATCACCACCGTATTGCTACGCGGTTCGGCAATCACCGTGGTTTTGAACGAAGCGTCTCCCGCGCCTCCGGTCGGGTTCACCGCCGCCCCGCTGCTGCTGGAATCCAATAAACGTTGCACCAACGGTACAAGGTCGGAGGCAATGGCGTGTTGTAGGACAATAATCTCAATATCCGTGGCGTTAGAAACATCCATCGCCGCAATAATTTGCGCCATGCGCCGCAGGTTATCACCATAATCGGTAATTACCAGCGAGTTATTACTCGGATTGACGTTAATTGTATTATTAGGGCTAATCAACGGACGTAAAATCGGCACTAAATTATTGGCATTTTCAAAATTGAGTTTGAAAATCTGCGTCATAATTTGGCTATTTTTAGGATTCGCAGGAATGCCATCTAATACTGCACCGCCTTGGAGCTTGGCATCGGCTTCGGGGACGATTTTGTCCAAGCCCGCCGATTCGACCACGGTGAAACCTTGCAAACGCAGCATTGCCAAAAACTGGTTGTAGGCGAGGGCAGGGGAAATCGGCTTTTCGGTGACCAAGCTCATCGTACCCTTGACGCGCGGATCCACCACCACATTGCGCCCCGTGAGCGTGGCGATGGTACGCGCCACCGATTCAATATCGGCATTATTAAAATTGAGCGTGATGGCTTCGCCCTTGCGCCCCACCGGAGCAGCTTCTTGCGCAAAAACGCCTGAAAGCGTTGCTAGGCTTGCACAGATAGCTATAAAAAGGATAGTTTTTTTCATCGACTTTGCGTAGATAGAGGGTGCGACATTATCGGCAATATCGGTATTGTCCCCTTCTCTGGCAAAACGCCCGATTCATGGCGTGTGTAATAGCGTGTTACGACGGACGAAAGCGATGCTTTAAGGTAGGTGAGTTATGTGAGTGCAGCTCTCAATTACCCATGATGCTTTTCTCTATGACAGTTAGGGCAGAGAGCAATGGCATTTTCAACCTTATCCTCGCCATCTTTTGCGAGTGGTATTTTGTGGTGTACTTCAAGAGGTAGTGGTTCATTCAATTATGTTTTAGATAAATTGTATTTCCGAACAAATAAGTGTGTAACCACATAGTGGAAGAATTCTGATTTAGAGAAAGATAAGGTTTTTCGGTAGTGGTTCTTGATGAACTGATGGTAACTTCGTTAAGTGTGCAAACTTCTTGAAAATCAATAAGTTAAGCGATACTTCCAAAGCATTGCAAAGTAGCATCAGTTTAGAAGGAACCACTACCCTGAATAGAATAGAAAAGTTATGGCATACTATGAAACATCATTGGATGGAAATAAAAGAAAGAACCTCTCAAGTTTTGTTGAACGAAATTACCCATATTCTTGAAAACTTTGGCTTCCAATTTCGTTTCCATTTCTATGGTAAATAACTTAT
>JBDKGR010000082.1:0-11777 GCA_039798085.1 Pseudomonadota bacterium
CGCACGGCGCTGGCTCCATCGCCCACCACATCCACAATCTGCAATGCAGGCCATACGGTTTGAAGCGCCATTTGCAGGGCGCGTGCAAGTAAGGGTTCGTCTTCAGCAATCAGGGCGGTAGTCATGTAGGGTATTTTTGCAGATTTCGACATCTATCGTTATATACAATGTTATACAACGAATTCACCCCCAAGAGATACCGAAAGACCATGCGCCGTTTTCAACCCATTTACCTGATTGCTACGTTGCTGCTAGGCGCAATGAATGCCCAAGCCGATACCGTGCAGGTAGCGGTAGCCGCCAATTTTCAGCAGCCGATGCAGCAAATTGCCGCCCAATTTGAAAAGGATACGGGACATAAATTGCTGCTTTCCAGCGGTGCGACGGGCAAGTTTTACGCCCAAATCAAAAACGGAGCGCCGTTTGAAGTGTTTTTATCCGCTGACGATGAAACACCCGCGCGTCTGCTGAAAGAAGGCAATGCCGTGGCGGGAACGGCGTTTACCTATGCCATCGGCAAACTCGTTTTGTGGTCACCCGATGCGGGGGTCGTGGATGCGCAAGGGGCGGTGCTGAAAACGGGGAAATTTCAACACCTTGCTATTGCCAATCCCAAAACTGCGCCCTATGGCATGGCGGCGGTCGAAATCATGACCCAAATGGGCGTGATGGAAATACTGCGTCCGCGATTGGTGCAAGGCGAAAGCATCGCCCAAGCCCATCAATTTGTGGCAACGGGTGCGGCAGAACTGGGTTTTGTGGCGTATTCGCAGGTGATGAAAGACGGAAAAATCACCAAAGGTTCCGGCTGGCTGGTTCCGGCGAGTGGATATTCGCCCATTCAGCAAGACGCGGTATTGTTGAATAAAGGCAAAAATTCCACCACCGCACGTGCGTTGCTGGATTACTTGAAAGGTAAAAAAGCAGCGGCAATCATCCAATCGTTTGGTTACGACGTACCTTAATGGACGATGCCGATTGGGGGGCGATTTGGCTCACATTGCAACTGGCATCGGTGGTGACGCTGCTGTTATTGCTCATCGGTACGCCCCTTGCATGGTGGTTGGCGCGTAGCCGTTCCCGCTTCAAAAGTGCGGTGGGCGCGATAGTGGCATTGCCATTGGTGTTGCCCCCTACGGTGCTGGGGTTTTATTTGCTGCTATTGATGGGCCCCAACGGTGTGGTCGGACAGTTCACCCAATGGCTGGGCATAGGCACTTTGCCATTTACGTTTGCGGGGCTGGTGGTGGCTTCGGTGTTCTATTCGATGCCGTTTATGGTGCAGCCGATTCACTATGCGTTTGAAGCGGTGGGGGATGTGCAGTTGGAAACCGCAGCCACGCTGGGCGCACGCCCGTGGGCAGCGTTTTGGTTTGTGGCGGTTCCGCTGGCACGTACCGGATTTTTCAATGGTGTGGTGATGAGTTTTGCGCACACCGTGGGCGAATTCGGCGTGATTTTGATGATTGGCGGCAATATCCCCGACAAAACCCGCGTGATTTCGGTACAAATTTATGACCATGTGGAAGCGATGGAATACACCCAAGCGCATGGATTAGCGGCTAGCATGGTGATTTTTAGTTTTTTGGTGCTGGTAGCGCTCTACAGTTTCCAGTCGGGAACCGCCAAACAATCGGGAAAATAAGCAGGAAAATAAGCGGGAAAATAAGCGTATGACAATCACCCTCGAGGGTTCGGTATGGATGAGCGTGGACGGCAATAGTCTGGGCGGGCAAGGGCGTATCGCGTTGCTGGCAAGCATTGCGGAGTGTGGCTCTATTTCGCAGGCGGCTAAAAACGTCAAAATGAGCTACAAAGCCGCATGGGATGCGATTGACGGTATGAACCATCTGGCAGGTGAACCGCTGGTGGAGCGTGTAACGGGGGGAAAAGGCGGTGGTGGCACACGGCTCACCCCGCGCGGGCTGCAACTGGTGAAAAATTTTCGGTTGATTGCGCAAGAACATCAGCGTTTTATCGCCCAACTCAGCCAACAAGCAGCGGGCGTGACGAATGATTATTGCTTGATTCGCCGCATGGGAATGAAAACCAGCGCCCGCAACCAACTGTTGGGTCATATCCAAGCGATTCAGCAGGGGGTGGTACATGATGCGATCACGATTCGCATTGCAGGTGGGCAAACATTGGTTGCCACCATCACCCACCACAGTACGCTGCATTTGGATTTGCAAATAGGCATGGAAGTGTTCGCACTCATCAAAGCGCCGTCGATTCACCTAAAGCCGGATATTACCGATGAAATGGGTTACAACCAATTCAACCAATTCAACCAACTAGCAGGGCAGATTGTGCGCTGTACTTCCGGTGCAACGGGCGCAGCGGATACCGAGGTGGTGCTGGAGTTGGAGGGTGGCACGAGGCTGGTTGCCCTTGTTTCCGCTACGCCTGTTGAAGGGCAGCGGGTAGTGGCTTGTTTTCCATTTTCCAGCGTGATGATCGGAACGTTGTTATGAACGGGCTATGAACGGGCTATGAACGGAGAATAGCCTTCTTCCAACCTTGGATTTTCTTCCAAGTACGCCAAAACCCATAACCCCGCCGCAGGGTACGGAAGACAAAGCGCGGTTTCCAAGTGATGAATGCCACCACACCCGCCGTCAACACAGCGGGCTTTTGACGCAGCCAGTGCGTGGCATGGCGTGCTTGGTCGCGGGCGTAGTCGAACTTTTCCAAACTTTCACGCACGGAGGCGAGGTTCAATCCCAATTCCACCCGTTGGGCGCGGATACGCTCGCGCAGTTGTCCGCGTTGGATGTGGAGTTCGATTTCACGCTGATTCATGGTCTTTGGCTTGGGATGTGAGGGGAATCGCGGCTTTGAGCTGGCGTAAATCTTCTTGCAACTCGGCGATGCTATCGTTTAACAAGGGTTCTTGTTGACGTTTTCCCGTCACCAGCAAAATCAGGCAGGTGACGACGACCAGCCACAATCCGGCTGTACTCCAACCCAGTACCAAGAGACGCTGTTCCCAGAACGCAACGGTCAGGGTCACAATACCCAGCACCACGCCCAAACTGGCGCAAAACACCATCACCAGCGCCAATACCAGTTGCCGGATGGCGAAACGGCGAATGCGTTCTGCTTCGTTGCGCAACAACTCCAGTCGGGTGATGGCAATGGTCAGAAGCGAGGCAGCCTTCCCCTTGAGACTGCCCCACGAACTGGATTCGGTAGTCAATTAACGGCGACCCAGAATGAAACCAAGCAAGAAACCAATGCCCGCACCCACGCTAACCGCTTGCCAAGGATTGTCATGCACATAATCGTCGGTCGCACGGGCAGCGGCACGGGTTTTTTCTTTCATAGCACCTTCAACCTCATCCAAACGAATACGTGCATCCAGCAAACGCTCGCGGATGGTGGCACGCAATGTAGCGATTTTTTCACCAGTTTGGTCGGCGGTTGCAACCAAAATTTCTTCGGCATCGGCAATCACCGCTTTGATATTGCTCACAAATTTTTCTTGGGATGAAGTGGAAGTTTCAGACATAAAAACCTTTCTAGGTTGCTTTGAGGTTGTGATTGTGGTGACAATGCCCTATTCTAGGGCGCAATCAGGGTCTGCGGAAGGCGGGGTTCAATTCTGCCCAATAGCGTTTGGCAAGGGACTCAACCCGCACTGCACCGCCCGTAGAAGGGGCATGGACAAAGCGGCTATCACCCACATAAATTCCAGCATGATTCGCCGTGCCGCGTGAACTGAAGACCACCAAATCACCCGTGCGTGCGCGGTCATAAGGCACTTCGTTCCCGACATCTTGCAATAATTCTACAGTGCGCGGCAGTTTCAATTCTGCGCTGGTTTTGTACACATAGCCGATAAAACCACTGCAATCAAAACCCGTTTCAGGGCTGTTTCCGCCGTAACGGTACGGTGTTCCAACCAAACCAATCGCACGGAGGGTGACATCATTGGCTTGCTCTGCGGTCAAGCTAGCGGGAATTTGGCGGGGAGCGAATGAACACGCACTCAACATCCAAAACAACATCCCCATGCACAACCAACGCGCCCAACGCATCCAGAACACAACGGAATTGATAGAAGGTATAGGAGGTATAGGAGATATACGAGGTATAGGAGGTTTTATCATGTTGGGATTATGCGCAATTATGATAATTGGATTATCGGCACGGAATCAATGACCGACAAATGATGTAACAAATAACAAGGAGCAAAAATGATGCGGTTCTTACCCATGTGTTTACCTATATGCAGTGTGGCGATGGCGGTGGCAATGCTGTCCGCCTGCGCGACGAGTACGGAAAAATCGGTGGTGGATTCCGAATCGAATCGTGCGGCACAGTGGTTGGCAGAGAACCGCGATAGTCCACCACGCCTACGCGCTTTTCTCAACCAAATGCCCAAAGGGGGTGATATTCACACACATTTGTCGGGTGCGGTGTACGCCGAGAGCTATCTGCAATGGGCAGCAAGTGAAAGCCTGTGCGTCAATCCCGAGAGCGGAGCGATTGCCGCCAACGACCGTGAACCTTGTCAGCTTGCATCCCATATTCCGGTTGCCAAAGCACTGAAAACACCTTTGTTGTACGCCAGTTTGGTGAACAAAATGTCCTTGCGAAATTTTGATTACACCCATCAACGTGGTCATGACCAATTTTTTCAAGCCTTTGCCAAATTTGCGGGTGGCAACAAGGGGCAGATGATTAGCGAATTAAGCAACCGCGCTGCCCGGCAAAATATCGCTTATTTGGAAATTATGGTAAGCCTAGGTAAAGAATACACCAAGCAGCTTGGCAATCAAATAGGGTTTGATGGCAACCTAGAAGCGACCTACCAAAAATTGATGAATACGGATATGCGCTCATCTGTGGTGGTGGGTCAACAGGAATTGAATCGCTTTGAGTGGGAAGGGCAATCGCATATGGATTGTCCTTCCAGCTTGCCGCAAGCCGGTTGTGCGGTGGAGCGCCGTTATTTGCTGCAAATCAGCCGTACCAATGAGCCAGCGCGGGTATTTGCCGAAATGGTCTATGCTTTTGAAATCGCACAGGTTGATCCGTTGGCCATCGGATTGAATTTGGTTGCACCAGAAGACGATATGGTGGCACTGCGTGATTACGACTTGCATATGCAGATGCTTCAATTTTTATCCACACGCTATCCCACCGTCCCTATTGCTTTGCACGCAGGTGAATTAACTTTGGGGCTGGTTCCACCCGAAAATCTGCGTGACCATATCCGCAAAGCGGTAGAAATTGCCGGAGCAAAGCGTATTGGTCACGGTGTGGATGTGATGTACGAAGAAAAACCTTTTCAGTTACTTCAGCGTATGAAGGAGAAAAAGGTGTTGGTGGAAATTTGCCTCACCAGCAACGACGCGATTTTGGGAGTGAAGGGCAAATACCACCCCTTCTCTGAATACCTGAAAGCGGGCGTACCGGTCACCTTGGCATCGGATGATGAAGGCGTTTCCCGTATCGATCTCACCCACGAATACCAGCGTGCGACCCAAGATTACGGCTTGGATTACTCCGCGCTCAAAACACTGGCACGCAACAGCATCCATTATTCTTTTTTGAAGGGGAATAGCTTGTGGAAGGATTCATCTTATCGCCAAACACGGGTTTGCAACGACGCAGATTTTCCCGTTGCAGGGGAAGCCTGCCAGCGTTTCCTCAATACCCACGATAAAGCGCGGGTAGAGTGGAAATTGGAAAAGCAGTTTAAGGTTTTTGAGCAAGGTGGTTGGCAGTAGGATAGGTACTCGCCGCGAATGCCTATTGACCCACGAAAAAGTTTTTATACCCCGTGAATAAACCCAATAGACCCAATAGACCCATTAGTACGGGCTGGTGCAGCATATACCAAGGCAAACTCCATTGCCCCAGCCATGCCAAAGGGCGGATGGTGGGTAAATTCCCTTTCCACCGCAAGCCCGCCGCCATACCCCACCACATGACACCCAGCCACGGCAAAATGGGAACGTAATCTTCGGTAATCGGTTTGCGGCTAATCAGCCCTATCCAATTCCACGCGGGCGCATCGAACGTGACGGGCGGAAAATTCCCCAATCCGATAGCCACCGCGCCCACAATCCACAACCACGCACCCCATGCGGCGGTGGCACGACAGATAAGCAACATCACTGCCATGCCGTGCAGCACGCCGAAATAAATCCAGCTATTCGGGAACATCACCGCCGAACCCGCGCTCACCGCCAGCGCACAAACTGCTATTTGCAGCCAACGTCGCCCAAATCGCGCCCAAGTTTGCCCATTTTTCACCGCCAGCGCTTGCCCAAAGCCTGCGCAAAATAAAAATAAACTCAAAATGCAGGTGCGCTGCATCGTCCAAAACGGATCGTGGTAAAAATTTTGGTGGATGAATCCGAAATAATTCAAATCGAACGAAAAATGAAAAATCGTCATCCACAACACGGCAAAACCGCGCAGGGTATCCAGCCAAGGTGTGCGGTTCATGGTTTTAACGGGGGCAATTCCAAAACCCGTTCGCCCGTTGTATTTTTCAGCGTGGCACTGCGCGTTGATAGCGATTGCAGCACCCAATCCCCATCCACCGCCGCGCCAACTGAAAAGGGTTTGGCGGGTTTCCCGTTCACGGCAATCAAGGCAGCCCCGCGTTGCGTACCGTGTGCGATAACGCCTTGTAGTATCAAATTGATAGCAGCAGGTGTTGATGCAGCTTGCGTTGCAGCCGATATGCCTCCCCCCAGCACACGCGCCAGCGCTTTCGGGTCGGAGGGCGATGAGGGGGGCAGCGGTGCGCTGGATGCAGTCACGGAATCGACCGATGTTCCCTGCATAATCTTCAACACCCAAAAACTCGCGCTCAATGCCGCCAACGCTGCCAGCATCAGCGTTACGATTCGTAAAACGTATTTGTTCATAACGTGATTATGATTGACACTTGTATCACCTTGAATTAACGACCTAGCATAACAACATGACACACCCACTCAACCCTGAAGTCAACATAGATAGCGATGGTTTGGATCAAGTAGAGGAGAGGGCGGATGAAAAAGATGCTATCAATACGCCATTTGATCCTAAACAAGTTGAAATTATTGCTAGAAAATTCACCATTAGTTCATTGCTTGAAAGACTAAAACACAATGAATTGGAATTAAACCCTGATTTTCAGCGACGTGCAAATTTATGGGATTCCATAAGAAAAAGCCGTTTGATTGAATCTATATTACTACGTATCCCATTGCCATCATTTTATTTTCGCGAAGATGAGAATGGAAATTTTTCTGTTGTTGATGGATTGCAACGTCTTTGTACTATTTTCCATTTTATAGATTATGCTGAACTAAATAAATCAACAGGTGCAAAAATTAATCCATTAAGATTAGAAAATCTTCAGTATTTAAAGGATATTGAATATAAAGAATTTTTAGAGCTGGATAGAACATTTCAAAGAAGAATAAACGAGCTTGAAATTGAAGCCAATGTCATTCGATCATCTACACCAAAGGAGGTTATGTTTAATGTTTTTGCACGATTAAATCAAGGTGGATTACCGCTTAGTCCACAAGAAATACGGAATGCCATTTTTCCAGGAGAGTGGAGAAATCAAATACGAAGACTGGCAGAGTCTGAAGAATTCAGAAAAGCAACAAGTTATAAAATACCGACTGATAGGCAACAAGATATGGAAATGGTTTTGAGATTTATTGCATTATGGGCTTTGAAGCCAAAAGGACAAAGAAAGCCAAATGAAATTCTTGATAAATTTCTCAATGAGACAGTTGAAAATACATTAAAATTATGGAATCAAAGTACTTGGAAAGAAGCGAAAGAGTCTTTTTTTAATTGCCTTGATGTGGCAGTTAAAATTTTTGGTCGCCATTCTTTTAGAAAAAGTTACTCTAATAATTCACTATCGCCTATCAATAAAGGGGTATTTGAAGCGCAACTATTGGCATTATCACAAATTTCTGAAAAAGAGCACCTAATTCTCATTTCGAAAAAAGAAATGATCTGCGAAAAGTTTGGAGTCGAGATATTAAATGTAGAAAGTAAATTAAGTAAAGCATTGCGCTCAGGGACAGGGCATGCCGAATCATGTAATAATCGCATTGATGAGCTATCGCGCATATTTCAAGAGGTGTTAAATGTTTAATAATCTTTCGCTACGGAATTTTAAATCAGCACGCGAATTAGATATTCCACTCAAGTGGCTTACTGTATTAAGTGGATTAAATGGCTCAGGTAAGAGTACCGTCCTCCAATCCATTGGGTTGCTTCGACAAAGCTTAGAAATGGCTAATCATCGCGGAAATTCCACCAAATTGGAAACCCTCAATCTTCGTGGAGAACTTGTCCAACTTGGTACTGCTGGTGATGTAATTAGTCAAAGGGCATCTGATACGTATATAGGTATATCAATATTTAGTAAAAAATATAGTAAACCTTGGATTTTATCTGCTGACACTCTTGGAAGAGAAAGCGATTACACATTAAGAATTAAAGAATCTGAAAATGAGCATCATGAAAAATTAGTACAAAATTTCATGTATCAAAAACCATTTCAATTTATTCAAGCTGACCGATTAACCCCAAGTGCTCATTACAATCGAAGTGATATTGTCGATAAAGTTTTTCCTTTCCTTGGAAAAGGCGGGGAATATACGCCCGATTTTTTGGTAGAGCAAGGTGATAAACTAGAAGTAAGAGAAAAAAGAAGATGCCCGACTTCCGCTACAGGTGTTTCAGAAGAGTTAATGAGAAGGATTACGGTTACATCTAAACTTTACGATCAAGTAAGTGGTTGGATGCAGCATTTAAGCCCAGGAGTACGTCTTCGTAGCTCTGATTCTGAGCGAATTAAACAAACTGATTTAGTAACACTGGGTTTTTCATATGCGTCAACGGAATTAGCGCACGATTCCGATAGAAGACGACCCGTTAATGTGGGGTTTGGCTTAACTTATAGCTTACCTATTGTGACAGCATGTTTAAGTGCCCCACCCGGTTCACTACTTTTATTGGAAAACCCAGAGGCGCATCTACATCCTCGTGGGCAAGCTGCTATGGGAGCATTGCTAGCAAAATGTGCTAGTGATGGAGTTCAAATTTTAGTTGAAACCCACAGCGATCACATATTGAATGGTATTCGTCTGGCGGTAAAAAATAAAACGATAAAAAATACAGATGTGAGTCTGTGTAATTTTGTTCGTGATACAGCTACTGGTGACAGCTATATTCAAAATCCCATGATTTTGCCAAATGGTGAACTTTCAGCATGGCCAGAAGGCTTCTTTGATGAATGGGAACGCAGTCTTGAAGAACTACTAGGATAGTCTATGCAGCCCATTACTATTTATTTTAACGAGCAAAGTTTGCAAGGTGAGTTAAATTCACATCAATGGCAGTCTGGTATAGAGATATTGTGCGAGGCACTCAATATCTTTTTCAATCTGCGCAATGATGGAAGAATTGTTTTTATTGATAATCAGCTCAATTTTGAAATTGAAAAAGTGTCTCTCCGAAATAGAGTTAAAGATGGTTATGGTAAATCAAAGGATAAATATCTAAGGTTTTTATCAAGAATAAACAATATTGAATTAAACAGAGAATTGCCATGTGATGTTTATTGGGATAAATATATAGCTAGTGGCGCAACACTGGCTGTTTTACAGGATAGTTTGGTCTTTAGTATTGAACCTTCCCATGTTGATTGGCAAAATCATTGTATTCCTGCAATACGTTATCAAATTGATGATATTAAAGATATTCTCATAGGCATCCCGTGTGATATTAAAAATATTGGCACTAAACAGCATTGCGATGATTGGGAAACTTATATTCGTGATTGGGGGGCAACTGTCGCACCATCCTCGGTACTAGATGAAATTCATGGTCACAAAATTGTGATGTATCCAAATGTCGGGCATAGCCCTGAACATAATCCACCTCATGTTCATGTTTTGAATAAAAATGGGGAAGGTACTTTTGCTAAATATCGTATTGAAGATTTTAAATGTGAAAAAGGTCCACCCGTAAAAGGAATGGAGGATTGGCTAAAAAAATATCAAAGTCAATTATTGCGCTCGTGGGAGCGCTGTTATCAACGTGGCAGCACTCCGTATCAGCTTGAAGAACCTGAACCGAAAAATTAACCTTATGAATAAAACTACTAACAAATTTCCCCGCTTTGCCTCACGCGGCTTTACCTTGATTGAATTGATGGTCGTGCTGGTCATCATCGCCACCCTTGCGGCGATTATTGTGCCGAATGTGATGGGGCGTGCCGATGAAGCCCGCGTCACCGCAGCGCGTACCGATGTCACCAATTTGATGCAGGCGCTCAAGCTCTATAAACTCGATAACCAGCGCTATCCCAGTGCCGCCCAAGGCTTGAAAGCGTTGATGGTCAAACCCACCGAAGCGCCCGTGCCACCGAATTGGAAACATTATTTGGACAAACTGCCCAATGACCCTTGGGGTCGCCAATACCAGTACCTGAATCCGGGCGTGCGGGGAGATATTGACGTGTTTTCCTTTGGTGCAGATGGACAAGCCGGAGGCGAAGGTAACGATGCCGACATCGGTAGCTGGCAATAAAGTTCATCAACAGGGTTTTACCCTTTTAGAACTGCTGGTCGTTATTACCATCATCGCCATTGCCAGTGCGGGCGTGGTGGTGGGGTTGCGCGATTCGTCCGAAACCCAATTGGAGCGTGAAGCCCAGCGCCTTGCCGCATTGCTGGAATCCGCCCGCGCTTTTTCGCGCATGACTTCCAATCCGGTACGCTGGCATTTAACGCCCAGCGGCTTTGCGTTTGAGGGCGTACCACCAAGCGCCGCACTGCCAACCGAGTGGCTGGGTGCGCAGGTACAAGCCTTTCCGAGTGGCGGCGGATTAACGCTGGGGCCAGAGCCGATTATTGGAGCGCAAAGCGTTTTTCTTGCCATCGCATCCAATCCCACGCGGCGGCTGGTGGTGCGAACCGATGGGATTCGCCCGTTTATCGTGGAAACTGGCGCAGAACCATGAATCGCACCACGAAGCAACGCGGCTTTACGCTGATTGAAGTGCTAGTCGCCTTGAGCATTGTCGCAATCGCCCTCGCCGCTGGTGTGCGCAGTACCGAGGTGTTATTGCAAAACGCGCAGCGCCAATCCGATTTACTGCTGGCGCAACTGTGCGCTGAAAATGCGCTCACGCAAATCCGCCTCTCGCGCCAAATGCCCGCAGTGGGCGATAACACGGCGATTTGTGAGCAAGCCGAACGCAAATTCAACGTGACTTTGGTGGTGCGCCCGACCCCCAATCCCAATTTTTTGCGGGTAGAAGCCCAAGTCGCCGAAGCAAATGCCTCTGCGATTTTGGCGCTGATTACGATTGTGGGGCGGTATTGAGGAATCCGTCACAGAAGAACTGCTCTACCATATCACCATGCCAAACCAAAAACACCTATTTTTCAACAACGCAGGCCCCAGCGTAGCGGGCAAACATTTCATGATTGACCCGTTGCAGCGTATTGACGTGCAAGGTATCACCGACCTCATTGATGCCGAACGCTACTTTGTGCTGCACGCGCCACGCCAAACGGGAAAAACGACTTGTTTGTTGGCGTTGATGCACCATCTGAATGCAGAGGAAAAATACCGTGCGTTGTATGTCAATATCGAAGCCGCACAAGCCGCTCGCGGGGATGTAGATAAAGGTATTTCTGCTATTTGCAGTGCCTTTATCCGTTCGGCAGCTCTGTATTTGAATGATATTTCGTTGGAAACATGGTTATCTAATAAAACCAACACATTAT
>JBDKGR010000083.1:0-11584 GCA_039798085.1 Pseudomonadota bacterium
CTAATGCCGATGAATTGGCGCAGTTGTCGGAAAAAATCGTGCAAACGTTGGAAAAAATCCAAGGCAGTGAAGACGTTATCACCGCGCAAAATGCGGGCGTGCAGTACCTGCGTGTGAATATCAACCGCATCAACGCCGGACGTTTGGGGCTGACTGCCGAGCAAATTCAAAACGATTTGCGTGCCTTGGTCGAAGGGCAACGCACGGGCGTGGTGATGCAAGATGCGCGTCGCGTGCCACTGGTGGTGCGGGGGAGCGAAGAATTGCGCCTCTCGCCCGAATTGTTTGCCCAGTTGCGCTTGCCGTTGGCGGATGGTCGCACCGTGGCGTTGAGCGATGTCGCGGAATTGGCGGTGACCGATGGCCCCGTCAAAATCGAACGCGAACAATCATCCCGAATGTCGGTGGTACGTGCCAACGTGCGGGGGCGCGATTTGGTCGGATTTGTAGAAGAAGCCAAAGCCACCGTGGCGCGGGATGTGGCGTTGCCCACGGGGTACACCATTACGTGGGGCGGACAATTTGAAAATCAACAACGTGCTGCTGCCCGCCTTGCGCTGGTGGTTCCGCTGGCATTGGTGCTGATTGTGGGCGTTTTGTTTGCGACGCTGGGTTCGTTGCGGCAGGCGATTTTGGTGTTTGCCAATATCCCGCTGGCGTTAATTGGCGGTATTGTGGCACTGGCGGTAACGGGCGAATACCTATCGGTTCCGGCATCGGTCGGGTTTATCGCGCTGATGGGGATTGCGGTGCTGAACGGGCTGGTATTGATTACCTGCTTTAATCAACTCTCTGCACGCGGTATGGCAACGGATGAGGTGGTGCGCCAAGGTTCGCTGCGCCGTTTGCGTCCGGTGTTAATGACGGCGAGTATCACCGCGCTGGGCTTGATTCCGTTGCTACTTGCTACCGGCCCGGGGTCGGAGATTCAGCGTCCGCTTGCCATTGTGGTGATTGGTGGCTTGGTGAGTTCGACGCTGCTCACGCTGGTGTTGCTGCCGATTTTGTATCGCCATTTTTTCCCTTCTCGCCAATGAACGCCACCCACGCAATGAACACCATGAATAATCCCGATTGTCTTTTAACCCTTACGCTGCCTTGCACGTTGGAAGAGGAGGTGCTGGATACGCTCATCGCCAACCCCGATTTGGCACGCGGTTTTACCGTGATGCAAGCGCAAGGCATGGGCGTAAATATCGAACTGGCATCGGCAATGGAACAAGTCCAAGGGCGTGCCAAGCGCGTGCTGGTGCAGGTGGCGATGGAACAATCCCAAGTCGAAACGCTCATTCATACGCTACAAGAAACCCTACAATCGCCCCAAATCGCTTACTGGGTTGTGCCTTTGATCGCGTTTGGGCGCTTAGGGAAATAACATGAAATTCAAAAAACATAGCATTCTTTGCATAATCTACGCGCTTTGTAGCGGATTTTCCTATGCAAATAATTTAGATTCGGTAGATTCGGTAGATTTGGTACTTACCCAACTGCCACAGATTCGCGCTGCCGATGCCGCCATTACCGCCGCCCAAGCCAATGCCGAGCGGCTGCGTGTGGGCACGTATGAATGGAGTGTGAAAGCCGCTGCCCAACAACGCCGCGAAGTCGCCACCGGAATGCAGTATCCCGAATACGAAATCGGAATCGAAAAGCCCATGCGCTGGTTGGGCAAAGCGGAAACGGATGCACAGTTGGGTGAAATCGGCATTCGCATCGCCCAACTGACCCGTGAAAAAACGCTGTACGAAGCGCGGCGAACCTTCATTACCGAATGGTTGGATGCGCTGCGGGAATCACGCATCGCCCAGATTTTGACCGAGCAAGCCCAACTTTCTTTTGAACAATTAGAAGTCGTGAAAAAGCGCGTGAAAGCCGGTGAATCGGCTCCCTTGGATGCCATATCCGCCCAAGCCGACCATGCCCGCACCGGAGCCGCTTCTCTGCAAGCCCAAGCACGGGCGGATACGTTGATGCGGGCACTGCATCGGCGTTATCCGAATCTTCCGAAATTTTCTCCTCTGGATTTACCCACGCTGACCCCGCCAGCGATGCCGGATGCGGCAAGCATTGCCGCGCGGTTGGCAAAACATCCCGCCTTCGTTCTGGCACAAACCCAAGCGCAGCAAGCCCAATTACGTGCCACCCGCGCAGAGCAAGAGCGAACCACCGATCCCACATGGGGTATTCGTGCGGTCAGCGAGCGCGATGGGCAGGAAAAAATACTGGGGATTTACGTTTCGATTCCTATCGGGGGCGCAGGACGTAAAGCCGATTCTTCACAAGCCCAAGCAGAACGTGAATCCGCACAGCATCAACTGGAACAAACCCGTAAAGAGGTGGAAGCCCAACTCTGGCACAGCGCGGAATCGACCCTGCAAAGCTACGCGGCATGGCAACGTTTAGAGGCGGTTCGCACACTGGTGCAGCGCAGTACGGATTTACAAGTCCGCGCCTATGGTTTGGGCGAAGCGATATTGCACGATACCCTGCAAGCCCGCCGTTTGGTGTTGGAAGCGCATTTAGCCGCAGAAACCGTGCGGATGGAGGCAGTAGCGGCAAGGATGTTGAGCAAAGATGCTGAGTAAGGGCTGATATACGGGCAAAATGGGTGCTGTGGTTCTGCTGTCTAGCGATTCAGTAGTCGGTGAATATGCCCAATATCCAATGTCCAATGCCCAATATCCCATCCCCTATATCTTCTACATCTCCTATCCAAGATGACATACCAATCAACGATCCCAGCGATAGCCCCATCACCTCTCTAGTAGAAGTGAATGTGGATGCGGAAGCGGATGCGGAAGCGGATGCAGAAGATGCAGAGGAGGTAGGTGAATACCAAGGCTATGTGGTCTGCATAGGCGCTTCGGCGGGCGGATTGGATGCGTTAGAACGGTTTTTTTCCTCCTGCCCTACCAACACGGGCGCGGCATTTGTGGTGGTTCAGCATTTGTCGCCGGATCACAAAAGCATGATGAGTACCTTGTTGGCACGCCATACCCTGATGCCTGTCATCATGGCGGAAGAAGATATGGCACTGCGGGAAAACTGTGTGTTTCTCATTCCGTCCGGCAGCATCATGCACGTATCTCCGGGGCATCTTCATCTCAAACCCAAGAAGAGCCATTCACTGACGTTGCCGATTGATATTTTCTTTGCATCGCTGGCTGCGGTGTACGCCGATAAAGCCGTGGGTATTATTCTCTCCGGCACGGGAACCGATGGAACCAAGGGCGCAATAGCCATCCGCATTGCAGGCGGTTTTCTCATGGCGCAAGACCCCGAATCCTCTAAATTCGATGGAATGCCGCGTAGCGTGATTGCCACCGGACACGTTCATGCGGTTCTTACCCCCGAGGATATGCCGGCACGGTTATCTGCCCATTTGCGCCATGAGGTATTTCAAGAACCCACCGCCAGTTCGGTGCTAACGTCCTACTCGGCATTGAGCCATGACGAAGCGTTTATCGAGATACTTCAGCTTTTGTACCAGCTTGGTGGAATTGATTTTTCCGATTACAAGCCCGCTACCATTTTGCGGCGTTTGGAACGCCGTATGCAGATACGGCATACCCATGATTTGCAGCAATACCTGACATTGATTGATCAGGATCGGGATGAAATGCTGCTGCTTCGCAATGAAATGCTGATTTCGGTCACCAGCTTTTTTCGGGATACCGATGCGTTTGAACGCTTGTTTGAGCAGGCGATTAAACCGTTGGTCGAGGCAAGCAAAGCATCCGATACCCTTCGGGTCTGGGTGGCGGGTACGGCAACGGGGGAGGAAGCGTATTCGATTGCCATTTTGTTTATGGAAGCGTTTCATCAAATTGAGCGCTGGCCCACGTTGAAAATTTTTGCCACCGATGTCGATCACCAAGCCATTGAAAAGGCGGGTTTCGGGCGTTACCGCGAGTCGATTGCCGCAGAAATTTCAACCGATCGACTAGAACGCTTCTTTGTACACAAGCAAGGGATGTACGTTGTGAAAAGCGAGCTGCGGCAATGTATCGTATTCGCACGGCAAAATTTGTTAGCCGATCCGCCCTTTACCAAAATGGATTTGGTGGTTTGTAGAAATACCCTGATTTATTTCAAACCCCCAGCGCAGGAACGGGTGCTCCATTCGCTGCTGTATGCCCTGAATCCAAGTGGGATTCTTTTTTTAGGCTCTAGCGAATCCATTGCCATGATGAGCGATGCGCTCAGTGTGGTGAGTGCAGGACATAAATTGTTCCGCCGAACCCATGCCCGCGTGCAACCCTTGGTGGAGATGCGCAAAAAATCCCAGACACAGTGGGTGCGCCAGATGTCCCACGGGGCGCAGCCTAAATTAGAAACCAGGGTGTCGATTGCCAATGCCGCCGATATGGGGGCAGCCATGCTGCTGGAACAATATGCCCCACCCGCTATTGTGTTTAACGAGCAACAAGAAGCCGTGCATCTTTTTGGTGATGTCAATTCTTTTATTCAAACCAAACAGGGTTCCGCCAGCCTTGCCGTGGGTCGGTTGCTGCTAGACCCGTTGGTTCCGATTGCATCCGCTTTGTTGTTCAAATCGTGGAAGGATAAATTTTCCCTTCAAGCAGAACCCATTCAAATTCAAATGCGCAATGGTTCTTTGATGTGGGTTCGGTTGTCAGCGCACGCTCTGAAAAATGAGGGCGTGGAAAGGCTGACATTGCTCTGCTTTGAAACGGAAAAAGAATCTTCATCATGCCCATCATCCTTGCGCACAGCCGTGGATGTGAGTGCAGAAACAATGGGGCGGATTCTTTTATTGGAAAGTGAATTGACGGCAACCCGTGAAAATCTTCAAACCACCATCGAAGAACTCGAAACATCCAATGAAGAATTGCAGGCAACGAACGAGGAATTGATGGCATCCAATGAAGAACTGCAAAGTTCTAATGAAGAATTGCAGTCGGTGAATGAAGAGTTGAATACCGTCAATGCCGAATACCAAGAAAAATTGTTGTTGTTAGGTAAAGCCAACGCAGACCTTGAAAGCCTCAGCCGCGCGACAGCGGTCGCCACGATTTTCGTGGATGCTGATTTGCAAATTACCCGCTTTACACCCGATGCGGCAGCGGTGTTTAAGCTACGTCCTAGCGATTTGGGTCGTCCTTTGGATGATATTTCGCACACACTGGTATTTCCTACGCTGATGGAAAATCTCAAGCGAACCCTGCAAACGGGTATTCCTTTGGAATGCGAGGTGGAGGCGTTGTCTGGAGAAAAAACCTACTTTATTCGGATGTTGCCATATTCCATCCCCTCCATGCCTCGGGGGGGTGCGATTTTGTCGGTGATTGATGTCAGTATGTACCACGATACCAAGCGTGTGCAATCCATTTTGGATGGTGTGCCCAATCCAATTGCCCTCCTCGATTCAAACGGTACGATTGGTCAGGTGAATGCGGCATGGCGGAGGTTGGCGTGGGCTGAGGTGGGAGCCAATTATCTGGATGTGCGTGAATTAAGTAGCCATGCTGTGGAGGGCGTGCAGGCGGTGCTGAGTGGGACATTGCCCTATTTTTCGATGCAGTCCCCTTGTCACGCACCCCATGAAAAACGCTGGTTTTACGTGAATGTCGCACCAATACCGGGGACACAATGGGGGGCGGTAGTGAGCCATTTCAACATCCCATCCAACATCCCATCGTCGTTAGAAAGAAACGGATTATGAGCTCTCTGGATCGTGAGATTGACAATCTGCGTTTGCGAGCGCATCGGTTGCTGGCATCCAAAGCGATGGAGCAACCAACGAATTTCACCAACGATGGTATGCAGGATGCCATACGGTTATTGGAAGAATTGCGGGTTTATCAAACAGAATTGGAAATCCAAAATCAAGATTTGCGCCATGCACAGCAAATGGCAGAGACCGCATTGAGCCGGTATCGCAACCTATTTGAGCGTATGCCGATCCCGTGCGTGATTGTGGATTCCCAAGGTTTTATTGTGGAAGGTAACAGCCTTGCCAAAAAACAGTTTGGCTTGCACCAACAGGCGGCAATGCAGCGGCGTTCGTTTTATCAACTGTTTGACATCAGCAGCCGAAGTAGCATTCATCAGGTATTAACCAGCCGAGAATCCACCCAAATCATGGCTGATTGCACGGTGTTGCGCAAAGATACGCATTCCTACCACACCGTTGATCTGCATACCTTGCTTTTAGTAGATTCTGGCTCTGATGCAGAGTCTGGCTCAGAAGCACCGAATGAACAGCGCTTGATTTTGATGGTGGATCGGACGATTGAATGGCTGTTGAAAACCAAGCAGGCCGATTTATTAGAGACCGAGGCCAACCTTGTTAGGGAGCAAAATCGGATTGCCAGTTTGTTAGATGGGGTTCGCATCGGCACTTGGGAATGGAATTTGGTAGAAAATTCGGTTGACATCAACACCCAATGGGCACGCATTTTGGGTTATCGCCTTGATGAATTGCAACCTATGGATATGCGAAAAAAATGGGAGTTCACGCATAGCGACGATGCAGACAAAGCCCAATCCCAACTGGCTGCCCATATTCGTGGTCAAAAGGATTATTACGAATGTGAATTGCGGTTGCGCCATAAAAAAGGACATTGGATTTGGGCAGCAGAACGTGCCCGCATTATTGAATACCATCCCAATGGTGTGCCACTGCGGGTAGCGGGAACGCTTGTGGAGATTACCGAAAGTATTTTGTTGCGTGAAAAAATACGGGTAGGCTACGATTTATTAGCCAATTTAGCGTGCCAAATCCCCGGGGTTATTTACCAATTTCAATTATTTCCCGATGGTCGTTCTTGTTTTCCTTATTCCAGCGAGGGGATTCAACAAATTTATGAAGTCAATGCCGTAGATGTGATGGAGGATGCTTCGGCGATTTTTGCTTTGCTGCACCCCGATGATTTCGAGATGGTGGCGAAATCCATCCAAACATCTGCCGAAACTTTGCAGCCTTGGGTGTGTGAATACCGTGTGCAATTACCCAAGCAAGGACTTCGTTGGCGCAGTGGAACCGCACGACCAGAACGTATGCTCGATGGCAGCATACTGTGGCACGGGTTCATTATGGATATAACCGATCACAAAAATGCCGAAGAGCGGTTGATGGAATTCAATCGCAACTTTGTGGCGTTTTTGGAGCAAACCACCGATTTCATTTATTTCAAAGATTGTTCTAATCGTTTTCGTTTTTGCAGTCAGGCACTGGCAAAATTTTGTGGTTTTGATGATTGGCACAAAATGCTGGGAAAGCACGATGCCGATGTTTTCCCGCGCGATGTGGCCGAACGCTACCAAGAAGAAGATGCCGTGATATTGCGCGACGGTCTGCCATTGTTGAACAAAATTGCGCCTTATTTGGATGTGAAAGGCAAACAGGGATTTTTGCAAATTAACAAGTGGCCCTTATTGGATGCAGCCGGACATATTGTGGGCATATTTGGCATCAATAGGGATGTGACCGAATCCGTTCATGCGCAAGTGCGGAGCCGATTGGCTGCCAATATGTTCGCCAATGCCCGTGAAGCCATCATCATTACCGACCCCACGGGCATTATTGTGGAAGTCAATGAATCCTTCTGCCGGATGACGGGCTATACCAAGGAAGAAGTTATTGGACAAAATCCCCGTATATTGCATTCGGGTCGCCAATCGTTGGCGTTTTATCAAAAAATGTGGTCAGACATTCACCAACAAGGGTTTTGGAGCGGTGAAATTTGGAATCGCCGGAAAAATGGCGAAGTCTATGCCGAATTGAAAACCATCAGTGCCATTCAAGACGAGTGGGGCAGCCTGAAAAATTACGTGAGTTTGGCAACTGACATTACCACCCTAAAACAACATCAACATGAATTGGAACACGTAGCCCATTACGATTCTTTGACAGGTTTGCCCAACCGTTTGCTTTTTTCAGAGCGATTGGAAAAGGCAATGCTTGCGTGTGAGCACCGTGGCAGCACATTGTGCGTGGTGTTTATTGATTTGGATGGATTCAAATCCATTAACGATACGCATGGTCATTTAGCGGGCGATAAATTGCTGGTTGCCCTGTCACGCAAAATGCAAACCGCCCTGCGTAAGGGGGATTCTTTGGCACGCATTGGGGGTGATGAATTCGTTGCTGTGTTGGTGGATTTGCACGATAAAAAGGATTATTTAACGGTTTTGGATCGCTTATTGACCGCCACATCCGAACCCGTGTGGGTATATGTTGAATCGACCCAAGTTCCCATCAAAGTGACGGCAAGTATTGGTGCAACCGTTTATCCCTGTGATGGAGCCGATGCCGATCTTTTATTGCGCCATGCCGATCAAGCCATGTATTTGGCGAAGCAGGCGGGCAAAAATCGTTACCACTTATTTGATGTGGAACACGATGCTGCCATTCAATCGCAGTGCGAAATCAGCACGCAAATTCAGTGGGGGTTAGAGAACCATGAATTTGAACTGTATTACCAACCGAAAGTGCATCTGGTGACTTTTCAGGTGGTGGGTTTTGAAGCCTTGATTCGGTGGAATCGCGCGGACGGCGTTTGGACACCCGGGCAATTTTTGCCAGCGATCGAACACCATGCCTTATCCATCGAATTAGGTGAGTGGGTTATTGCAACCGCATTGCACCAATTACAACACTGGCATTCACAAGGATTTGCCTTGCAAATGAGTGTCAATGTGGGGGCGATGCAGTTACAGCATTCGGATTTTGTGCAGCGTTTGGCGGCATTATTGGAACCTTATGATCCTGTTATTCGCCACAATCTAGACCTTGAAGTGCTGGAAAGCAGTGCGTTAGGCGATATGGTGACGATGGCAAAAAAATTGCGGGCTTGTGCTGAATTGGGTGTCAGTTTTTCATTGGACGATTTTGGAACAGGGTATTCCTCACTGGGGTATCTTAAACATCTACCCACCTCAACGCTCAAAATTGACCAAAGTTTTATCCGCAATATGCTCGTGGACTCAGATGATTGCGCCATTGTGAGTGCGATTATTGGATTGGCAAAAGCATTCGGACGTACCGTTATTGCCGAAGGACTTGAAACCCCAACCCATGCCGAAAAATTGCTCGCAATGGGATGCCATCTGGCACAGGGTTACGGTATTGCACGTCCTATGCCAGCCTCCGCTGTCGTGGGGTGGATTGCCGAATGGGAACAAATCGCGGTTCAATCCTTATCTACCAAAAAATTAAAAAATTAAAAAGAATCTATGGAAAACCGATCTCATGCTATCGCCGCCGGCAGTTTTGTGCTGGTGCTGCTCGCTTTACTGGTGGGGCTAGCCGTATGGCTCACACGCGATACGGGACAGTATCTGCAATATGAAATTTCTAGCCAAGAAGTGGTAACAGGGCTACAAGCCCAAGCCGGAGTGCGCTACAAAGGCGTTACGGTGGGGCGTGTGCAATCGATTACCCTTGATCCAGAAACAGCAGGCAATGTGCTGATTCGTTTGGTAGTGGATAGGGCTGCACCTATTAGCAAAGCTACTTTTGCCTCGCTCGGTTTCCAAGGAGTGACGGGGCTGGCATTTGTTCAGTTGGATGAATCGGCCCAATCGGCTCAATCCCCCCATTCCACCGAACCCTTGGTGAGCGATGGAAAGCACTATTTTCCACGGATTCCCATGCGTCAGGGCTTGGTATCGCGCTTATCCGAACAGGGCGCTGATTTATTGGCGAACCTCGGGGAAGCCGCTTCCAGCATCAACCAATTAGCGCAACAAGCCCAGCAAGCGGGGATTCCCGAATTGGTTAAAGAAACCCGTCAAACACTGGCAGCATTGCGCACAACCGCCGAGCGATTGGGTCAAAGTACCCAATCGGTGACCACCTCCGCCGATGCGTTCAAATTGACCAATCAGCGCATGAATGCCCCGGGAGGAACGCTTGACCAAATCACCCAAAGCACCCAAGTTTTAGAGGTGACCGGGCAAGCCCTAGCCACCACGCTCAATGAAACAACCCGCACTCTGCGCCAAGTGGGAAGTGCGACCCAAATGCTAAAAGAAAATCCCCAAGCCCTGATACTGGGCAACGACACCCTTCCCAAAGGTCCCGGAGAACAATGATGCGGAGCATACTTTTTATTTTGGGTCTTACCACGGCATTAAGTGCCTGCCAAAATGCACCCAAAGCTGCGATGATTTACGATTTTGGCGTGACTCCTGTCTCAGCTATGTCTGGTATGTCTGCTATGTCCGGTATTTCACGGGTGAGCACAGCCCATTTGCCACCGATGCTGCTTGCACCCGTACCAACCCATGCGGCGTTTGATAGTACGGGCATTTTTTATCGTTTGGGATACCACAATGCACAGCAATTATTGCCTTATACCCAATCGCATTGGACGATACCAGTAACACAATTATTTCACCAGCGTTTGCGCCAGTATTTGGGACAAAATCGCCCTGTTTTGCAAGCCACGCAAGGCGTAATGGTTGCAACTGGAACGCTGCGCCTGCATTGGGAGATTGAAGAATTCAGCCAATGGTTTGAATCCCCACAGCACAGCAAAGCGATCGTGCGCATTGTCGCAACAATGGGGCGTATAAAAAGTGGCAATAAAGAAGAACTGGTTGCGCAACGCAGCTTTACCGCAGAACACTCAGCCCCCACGGCGGATGCAGCAGGTGGTGTGCAAGCCTTAACGCAAGCCAGCGATGCGGTTATCGCCGAGATTGCACAGTGGGCGGGAAGTTATTGAGTCAAGCGGAAGGCGTTACACCCAACTCGGCACATAATTTTTGAACCGTTGCCCGCAGTTGGGCGACTTCGGTTTCAAGGGCTTCTACGCGCTCGGCTAACGGGTTGCTTTTGCTGGATTCGGATACGTGGGTGATCGCATTCATATCCACTGCACCGCACAACAAATGCGCCCAGCGTTGCTCTCGCATTCCGGCTGCACGGGGGAGTTTGACGACCAGCGCACCGCCTTTTTCTGCGGAACGATCTTGTAGCTCTTCCAAAAATCCTTCTACGGATGAAATATCGGCAAAGCGATACCAGCGTTCGGCGTTCAAGCGCAATTCTCCCGCTGTTTGTGCGCCGCGCAATACCAATAAGCCTAGCAATACAGCGGCTTGTTCATAAACTCCAACGCCACGCTGAAAATTATGCTCGTACCGCGCCACCCGTCCGGTGGTATTTTGGCGCACCAGTTGCAAAGAGATTAACGTATCCAAGGCGGTGGCAATATCGGGTTCGGTCAGATTCATGACGGGGTCGCGGCTGCTTTTTTGGTTGCATCCCAGTATCAATGAATTCAGTGAAAGCGGGTAACTATCGGGCACAGTACGCGCTTTTTCCATGAGTGTCGCCACGACACGGGCTTCAATGGGGGTTAAAGTAAGGGAAGTCATCAATTCATTCCATCCATGAAAAACATTGTTATTTTGATTTCCGGCACAGGCTCCAATATGGAGTCCATTGTCCAAACCGCCGAGCGCGACCAATGGGCGCAGCGTTTGAATGCCAAAGTTGCTGCGGTTATGAGCAACAAATCCAGCGCCAAGGGGCTGATTTTTGCGCAAGCACACGGTATTGTGACCGAGGTTATTGACCACAAAGCCTTTCCATCGCGCGAAGATTTTG
>JBDKGR010000084.1:0-11323 GCA_039798085.1 Pseudomonadota bacterium
TGTATTAAATTTTAAATACAACCAGTAGGTTTCGGCAACCCTGCAATTTTGCAAGCCTGTTTCGCCGGACCGTAGGGAAATAAATCATAAAGGTATTTGCTAGTACCTTTTTCTGCACCAAATCGCTTCCCAATGGCTTTGGTCAAAACCCGCACAGCGGGGGCGATTTGGTATTCGTTGTAATATTCGCGCAAAAAGTTTACCACTTCCCAATGATTTTCGGTCATTGGTACTTTTTCTTCTTCTGCCAAATAAACGGCTGCTTCGGGTGTCCATTCTGCCAAATTCAGCAAATAACCCTCTTCATCGGTTTCATAGGTTTTTCCGTCGATTTCAAAGCTCATAATCTTCTCCAAAAAGTGAATTTAATTTAAATGAATTTTATAACCACGAATGAACCGTGGCATATTCAATGGTCAGGTCCACAAAACCGCCATAATCTACGGTGTGGATACCCTCTATGATTTTGCCGCTCATGCCGCGTGCTTCCGCATCGGGTTGCAAAACATAAACCTTAACGGAATCCATCGCCGAACGCATGGATGCTTCCGTGGCAGTGCCAAGCATGGCGGCGTAAATACCATCTTCAATCAACAACAAAGCACTACCGGGTTGGGCTAACTTGAGGCAGCTTGCCAAGGTGCTGGTTTGAAACGGCGACTTATTGATAATGTGCAACATGGTGATGTCCTTGATGTTCTTGATGTTCTTGATTTCCTTTGAGAAGCTAGAAGCTCAAAATCACGTCCTGCTCTGCCATGAGTTGCCCCATCGCAGCGGTATCCAACACTTCAACAGGGACTAGCAAATCTGCCTCGGTTAAACCGCGTTGGGTCAAAGAATCGTGATCCACATACAGCTTTTCTACGTCATACCCCTCCAATGCACGGTAGCTGGGCGAGAAGTTTTTGATACCAATCCCCTTGGTTTGCTGACCTTTAACGATGTCGTAAACGCCATCGTCCATAAAAACCAAGCTCACATCTTGGTCAAAAGACGCGGTAATCAAAACCACTTCCAAACTTTCCAAGGCATAGATGGTTCCGTAAGGAGCCTTGCGATTGACAAACATGAATTTTTTCATATCAATCTCCAAATGTCAGAAAGCGATCACACTTGATGCCGCTATCCACTAATTGCCCCAGCCCTGAAATACGGAATCCGGGGGCCAATACTTCCTCTCGAATACCGCGCCGCATGGCTGCCGCCACGCACACCACCAAATCCACTTTGTGATTGACAGCCAAAGCCGACCAGCGATTCACGATATGGCGATCATCCTGCGGTGGCTCGGTCAGGCGTGTCGCATTGTTCACGCCATCATGGTAGAAAAACACGCGCTGCACTTCGTGCCCTTTGGCAATCGCTGCTATCACAAAGTTATAGGCACTATCCGATGCTTGATGCGTGTAAGGGCCTTCACTAACCAATAAACCGAATTTCATAATGTGTACCCGCTACCTATCAGAAATAGAAATAGAAATAGAAATAATTAGAAACGAATATGCGTTGATGCGTTCAAGCTCGAACGCGAACCACGCCAATCATCAATCAGGTATTTGGTGAAAGGCAAATCGCATTTTTCAAAGAATTGGGGCCATCCAATCCGTTCGATCCAATCCGCCATACGCTCCCACGAACGCGCATCGGCTTTGTAGGTTGCCAAAATCTTTTTAACCATTGCCGATACTTCCGGCCAACGGGGTGGATTGTTGGGCAGACCCGATGCCACCATCTTCATAAAGGTGGGTTTACCACGCGCGTTTGAATTTTTACCACCCACCCAAATCGCCAACTTGCTGTTATCTGGGTCGTTGATTTGCATAGGGGGGCAAGGTGGGTAGCACGCACCACAGCACATACATTTGCTTTCGTCGATTTCCAACGAAGGCCGACCGTTCACCATCGCGGGACGAATCGCCGCGACCGGACAACGCGCAACCACACTGGGACGTTCGCACACATTGGCGACCAAATCGTGGTTGATTTTGGGTGGCTTGGTGTGTTGCACCACAATCGCAATATCGGCTTGACCGCCGCAGTTAATTTCGCAGCACGATGTCGATAAATGCACACGATTGGGCATTTCTTCTTTGACAAATTCATCGTACAACTCATCCATCAAGGCTTTGACTGCACCGGATGCATCCGTTCCCGGAATATCGCAATGCAGCCAACCTTGGGTGTGTGCAATCGCAGAAACCGAGTTACCCGTACCACCGACGGGAAAACCTTTTCCGTTCAAGGCTTCAATCAACGGAGCCACTCTGGATTCCTCTGCCACCATGTATTCGATGTTGGAACGAATCGTGAAACGAACGTGTCCATCGGCGAATTGATCGGCAATGTCGCATAACGTGCGAATGGTGAACAAATCCATCTGGCGTTGCGTACCGGCACGCACCGTCCAAATTTCATCGCCTGTATGGGAAACATGGTGCAGAACACCCGGCCGTGGTCGGTCGTGGTACTTCCAGTTGCCGTAGTTTTTGAGCATCAGCGGGTGCAGGTACTGCTTATTGTCCGGTACGCCGCTCTCAATGGGGGTGCGCATGGTTGCCATGATTGGGAGTCTCCTGTCGTTCCTGTGGTTTTAGGCTTGTGCCGATTTACGGGCATTGATTTTTGCCACTTCGTCATCCCATCCGTCGGTACGAACGTAGGGATTGGTGCGGGGCGTAGAAACCATATTGGGATCAATTTCTAGCTCAATGCCTTCGAGGAAATTAACCAAACCAATCCGTTCAATCATTTCCCCGGTGCGCTCGTGTTCCAAAGCGTTATCGGCAAAGAAGTCGATGGTGCGTTGTGCCAAATCTACCAAGGCTTCGTAATCTTCCTCGCTGCGCATTGGCATGAAAGGAACGACGACCGTACCCATCAAATCCCCAATTTTCAGGGTACGTTTGCCCCCCATCAAAATGGTTACGCCCTTATCTGTACCCGTCGCCAATGCCCCCGTCATCACATTGATGCAGTGCATACAGCGCACGCAGTTGCTGTTATCAATTTCCAACGATTGGTGATCGTTCACCGCTACGCTGGAAATTTTGGCTCCGGTCGAAACATCCTTCGTTTCTTTGAGCATGATGGTTTTGGTAGGGCAACGGGTAACCACATCGTTTACCAATTCGGTCATGCCATGTTTGGTAAACCATTGACGCGCCAAACCTTCATCGGTGCGGATGTTGTCGCGCCATGTTCCAATCACTGCCATATCCGCACGTTGAATAGAATTCATGCAATCGTTCGGGCAACCGGAAAATTTAAACTTGAATTTGTACGGCAATGCAGGACGGTGCATATCGTCCAAGAAGTTATTCACCACCGAGCGTTGCGCCTTGGCTTCGTCAAAACACGATTGTTCACAACGAGCAGCACCTACGCACGACATACTGGTACGCACCGCAGGACCAGCACCACCCAAGTCAAAACCCATTTCGTTCAGTTCATCGAACGCCCCTTGTACATTGGCGGTAGAAGCTCCTTGGAACATGATGTCGCCGGATTGACCATGAAACGCAATCAAACCGGAACCATGACGCTCCCACACATCGCACATTTTGCGCAAAACATCGGTGTTGTAGTGCATACCGGCGGGGGGTTGAATTCGCAGTGTGTGGAATTCTTTAGAGGCAGGGAACATTTCTGCCACTTCCGAAAAACGGGGAATCACGCCACCGCCATAACCAAACACGCCGACTGTGCCGCCTTTCCAATACCCTTTGCGGGTTTTATAGGAATGCTCTAACTGACCCATTAGGTCGGTCATGTAGTCATTGTCTTTCGCCAAACGCTTCAGACCGGTGACAAAGCTGGGCCATGGACCGCTTTCGAGTTGATCCAGCATGGGGGTGTCGTGTGGTTTCTTGCTCATCGTTATGTCTCCTGTCAATGCCTGTCAATGCGCCTTCAATGCGCCAAGAATCGGTGGTAAGTTCGGATTGAATGGTACGTGCCTTCTCCAGCCAATCCCATAACCATGGTTAAGTATGGAGAGCTACCCATTTGGGCTATGCCGTACTGCCCCGTCTTGGTGATAGACGAAAAAGGCGTGATTGCGCCCAATAACGGTAACAATCGCTACCACTATGGCAACTATTACACCCCTTGAAAAATTGACCATTCCTATGGGTGGTCAGGTGATCGAATTACAGCAACTGGACTACGAAACCGGAGGCATGGCGCTTTTACGCACCCGCATTCGGGAAAAGAGCCGCTTCACCATTTTTGACATTGATTCGCTATCCGCCCGCACTTGGGGTGAAGCCTTGTTGCGCTGGGCGAACGAACAAGAAAAGCCGCAAACAATGCAACCGGAAAATAAAAATGGAACTCCTTGATATTGCCATCAACATCCAAGGAAAAACTCTGCCACGCGACCATGCCGAAGCATTGTTGGATGCGTTATCACCCCATTTTCCGTGGCTGCATACGGATGAAAAAACAGGGATTCATCCTATCAAATTGGTAGCAGACAATGGAGATATAGCAACGCTTTCTAAGCGTTCTCGCTTAATTTTGCGGGTTCATTCCAAGCGGTTAGATGCGTTGCAAAAAGCACAGGGTTTGGTGGTATCGGTTGCGGGTCATTCTTTGCAACTGGGTGAGGCACACGGTCGGGCTTTATTACCCCATTCCACGTTATATGCCTACCGCATCGCCATCAATCAACAAGAAGAAAAGAAAGATGAAGCCGCGTTTGTGGCAGATATGGAACGTGAACTAGCACATCTCGCTATTCGCGGTGAAATCATTTGCGGTTTGCGCCAATGTCTGGGTTTTGGTGAGGTTTTCAGCATGATGCTGCATGGAATCAACGCCGAACAATCGCAACGCCTTCAAGAGCAAGGTCTGGGTGCGCATCGGCTTTTAGGTTGCGGCATATTCGTTCCCCACAAATCAGCCGCCGCTGTGGGAAGTTAAAGGAGCAAAACTATGGGATATATTTTGGATGGAAACGAATTGGAAGCCGATGATCTTGGCTACCTCATCGAACCTTGTTATGACGATGAAATTGTGTCCATCATCGCAGCCGCTGAAAGCATCGAATTAACCGATGCACATTGGGAAGTGGTGAACTATATGCGCGAGCAGTACAAAGAAGAAGGTGCAACCCCCAATTTTCGCAACATGGTCAAAGGCATGAACGAAATCCGTGAGGGCGTGGATAGCAAATACCTCTACGACCTCTTCCCTACAGGCCCTGCCAAACAAGCAGCCAAAGTCGCCGGATTGCCCCAGCCTAAAGGCAAAGGCGGATATTGAAAGATTCAAGCAATGCGTGTCAAAAGCCAATGGTTCCAAAAAGGAACACCCAAAACCCCGCAACAAACCGCGAGCGCAATGGCATTCATTGCTTGGCGTGTGGGGCAAAATATGCTCAAGCAAATGCGAACTGCCCATTTCAGTATTGAAATTGGTGCGCAGTATTTTGCATTCACGCGCGAAGTGTTGGTATTTTTGTTGCTGGTGCTAGACCGCATTGCTTATGAACGCATGGAAGCACAAGCCCGCATCGAATTTGTAACGGCTTTGGTGCGACGCATGGCGGAGATTTTGCAAGAAAATGAAGATACATGGCTTGCTGCTTCCCCCGCTGAGGAAGGTAATCGTTTTGAACAATTTATTGATTTATTCAATGAATTAGCCCCACATTATGGGGAATTTAATTTCAATGCAAATCAATTACCGAATCAACTACCGAATCAACTAGAAGGTAATTTTGAGTTTGTTCGTTACTTTGGTTTTCGGATGGAATCCGTGATGCCCGATAAAGATAAACGTTGGGTAACCGACCAACTCATGGCAATCGAAGTTCCTGAAGCCGTTGAAACTTTAAGCCGTGCTATTAAAGGCATTTTGCAATGAATTTTGCAATGAATTTAGACGATTTAATCGTTGATATTTCCGACCCGCGTGCATTAAATTCGGTTGAAATAACCCACATCCAAACCCTGTGTTCGCTTACGAATATGGCTATTTATCGCAGCCCAGTGACGGAGGAAGATAAATCCATCCCCCGTTTATTGGGGCAGCAACTTGGCATAGTGCAACTGGATGCGAATTGGTTGGCGGATGAAGATGGTATTTCTCAAATTGCCGTGGCTGCACCATCAGCGGGTGAAAAAATCGCGTACATCCCCTACACCAACCGCCCACTTCAATGGCATACCGATGGGTATTACCATCCAGAAGAACGGCGCATTCAGTCGATGATTTTGCATTGCGTCCGCCCCGCAGCAACAGGGGGGGACAATGCGGTAATGGATCATGCAATGGCATACCAAGCCATGCTAGATGCCAATCCTGCGTGGATAAAAGCACTCATGCAGCCCGACGCGATGACCATTCCCGCTCGGCTTGATGAGCATGGAATTGCACGTCCTGCACAAACCGGGCCGGTATTTTCCTTTAATGCAGATGGTTCTCTGCATATGCGCTATACCGCCCGCACCCGCAGCATTGAATGGAAAAACGATCCCGATACCCGGGCTGCGGTGGCATTTTTAGAAACCTTGCTTGCCCGCGATTCTGTTTCTCCCCACCTCTTTCGGTTTACTTTGCAAGCTGGCATGGGCATTGTGTGCAACAACGTGCTGCATGATCGTTCGGGGTTTGTGGATTGTCCCAACGCCCCGCGCTTGCTGTACCGCGCCCGTTTTTTGGATCGAATTCCGTCCTCGATAGGAAACGAAATATGAAAATGCAAAATAGTTGCGGTGGCGGTGGCGGTGGCGGTGGCGGTGGTGAATCTTTCGCCTTGATGGTGATGGGACATAGTATGTTTCCTGAATTCAATGAAGGTGAAATCATCATTATTGAGCCAGAAGGTATCGCCAAAAATGGCAGTTATGTTCTAGCCCAGCAAGCGCCACCAGAGGGCGGGGAAAGTGAATGGACATTTCGCCAACTATTACAAGGAGAAAATGGAAACTGGATTTTGCACCCCCTCAATCCCGCCTTTCCCGACCACCAATTAACGGATTTATCCAGTGTGCGCGGCATCATTATTCAAAAAGCCATTCCGGGAAAACGAAAGGCTTCCAAGTTTTATATTTGATCAATACCCACGCACCGCACCCGTGAACGCACCATTTCAATCGCGTATCCATCATGCAGCCCCAAAACCTGCGCGGAAGCGTGTAAAGCGGTAAGCGCAGCCATTGGGGTGCTGGTATCAACGGGTCGTGCTCCGTTTTGTTTGGATAATTTGTGACCATTTTCCCCCCGCACCAAGGGCGTATGTCGGTACTGTGGTGTCGAAAAACCGAGTAATTGTTGAAGGTATATTTGCCTTGCCGTGTTATCTTCCAAATCCGCTCCACGCACAATGTGGGTGATGCCTTGTACGGCATCATCTACCACTACCGCCAGTTGGTAGGTAAAGCACCCATCGGCACGCTTCAGCACAAAATCCCCCACCGTTGCCGCCACTTCTGGATCATCCACTCGCAATCGCCAAGCGCATCCAATGGGAGAATGCGCTACGGTATGGGGGCGATGCAAGCCGTTGCCTAAACTTCTACGGGTACAGTGACAAGGATAGGCAAACCCCCGAGCTATCAGCCGCTCCAAAGCCTCTTGGTAACGTGCCTGCGCCAGAGGATCGGATTGAAATAAAACGGGTTCATCGCTTTCAAGACCACACGCAGCAAGCTGTTGCAAAATTCCTTGCGCTGCGCCTGCTACGGTGCGGGGGGTATCTACATCTTCGATACGAACCACCCATTTCCCGCCGTGTACCCGTGCATCCAACCAACTTGCCAGTGCAGCAACCAGAGAACCCGCGTGCAATAAGCCTGTAGGAGAGGGCGCAAAGCGTCCTTTGTAAGAAGAGTGATGCGAGAATCCATTGCTTGTTGAGGCTATCGACATTGCTAACTGCATAGTATTTTTACGAACGAGACGGACGAAACGAACGAGACGAACTGAACCAATGGGGCAAACCGACACGATGAAGCATTATTTATCCCTCTTTCTCTTTGGTAGAACCAAATTCCTAGAAAGCGAAGAGTATTTCGAGTTTCGTTACAAGTTTTTGTGCGTATTGATGCTCATGAACGTTGCATCTGTCTTGATGTTTTTGGCATTGCATACGATGGAGCTGATTTATCTTGCTCCATCGCATATTACGTTGCTAGGATTTTCTGCGATTGCAGTTACCATGCTTTGGCGTATTCTGCTACACCAAAAAAAATGGTTTTGGTTGGTGGCATTTATTTTTGAAATAATCATTCTTGCAAAAATAATATCGGCTGCCATTTTGATACCTCAAGATGAGTTGAGGATATTATGGTTCTACATCAATATAGCAGGGGTTTATATTATAGGAGGTCAAAAATTAGGACTCATTTTAACTCTATTTACAGGATTAGGACTTATCATCAGTAATCCTTTTTTATCAGTAGCTTACTCGTTCCATGCGTTAATCACTGCTGAAGTATGCTTGGTATATTGGAGCTTATTTTTCCATGTACACGCCAATCGCTCTCTATCGTATTTTAGAAAAATACACGAATACAACAATCAACTTTACCATCAAGCGACGCATGACCCATTAACCAATGTGCTAAATGCGCGTGCTTATTATGAAATTTGTGAAAAACTACTAAAAAAATATGCTTTCACACCCTATCATGCTGCTGTTTTATTTATTGATTTGGATCATTTTAAGATGATCAACGATACGCATGGTCACCAAACTGGCGATGAGGTATTGCAAAGCGTAGCAGAATGTATGCGTAAGAACTTGCGTGCAACCGATGTATTGGGTCGAATTGGGGGAGAGGAATTTTCGGTATTTTTACCAACCACTACGCATGAAAATGCGGTGGCAATAGCAGAAACATTGCGCGAAGCCGTTGCCCAGTTGCGCCCTCCGATGAACCATGAAAATATCCATAGCACCTCTTCTTTACAAGTAACCGCCAGCATTGGTGTGGCGATTACCCAAGGTCATTGGAATGAATCCATGACCCTTATTCAACGGCGTGCCGATGCTGCAATGTATGTCGCCAAGAAAGAAGGGCGCAACCGTGTGAATACCGTGGTATGAATGCCGTTTAATCCAACAATTCGGCGGGGATATTGCCGCCATTCGCAGCGAGCTTTCTCAGAACTTCTTTGTGCAGCCAGATATTCATGGCAGAGTAATCGCCACCGATTTTTTCGTCGGGGCAACCCAATTCATGAGCCAATGCTTTACGTGCTGCCAAGCTGTAATCCAATCCCAAAAGACGCAACAAATCGGCAATCGATACTTTCCAGTTTGATTTTCCCTCGTGTTCGGAAGCCAGTGCTTCGAGTTGAGACAGCACATCCACTTCGCTAATAGCAACCACAACGGGTTCTTCAATCACGGTCTCAACCACCTCTTGCACGGGTGTGGGTTCTACCACGGGTGCGGGTGCTTCTTCTTTAGTGCCGAATCCCAGTTTGGCTTTGATGGTATCGAAAATGCTCATGGACGCTCCTTGTGAAAAAATAGCATAGTAGCGTAATTGTGTTACCTACAATCCGCTTATGTTTATCCATTTACGCCTGCATACCGAATTTTCCATCATTGACGGAACTACCCGCATTGATGATGCCATCGCCCAAGCCGCCCGCAATGGGCAAGGAGCGTTGGCAATTACCGACCTTAACAACCTATTTGGAGCAATTAAGTTCTATAAAGGCGCACGCAAAAAAGGAATCAAACCCTTGTTGGGTGCTGAAATCGTGCTGGAAGGGGCTTCCCGTATGGTTTTGCTGGTTCAAAACACGCAAGGTTATCTGAATTTATCCGAATTATTGGCGCGTGCCTACACCCAAAACAGTACCCTGATGGTGAAAAACCAAGCCGTGGTGCAGTGGGCGTGGCTCAAGGAATTGAATGCGGGTTTGATTCTTCTCTCGGGTGCGCAAACGGGTTCGCTGGGAATGGCTTTGGTGCAAGGCGATTCGGTACGTGCCGAAGAACTGGCACAACAATGCGCCCATATTTTCCCGAATCGCTTTTATATCGAATTGCAACGCGCTGGACGTACCGATGATGCCGCGCACGTCAATGCCGCCGTCAAACTTGCCGCCCGTTTGCAGTTGCCCGTGGTGGCAACGCACCCGATTCAATTCACTGCACCGGAAGATTTTGAAGCACATGAAGCCCGCGTCTGCATTGCCGATGGGGAGATTTTGGGCAATGCCAAGCGCGTGCGGCGGTTTACGCGCGACCAATACTTCAAATCCACCGAGGAAATGCAGGCACTCTTTGCCGATATTCCCTCCGCATTGGCGAATACCGTCGAAATTGCCAAGCGTTGCAGCCTCACGCTGGTGCTGGGTAAACCACAGTTGCCCGAATTTCCTACGCCTTTGGTGAATGGTGAAAAAATGTCACCCGACGATTATTTTCGCTATGCCTCGCACGAAGGCTTGAAAGAGCGCAATTTATATTATCCCGAATACGTGGAGCGCTTGGAATTTGAAATCGGCACGATTTTGAAAATGGGTTTTCCGGGTTACTTTTTGATTGTGGGCGATTTTATTAACTGGGCGAAGAAAAACGGTTGTCCCGTAGGTCCGGGGCGGGGTTCAGGTGCGGGTTCTTTGGTAGCATATTCCTTAAAAATTACCGATCTTGATCCGATTCAATACAAATTATTGTTTGAGCGCTTTTTGAATCCCGAACGGGTTTCTATGCCCGACTTTGATATTGATTTCTGCCAAACCAATCGCAATAAAGTGATTGATTATGTCAAAGATAAATACGGTAAAGAAGCAGTGAGCCAAATTGCCACTTTCGGCACAATGGCAGCGCGTGGTGTGGTGCGTGATGTGGGGCGCGTGTTGGATATGAGCTATGGTTTTTGCGATGGTATTAGCAAACTCATTCCCAATAAACCCGGAACGAATGTCACATTGCAATTACCACCCAAAGACGGAAAAAAGAATCCAAAATATATCTACGCCTGTGAAGCCGAGCCTATTTTGGCAGAGCGTGAAGCCAAAGAAGAAGACGTAAAAACCCTGATGGAATTGGCGCGAAAACTCGAAGGTATGACGCGCAATGTAGGAATGCACGCTGGTGGTGTTTTAATTGCCCCGGGGAAATTAACCGATTTTTGTCCTTTATACCAACAACCGGGAAGTGAATCGGCAGTAAGCCAATACGATAAAGACGATGTGGAAGCCATTGGTTTGGTGAAATTCGACTTTTTGGGTTTAGCCACCCTCACGATTTTAGAAATTGCGCGGGAATTGATTGTTAAGCGCCACACCAACCAAAAAGATTTTTCTTATGAAAATATCCCGTTAGACGATAAAAAGGTGTATCAATTAT
>JBDKGR010000085.1:0-11307 GCA_039798085.1 Pseudomonadota bacterium
ATGTTGATGAAAGGCAGTTTGCACACCGATGAAGTGCTGCACGCCGTACTCTCCCAACCATTGCTGCGCACGGGTCGGCGGATGTCGCACGTTTTCCGTTTTGATGTGCCGCTTTACAGCAAGCCATTGTTGATTACCGATGCCGCGCTCAATATCCAACCCACGCTGCAAGAGAAGGTGGACATCATCCAAAACGCCATCAATTTTGCCCATGTGCTGGGGGTAGAAAACCCTAAAGTGGCGATTTTGTCGGCGGTTGAAACCGTGAATTCGCAAATCCCCTCCACATTGGATGCCGCCGCGTTGTGCAAAATGGCAGATCGGGGACAAATTACGGGCGGTGTGCTTGATGGTCCACTCGCTTTTGATAACGCCATTTCTTTTGAAGCGGCGCAAATCAAACACATTCAATCGCCCGTTGCAGGTCAGGCAGATATTTTGGCGGTTCCCGATTTGGAATCCGGCAATATGCTCGCCAAGCAATTAGAGTATTTAGCCGGTGCATCGGGTTCGGGTTTGGTGTTGGGCGCACGCATCCCTATCGCCTTGACCAGCCGCGCTGACGGCCCTATGAACCGCGTAGCATCCGCTTTGCTCGCGCAGTTGGTCGCGCATGATAATGGACGTAAACGGGTGGCATAACCATGTCGATTCTCACCATTAACGCAGGTTCTTCGAGCCTGAAATTTGCCGTTTATCCGCTCCTCAACGGTTCTGCGCAGCCGAGTATTTTTTCGGGCTGCATTGAGGGATTGGAACCCGGAGGCACTAGCGCCACTTCGTTTAGCCAAGCCCTTATCAATCTGCACGAATTGCTTGCATCCCGCACCGATCTGCCACCCCTCAAAGCCGTAGCGCATCGCGTGGTGCATGGCGGATCGGTGTATCGCCGTAGCGTGATTGTGACCGATGCGATTTTGGCGGATTTAGAACGTTTCAATCCCCTCGCCCCGCTGCACCAGCCCCACAATTTAGCAGGGATTCGTGCTTTTGCCGAAGCCTTTTCCGAATTACCGCAAGTGGCGTGTTTTGATACCGCTTTTCACACCACCATCCCCACCGTGGCGGCGGCGTTTGCTTTGCCGCAAGCGCTCACCCAGCAGGGGATTCGGCGTTATGGGTTTCATGGACTGTCCTACCAGTACATCATGGGCAGTTTGCAGCAGCAAAGCCACCGTGCCCAAGGTCGGGTTTTGATGGCGCATTTGGGCAACGGCGCGAGCCTGTGCGCCGCATTGGAAGGCAAAAGCTGTGCGACCACAATGGGATTCTCTGCCGTCGATGGTTTAATGATGGGAACCCGCTGTGGCACGCTGGATGCGGGTGTACTGCTACATTTATTAGAGCAAGGCTGGACGCACGACCGCATCCAAAGTCTGGTTTATAAGCAAAGCGGTTTATTGGGCGTATCGGGTAGCAGTGCCGATATGCGCAATCTACGTGCCGACCCCAGCCCTTCCGCCAAAGAAGCGATTGAGCTATTCACCCACCGCGTCGTGCGCGAATCGGGTGCGATGATTGCCAGCATGGGCGGATTGGATGTGCTCGCCTTCAGCGGCGGCATTGGCGAACACGATGCCCAACTGCGCTACGACGTTTGCCAGTCGCTTGCGTGGCTGGGTATTGAAATCAACGCCGAACGCAACCAAGCAGCCAAGGGCGATGCCATTACGCACTTGCACACGCCGCAAAGCCGCATCGAAGTGTGGCTAATCCCCACCGATGAAGGTAGCGTCGCTGCGCGGGAGGCAGCGGAGTTGATTCTCTAATCTAAAGATGATTTTTACCGTTTGGGTAGGCTTTCCCAAACGCCAAAGTCACCTCCCGAACAATTTTGCGTTGCTCGGGGGCAAGTTGCAAAAAGGCATCGAAGGTTTCCCGCTCCAAATAGCCAGCACCTTCATCCCAGCGCTGCCTCTTTTCCTGTACTGATTGGCGTACTGCTTCGCCAAAACGCAGTACCTCGGGTTCAATTTTCAGCACTTCGGCAAGAACCAGTAATTTGTCCTGCTCTGGGATAGATTGACCCCGCAACCATCGAGAAACTGCCTGAAAGCTAACCGATCGCCCCCAATATCGCGTGTTGAAAATGTTAAGCAACACGCCGGGGCGTGGCTCCAGTCCTGCATCCTGCATGGCTTGACACAGGCGTTCTGAAAATTCCAGCTTTTGATCCATGCCAGAAAGTTAAATTTTGCCTTCATGTTGAATGAACTTCATGTTGTACTATCTGTTCAATTATTTATTGAACTTTTGGTTGAATTTCACATTCAAGCGTGAATCGAAGCAATATGCCCAAATCCCTAATCGAACAACTCCCCGACATCGTGGCGCAAGGTCGCAAGACAGCAGAACGCATTTTGGAAAGCCTAGAAAGCCGCCAGCGTGTGAGCCTTCAAACCCGTGAAATCGTGCTTCCTGCCAAAGACAGCGCGGTGCAAGACTGGATTACGAACCACCAGCGCCAAGATACGCAATCTACTACCAACAACCAAGAATGGACAAACCGCCTGATTTACGGTGACAACCTATTGGCAATGGCAGCGTTATTGGCGGGTGACGACACTACGCCTTCTTTGCGTGGCAAAGTAGATTTGATTTACATCGACCCGCCGTTTGATAGCAAAGCGGATTACCGCACCAAAGTCACACTACCCGGAATTGAATTGGAACAAAAGCCCACCGTCATTGAGCAATTCGCCTATTCGGATACATGGAGCGACGGCACAGCGTCTTATTTGGCAATGATTACGCCCCGCCTCATTTTGATGCGCGAGTTGCTGGCGGATACGGGCAGCATCTACGTGCATTTGGATTGGCACGTTGGACATTATGTGAAGTTGGTTTTGGATGAGGTGTTTGGGAAAGACAACTTCCGCAATGAAGTGATTTGGCACTATCGCCGTTGGACTGCTGGCGACAAAAAATACCAAAATATGCACGATACGTTGTTTTACTACGGAAAAAACGCAGAACCGCACTTTGATGTTCCCTACGAACCGTATGGAGATTGGATTAAAAACGATTACAAATATGTGGACGAGGAAACTGGTAAAAGATGGCGATGGCACACAGTAAAAGGCAACCGTTACAAAGTATTCCTTGAAGACGAAAATCGTGGCGTTAAGTGCAATGATGTTTGGATCATTCCTTACATCGTTTCAACCGCAAAAGAGCGTGTTGACTACGCCACCCAAAAACCCGAAAAGCTCCTAGACCGAATCATCCGTGCTTCCTGCCTAGAAGGCGGTTTAGTTGCCGACTTCAATGGTGGCTCAGGCACTACCGCTGCGGTTGCAGAAAAACTTGGCCGTCGCTGGATTACCACCGATTTGGGAAAACCCGCCTGCATGATTATGCGTAAGCGGCTGATTGACCAAGATGCCAAACCCTTCCTCTACCAAGCCATTGGCGACTACCAATTGGAGGCTGCCAAGGCAACACTGGGGCGGGACTTTCGGATTGGGGATTTGTCGCAGATCGTGCTATCACTCTACGGCGCATTGCCACTACCGCATGATGTGAACCCCCAGCGCAACTTAGGCAGCATTGCAGGCGTGGACTTTGGTGGCAAACGGGGTAGCAAAACGCTGGTACTGGCAGATTCGCCCAACAAACTGACGGGTACTGCCACGCTCAAAAAAGCCCAAGCGCAGCGCGATAACTTGCTAGGCGGCTGGGATAGGGTGGTAGTGCTGGGTTGGAACTTTGAGCCATCTATTGGTGAAACCATTACCGCGCTCAATGATGCACGGCTGGAGGTACTGGTTATTCCGCCAGATTTAATGGACAGGCTCAAGAAAAAAGGCGGTATCGACAAACTGCGCGGACAGGTACGATTTTCATCCTTGCAATATCTAACGATTCACCCGATTGAGCGCAAAGCCAATGATGCGCAAGAAACGCTCACGGTAAAGCTAAAAAACTACGTTTTGCTATCGCCCGAAGCGATTAACTTAGACGATGACAACCGCCAAAAATTGCAAGCCGTGGCGAACAAAGAACCGCTTGCACTCATCGAATACTGGGCGATTGACCCCGATTACGACGGAAAAGTGTTTCGTTCAGTTTGGCAAGACTATCGGGGTAACACCGATAACGATGCTGACGCGCTGCGCGTGGTGACGCAAGCAACCCTCACCGTTCCACGCAAAGCTGGTACGCGCAAAGTGTGCGTGCGAGTGGTGGATGTGTTTGGGTTTGAAGCGGAGATAGTTATTAGCCAAATGGGGGGTGCGTGATCAGCGCTTCAAGTCCCGGTAAAAGTTCTCATGAGAACCTAGTGCTTCAAGGTAAATCAAGCGAACTTCATCTTCACGGGTATAACCCAGCAGATATAACTGCCCTTGGCTGCGGAATTTGTGAACCCACAATTGCCCAAGATCACCTTTTTTGCGTTCACCCGCATCGGGGTTATTTGCTACTTCGGCAACAGCATCATCGGTATCTGCAATGAGGATGGTGCTGGTCAACTTTTTGTAAACACGAGAAAAGCGCCGTGTTTGTAGCACTTGCCAACTCATGGCTGCACGGCGTTTACGCGACTGCGAGGCACAAACGGCTCGCTATTAAACCGAGGTTCAGCCATGCTCATAAGACTTTCTGCAATAAAAGAGGCGGGCAGGTCTGGGTTGTCCAGCGCAGCGCAGCCCACCTTTGCCCAGAATTCGACCTGCCCTTGTACGGTGCGAAATTCTGCCTTGGCAGCCGCTCGCGCCGCGTTGACTAAAGATTCATCAATACGCATAGAAACAGTGGACATATTCTTCCTTTCAAGAATTACCACAATTGTAGTCAAGCCCAATAAACCAAACAACCAACTTCCCAATCATGCTCAAAGCTGAAAACCCACTTGCCCTATCCATCGCCCTAACCACCAAAACCCAGCAACTGTGCCTTGGTCTTGAATTCGGTGCTGCTGATATTTTGGAACTTGTAACGCCCATAACTGCCGATTTGCTACGGTGGTGGTTTGGGGAAGATAAGGTACTAGAACGGAAGAATCTAAACTTCCACACAGGACAAAAACAGGCAATATTGAACGCTATCGTTGCCCATGAAGTGCTGGGCAAAGACAACACCAATCGCCCGAATTGGACACTCAAAGACTTGTACGCCCAAGTCGCCCCCGATGCTTTGTTGGCAAACAATCGCTTGAACGAAGTCGCACAGGACAAGCACGCCCACCCCAAATACTGCTTCAAAATGGCGACGGGTACGGGAAAAACATGGGTGATGCAGGCGCTGATGGTGTGGCAATTACTCAACAAAACGGCAGCACTGGTGGAAGGCGTGGATGACGTTCGTTTCACTCGCCAATTTATGGTGGTTGCTCCGGGGCTGATTGTGTATGAACGGCTCTTGGATGCGTTTTGCGGGAAACTCATTGCGAGTGGTAATGGGTCAAGGGATTTTTCAACTTCAGACGTGATGCAGTTTGCGGATTTATTCATCCCAGAAATGCACCACGAAGCCGTGTTTGCCTTTGTGCGGGGCAATGTGTGCAGCAAAAGCGAAATCGGCTTGAAAGCCACAGGCAACGGCATGATTGCCATTACCAACTGGCATTTGCTGAATGCAAACGATGGTGTTGGCGAAATGGAGGCGTTTGACGTACTCGCACCCGGTACGCCACCTGATCCACAGCAAGTGGTCAAAGTCGTGCTACCACTCACACCCGGTCGTGCCACAGGTAACAGTTTGGAGGTGTTGGACAGGCGCTACGCACGCGGCAATGTGTTGGAGTTTTTGGCAAACTTGCCCGAATTGATGGTGTTTAACGATGAGGCGCACCATATCCATGAATTCAAGCGCGAAGGCGAAACGACCGAAGTGGAATGGCAAAAAAGCCTGACCCGCATCGCAGCACCCAAAGGACGGCGTTTTGTGCAGGTGGATTTTTCTGCCACGCCGTACAACGATGTGGGTAGCGGCAAAAACAAGCGCAAAGTCTATTTCCCACACATCATCACCGACTTCGATTTGAAAAGTGCCATGCGTGCAGGACTGGTGAAATCGCTGGTGCTGGATCGACGCAAAGAAATCGGCGCATTGCCTTTGGAATTCAAAGCCGAGCGAGACGAGAACGGCAACCCGACATTGAGCGAAGGACAGCGCGTGATGCTACGAGCGGGTTTGCAAAAGTTGCGCAAACTGGAAAAGGACTTCGCCCGCATTGCCCCCGCACGCCACCCCAAAATGCTGGTAGTGTGTGAAGACACCACCGTGTCCCCCTTGGTAACCGTCTTTTTACAAGAACAGGAAGGGCTAAACGAAGAAGAGGTAATGACGATTGATTCCGGCAAGAAAGCCGAGTTGGGTGAAAAAGACTGGGCATCGGTACGCGAGCAGCTTTTCAGCGTGGATAAGCACGCCACGCCGCGCGTGATTGTGAGCGTGCTGATGTTGCGTGAAGGTTTTGACGTGAACAATATCTGCGTGATTGTTCCATTGCGTTCCTCGAAAGCGCAAATTTTGTTGGAACAAATCATTGGTAGGGGCTTGCGTCTGATGTGGCGCGATGCCGAATATACCGATGCCAAACGCGAGAACCGCGAACGCATCAACGACGGGCAAGAGCCGAATAGCTTGCTTGACGTGCTATCCATAGTAGAGCATCCGGCTTTTCAATCGTTTTACGATGAGTTGATTAAAGAGGGGTTGGTGGGTACGACCAGCGAAGAAACCGATAACACATCCAGCACCGGAGACTGTCTCACCGTGAAGCTGCGCGAAGGGTTCGAGGCGTTTGACTTTGGCATCCCCTTCATTTTGCAAGAGGCAGATGAACTGCGTGACCATGCAGCACTTGACATTACAACCTTGCCCGCATTCACTGCGATGGATGTTACCCAACTCATCGGCTTATTGGGCAAGGGCGATACGTTTATCTCCCAAGACTTGCAAAGTGCTACGCTGTTTGGGGATTACCGTGTAAACGGCGCAGTGATGAATGTGGGTGGTTACAACGACTATTTAGCACGACTGACACGGCGCATCAGCCAAGCCTTGAGTTCCGATTTACCCAAAGGCAACAAAATCGCCACCCATTTGGCAAAGCCGTATTTGCAAGTCAATACCGCAGAACTCACGGGCTGGATTGATGATTATGTTTGGACACAACTCTTCGGCACAACTTTCAACCCCCTAGAGGGAGAAAACTGGCGCGTACTGCTGTTGCAATCCGTGCTTGACCATATCACCAAGGTGTTTGCAGTTACCTTATTGGAATCGGAACAAAAGCACACCACCGGTAAAACGGAAGTGCATTGGCGAATGCTGTCCGAAATCGATCAACTGGTCATGCGTGAGGCGTATTCTGTCGAAATTTCCAAGTGCATCTACCCCCAATTAGGCTGGTCGGCTCAAAATGGCGGATTGGAAAAAGCATTCATTTATTGGGCACAAGCGGATGCACAAATACAAGCCTTCTGCAAAATTAGCGAAAACCGCCACACTTTTGCGCGATTACGCTATGTAAAGGAAGATGGCTTACCCGCGTTTTACTCGCCCGACTTTTTGGTACGAACGAGCGATGCCATTTATTTGGTAGAAACGAAAGCACAACAACAAACCCTACACCCCAACATTCAGCGCAAGCACAAAGCAGCATTGGCATGGTGTGACCGCATCAACGCCTTGCCCAATACCTTGCGCGGTGAACTGCCGTGGCATTATGTGTTGCTGGGAGAGGATGTCGTTTATGAATGGCAAGACAAGGGCGAGCACTTGGCAAGTCTGCTTTCCTATGCCCGTTTACGCCCATTGGCACAAGCATCTTTGCAGGATAGGTTGCTATAAGATGCAAAAAGGCATCGAAATTTCGAGTTACCATCGAGTTACCATCAAGATGGCGTATGCACCGCCTGCGCATGGGTGAAGTAGGTGGTGCTAATCGTGTCCGATACATGGTAGGCGGATTGTTGGATGTGGTTGAGCAACGCATTGAGCAGAGTAGGCTCGCACAGGCGGGCTAAATTCCATTCATTGGGATTGGGCACGGTGTGCGATAGCGGACACAACACCCCCGCCGGACTTCCATGCAGTTTTGATAAGCGTCCGCGCAACGTATGCGCCACCCATGCCAGCGAACGCGGATTGTCTCTATCCAACACCAATAAGTCGATCAACGCGACCATATCGCGGCTTTGTTGGTAGCGGGCGCGAAAAGTGATGGTGCTATCGAACAACGCCAACATGGTTTCAAAACCGCTTTCTGTTTGCAGTGATTTGACCTTCAGTCCCTGCTGCAAGGCGCTGGCAAGAAACGCCAACCGTTCGATATGCCGACCAATACTGAGCAAACGCCAACCATCATCGCGCGTCATACGATCGGTTTGTGCTCCGGTAATGGCGGCCAAATAATGGCTGACCGATTCCCAATCACCGGATCGCATTTTTAATTCGGTATGAACAATCATGTTCCAATGTTCTTGCGAGAGCCGCTCCCGCACCGCCGATGCCGCATTTTTGAGCGCGTGCAAGTTGTTACGGGCTTCTGTCCAATCTACCTGCAATAGGGGCATCAATCGGGTTTGTCGAACATTGTTTTCCGTGCGTTCGGTATAGCGCCCCAGCCAGAACAAATTTTCGGCGGCACGGCTGGTTACGATGCGTTTGTGCTGCTCCACATCGGCTGGTGTTAAATGCTGTGGGAGCATGGTAGTGATGTCGATCGCCCCATCGGTTAGTGCCCATACATCGGCACTGCTACCACCACGCTGCATGGAGGCGATCTCCCCCGTCCCGCCCGCCAATCGTGCTAACCCACCCGGCAGCACGCGCCACCGTGCTTGCCCTTGGGCATCGACCCCATCCGATACCGCAAATACCCGCAGCATCACCGAACGCGCCAGCATCTGACCGGGCATTTGCATTTGTAAGTGCATCGCCCCTTGGTTTTGTACTTGCAGCAAACCCGCTTGCCATACGGGCATTTGCGATAAGGCGATTTTTTCTTGTACCGTGTGGCTGCTGAGATGGGGCAAAGGGTCATCGGCTAAATCTCTGCGCTCACCACACCACCAAGTGGGAACGGCAGGTAAGGTTAATTCCTCACCCAAGGTATTGCACGCCAAGGCGGGTAAAAATCCCAATAGCGCAGGTGATTCCAAAAATGCCGATCCGGGGGCATTCGCCACCAACACATTCCCCGCCCGAATCGCTTGCATCAATCCGGGTACGCCCAAGGTGGAATCAGGACGCAGTTCCAGCGGGTCAAGGTATTCATCATCCAAGCGCTTCAACAAACCATGCACGGGTTGTAGGCCGCGCAGGGTGCGCAAAAAGAGGTGTTCATCGCGCACGGTTAAATCGCTGCCTTCCACCAAACTCAGCCCTAAATAACGGGCTAAATAGGCGTGCTCAAAATAGGTTTCGTTGTACGGCCCGGGGGTGAGGAGGGCGATATGGGCATTGGCTCCGGCGGGAATGGCGCGGCGCATACTTTCCATTAAAGCGCGGTAAGTTCCAGCCAAACGTTGCACTTTGAGTGCCTCAAACGCCTTGGGAAATTGGCGCGATACCGCTAACCGATTCTCCAGCAAATAACCCAAACCGCTAGGAGCTTGGCAACGCTGCCCCATGAGCCACCAATTTCCATCCGAGCCATGTGCCAAATCGAACGCTGCAACGTGCAAATGCACCCCCCCCAAGGGTTTTACACCGTGCATGGCACGCAAATACCCCGGGTTTGCATGAATCAGCGCAGGCGGTAACCACCCCTTTTGAATAAATTGCTGTGCCCCATACACATCCGCCATGATGCTTTCTAGTAAACGCATTCGTTGTTGGATTCCGGTTTCGATGCGTTTCCAATCGGGGGCATCAATCAACAGCGGAAACAAATCCAACGACCAAGGGCGCTGCGGCCCTTCTTGATCCGCATAGACGTTATAGGTTACACCGTTGTCTCGAATTTGGCGCTGTAAGTGGGCAAAACGCGCATCCAAATCGGCACTGCTACGCGCATCCGATTGGGTAAAGAATTGCGACCAAACGCCCGTCAATGCTGCATGAGCAGCTACAGAATGAGGAGCATTGGAAGGATTTTGGGGAATAATTTTCCCGCGTAATTCATCAAAATGCCCCACAGCAGCAATGCAGTTTTGAGAGGTAATGGGAAATGAAATGGACATACGAGAATCGTAGTCCATTTTGGGTAAAGGATTACGGGCTATCGACGCTATCGACGCTATCGACGCTATAAACGTTTAACCGTGCTGCAATTTTTCCTGAAGCCATACCTTGATGAGCGATTGATAAGGCACATCGCGTACATTCGCTGCCATTTTGATGCTATCCAATAAATGCTGGGGCAAGCGTAATGAAATGGTTTTGGTGGTTGGGCGCAGATTGGGCATTTGGACTTTCTTGGCTTTTGACCAATCGACATACTCTGTGGAATCATGGGATTCCCAATAAGCACGCTCGGCACTTTCATCGGCAAACGCAGGAATCGGAGAACGGCTATCGACTTTAAGACTCTGTTTTTTCATAAATGATGCGCTCCTTCTTGTGCATATCGCGTGCTGAAATCACGCGAATTAAGGTTTGAGATTCGCGTAACGTAAAGGTGACGTGCAGTTTACGCTTTTCATTGGTTTTACCCAGTGCATGAAATATCGTTTTATTATTTCTAGGATGATGTCAATCCCAGCACATCCATTTCCGCATACGCGCCTTTCAGCCACATTTTCACGCGCTGGCGCTCCAACATTCCCAGTGCATTTTCGCCCTTGGTGGTGTGAATCGCAGCCCAAAAGCTGGCATTACCACAGTCAATTTTGCGCATACTGGCTTCGTGCAACTGCGACAAGCGCATGATTTTTCCGCCCAATTCTTGCACTTTGCGGTAGGCGGTAGAGGCTTCGAGCTGAGAAAAATCGCTTCCCCGACCGTGATTTTTGACCACAATGTAATTCGGCGCATCGCCATACGTAGCGAGCAGATTTTCCAACAACGCGACCGAATCTTGTCCCGCATCCGCAACGTGCCACAAATTGACGCGCACATCCATGCTGTGCATGAGCGCGATGACATCCGAATCTTGCATCCAGCGTGCGAGGGGTGCGGCGGTTTGCGCCGCCAAATCCACAATCACGCTGGGTACGGTGATATTTCCGTCCTCATCTTCGGGCAGATTTTCATAGACCGTAGCGATATGGTCTAAACCTTCGTAGCTATCCACCACGACGGGGGAGGCGTAATCCGCATAAAAACGCGCGAAAGAGGTATGCGAACGGTCGGTATCAAAACCTACGAAGGCGCATTCGTGGTCGATAAAGTATTGCGCCAGCAATCGGGCGA
>JBDKGR010000086.1:0-11274 GCA_039798085.1 Pseudomonadota bacterium
CGCCGATGCCGTCTATCACCGCCCCCAAATGCCCTATACGCAGCAACTGCTGGGGGCGATTCCGAAGGGGTGGGGCGTAGGTGGTACCACGGTTTTCACGGCTCCGTAATAAACGCCACTTTCACAATCCCCGCGCGTTGGCAGGCGTAGAGGATTTTGCCGACTCCCTCGTATTTCGCTGCCATATCACCGCGAATCTGCACCTCAGGCTGGGGGGTTTGGGTGGATACTTTTTTCAGCTTATCCACCAGCGCTTCGATGTTGCTCACGCGCTGGTCGTACCAAAAAATGCTGCCCGCTTTGTCCACCGAGATGATGATATTTTCCGGCTTGCTTTCCCGCACCTCAACCCGCTCTTTGGGCAACTGCACCGGAATCGACGTGGTAACGACCGGAATCGTAATCAAAAAGATGATAAGCATCACCAGCATCACATCCACCAGCGGCGTGGTGTTGATGGTGGACATCACCGCGTCTTCACCATCTCCGCCATTCGCGCCGCCGTGGTTGCCGACATTCATTCCCATAATGAATTCTTTTTAACTTTTGGTGGAGCCGAGCAACACCGCGTGCAAATCGCTGCCAAAGCTGCGTACATCGTCCATGATGTCTTTATTGCGCGTGATCAGCCAGTTGTACGCCAGCACCGCCGGAACCGCCACCGCCAAACCGATGGCGGTCATGATGAGCGCCTCACCCACAGGGCCCGCCACTTTGTCGATGGACGCTTGCCCCGAAATACCAATCGCCGTCAGCGCATGGTAAATGCCCCACACCGTGCCGAATAATCCGACAAAGGGCGAAACCGAACCCACGGTGGCGAGAAACGCCAAACCGCTTTGCATCTCGCGGTTCACGCGGTCTACGGAACGGGAAACGCTCATGCTAATCCAATCCGCCAGCGGGATATGCCCCATCAGCCCGCTGTGCTTTTGGGTGGCATCCAAACCCGCTGTGGCGATGAAGCGGTAAGGGCTTTCGGAATGCAGCGCTTCGGCTCCTTGTGCCACCGTTCCCGCCGACCAGAATTGGGCATTCGCTTCGTGGGCATACGTGCCGATTTTGCGTTGCTCTAAAAATTTGGTCACGAGGATGTACCAGCTTCCCATGCTCATCAAAGCCAGAATCAGCAAAACGATTTTGGCGACTAAATCCGAGGATTCCCACAACGCGCCTATGCCGTAGGGGTTATCGGCGGCAAAGGCACTGGAAGATTGAAGTACCAAAAAACCGATCCACGCGGTCAATCGAATGAAGGAAGTTTTACGCATTTTCAGGGACACCTTTGTTTGCTTGAAAGGCGGATTATCCATCCAGTAATTCCAAGTTCGTAGTTACAATAATTCGATGCACATCGAATTCGACCCCGAAAAGCGAGATAAAACCATAGCAATGCGGGGGCTTGACTTTGCACGGGCTGGTGAAGCTTTTGCAGGTAGACACTTTACCGCACCCGATTTACGAGAGAACTATGGTGAACCCCGTTTCGTCACTGTGGGAAAAATGGATAGTCGTATGGTTGTTGTGGTATGGACACCACGCGGCACAGCACGCCGCATCATCAGTATGAGGAAAGCAAATGAGCGCGAACAAGAAAAGTATGCCCACCGACTGGATTGACCCCGATGACGCGCCGGAATTAACCGATGCTTTCTTCGTGCAAGCAGATGAATATATCGGGACAAAATTGATAGCGCGTGGTCGTCCCAAATCAAGTACGACCAAAAAACCGATTACCGTGCGCTATGACGCAGATGTTATTGCCGCATTTCGTGCCACAGGAAAAGGATGGCAAACCCGTATGAACCAAGCCTTGAAAGAATGGCTTAAAACGCATTCGCCAGCCTAGTGTGAATTGAACTAGGAGCAGAAACTATCAAATAGCATTACCAACATACTGCATTTGGAATCGAGTATATACCTCTATAGATAACAGGTTCGTTGATATAAAGTGGACTAGCCATTCCCATTGATTCAAGATTTCTAATTTCACCAGGAAGAAAATAGCCAAAAATTGGAATTCCAAAGGTAAAAGCCCATGAACCATCAGAAAAACCATTTTTTACACCATCCTCATAGTCAAAATTATAAATATCAACTATTTTTAATTCCTTTCTTACATCAAGATATAACTGCCCATTTTCTACAATTGGGTAAATAGCAGCTCCTGCATAACTTCCTTCCCATCTTACTGTACCCTGTCCGATAAGCAGCATTAAGTCAGCATCTTGAGGAGATAGATAAAAATTCATGGATAGAGGTTTTGTTGTAAATCCATTAAAAGTTGAACATGATTTCCTCATATCACTGAACAATTCACTCCCAAAACCTTGCCAAAAAACACCAGATTGTAATATCTTATCCCTTAAAGATGAATAAAAATAAGAGGGAAGTTCTGATTTATATAAATAATAACTCAAAGCAGCAGCTGATAAATCCAAACCAAGAAACTTAAATCTATCTAGCACATTCTCCAGTTTTGAGTATGTTTCTCTTGCTTTTATCTGTGATTGATTATTTTCAATAATAGGCTGAATAACCGATCCTTCGCCAGTGAGATTAGGATTATTTTTTATTCCATTAATAATTAAAGGGGTTGGTGTGTATATATCACGGGAGTCAGTCGACTCCTCCGTAACAAGATAGGCCCATAATTTTCGCGTTTGACCTGATTCAATAGAAATTAACAATTGATCCGAAGAAAATTGACCTTGATAGTATGCCACATGTCCAATTAATCTCCATCCATCAGCCTCATCATAAATACGAAAATACCCAGATTGCTGAAACGGATTATTTAGGCGCTTATCAACAAAAACATTAATAAAGCACCTATCATCGTAGTACCCACAATTTGAATAGTTGTATCCTGTTAAACGCAATGGATGTGTTGAATTCGCTGCCGTTGGTTGATTTTCTACTGGGTCGCTAGTAATTTGCATGGCAAATACGCTACTAGCTAAAAGGAGTGAGGCTGCGGTCAAGGCGTTACGAATTTTTTTCTTGCACATTGTCAATCTCCAAAAACAAAAAAGCCGCCCAATGCTCTAAAGCGCGGGGCGGCTGGTGGATAAAAAAATGGGGGAAAAGAACCCTAACCTAGCTATTCTGCTTGGCTGCTTGGCTAATGAAAAGGGTGTTCATAGAAATAATTCTTGCACACTTTTTAGGGCTTTGCAGAATTTTTTACACCATTTTGCTGCTACTACCCATTCAGTAGCCACACCTGCACCCACTCCCCGATAATCACCTCATGGCACTTATTACTTTACTTGACGCTCAACTGGCTTTTGGGCACGTCCCCCTTCTCGATCACGCGGATTTCTCGCTGGAAACGCAAGAACGTGTGGGTTTAATTGGGCGCAATGGCGCGGGCAAATCGTCCATGCTGAAAATTTTGGGCGGACTTGAAAAACCCGACGATGGCACGGTTCAAGTGCAAGGAGGAACGCGCATTGCTTACGTCGCCCAAGAACCGATTTTGGATGCAGATGCTACGGTTTTCATAGCTGTCCGTGCAGGGCTGGAGCGCGTTATCAGCCTAATCGAGCAATATTGCCAAGGTCACGGCGATTTGGACGCGATGCAAACCGAAATCGAAACCTTGGACGGCTGGAACTGGGAGCAGCGCGTGAGCGAAACCCTGCAACGCCTGCATTTGAACCCCGAAGCCATCGTCAAAGATTTATCCGGCGGCACGAAAAAGCGCGTAGCTTTGGCGCAGGCGTTGGTCGCACAGCCGGATGTGCTGCTGCTCGATGAACCCACCAATCATTTGGATTTGGATAGCATCGAATGGCTAGAAGGATTGTTGGTCGATTTCAAAGGCAGCATCATCACGATTACGCATGATCGCTCGTTTTTGGACAACGTCGCCACCCGTATTGTGGAATTGGATCGCGGCAAGCTCCTGTCGTACCCGGGCAATTTTGCGGCGTATTTAACGCAAAAAGCCGAGCAGTTAGCGCAAGAAGCGGTGATTTCCGCCCGCGCCGATAAATTGTTGGCACAAGAGGAAATCTGGATTCGCAAAGGCGTAGAAGCCCGCCGCACCCGCGCCCAAGCCCGTATCGAACGCCTTGGCAAACTGCGTTCCGAACACGCTGCCCGCCGCACCGCGCAAGGTAGCGTCAAAATGGATGTTGCCAGCGGTGGATTGAGCGGCAAATTGGTGGCGGAACTCACGCACGTTTCCAAATCCTTTGGTGAAAATGGCGAAAAAATCATCGTCAAAGATTTTTCTGCCACCATTTTGCGCGGCGACAAAATCGGTTTATTAGGCCCTAACGGTGCGGGTAAAACGACTCTGCTCAAACTTATTTTGGGCGAACTCAAAGCCGACCCCGCACCCGCCAACGCGCCCAAACCCGAACCCGGTGAAAGCCCGTGGGGAACGGTGCGGCAAGGCGCAAACGTCACGGTGGCATATTTCGACCAGATGCGCAACGCACTGGATTTGGATGCCACACTGGAAGATTTCATCAGCCCGGGCAGCGAATGGATTGAAATCGGCAACCAGAAAAAGCACGTTAAAAGCTATTTGGGCGATTTTTTATTCTCGCCCGCCCGCGCCCATTCGCCCGTGCGCTCGCTCTCCGGCGGCGAACGCAATCGTTTGTTATTAGCGCGATTATTCGCCCGCCCCGCCAACGTGCTGGTGTTGGATGAGCCGACCAACGATTTGGACATCGACACGCTGGAATTGTTAGAAGACCTGCTGCAAAACTATGACGGCACGGTTTTCTTGGTAAGCCATGACCGCGCGTTTATGGACAACGTGGTGACCAGCACCATCGCATTAGAAGGCGATGGCTTGTGGCGCGAATACGAAGGCGGTGTGACCGATTGGCAAGTGCAAAAATGCCGCTCCGATAGCCTGCAAAGCGCATCCGTTGTGCGTGAGCAGCTATCAAAAGCGGAGCAAAAAGTGCCCAAAGAAATTAAACCAGAAGCCCCAACCGAAGTTAAAACGCGCAAACTCAGCTACAAAGAGCAGCGCGAATTGGAAACCCTGCCCGAAAAAATCGCCGCTTTGGAGACCGAGCAAGCCAGCATCACCAGCGCGTTAGCGGACGGCACTTTGTTCGCCACCGATTCCGCCCGCGCCCTGCAACTCACCCAGCGCAATACAGAAATTGACGATGAATTGTTGGCCGCGTTGGAGCGGTGGGAGGTGTTGGGGGGGTAAGGTCGTCAGGGCGCTGTTACTTTGGAGTAATAAGCGCTTTTACTTCTGGCGCTTCTAATGAAGGTTTGGGTATCTCTTGGGTAGTCGGTACAACAGCATCACTTTTCGGCAAGGGTTTTACCTGTTCGGGCTGCTGTACTTTTAATACCTCTTTTATCTCTGGTTTTTTGGTCTCTGCAACGGGCTGAAGTGTAGGAGTTTTTGCCTCTGAAACTTCGGCTGGAGGTTTCAATACACTGTTTGCTCCTGACGGAACTTTCACTGTTTCGCTCGTTTCTGCGGGAGATGGTTTTGGCATCTCTTGTACCGATGGTGGCACTGGGATGACAGGTTTGGCAGTTACAGGAGCGGGGATTTTCTCTCCCTCTACTGTCACCGCTGGTGGTTTGAGCTTTGGGCTTTCAACACCTGCAACCTCTGGTTTCTTTGAACTCGCTTCCAACAAGGCTTTTCTTCGTTGTTCAACTTTTTCCCGTCGCGCTTGGAGAGAATCCTCGGAATATTCTTCTGAATTTATAGTGTTAGATATCCAAGGCACTGTTTGTGCAAAAATCAAAGTCGAAGTTAATGCCCCAACTAAAGGGATAAAAAAAGCCTTTTTATTCAAAATCATGATTTTTTCCTTACTGCTGTGGAACAGTCATCATTACTAGTAAATGCAAATAATAAATCAGCAACGCCTTTTTCTACCATTTCTTGGATGACATAATGCTGAGGATCGGCAACATCCACTGAATAGGTTATCCCATACTGGGCATCATTTACCAATTTGAAAAGGTCGGCATTCATGGTTATTTTGTAATACTTGCTAGAAAGTAAAACACTGCCTCTTGCCCCTTTTGAAAAAAGGCTTGAAATTTCACCATCGGTCGAGCTAACGAGACGTAAATGTAACCCAGCCGTTATAACCCGAACCTCTTTTTTTGTAGTAAGTGCATCAAATTTTAGGTCAATCGATGGATTTTTAATTTCCGCACCCTCATCATATCGAACTAATGCTCCCGTTATATAGTAATGGCTAGGAAATAAAACACCAAACGGGGCATGACTCAATTTTCCAGCAAAGTTGTTTATTTGATTCTTAGATGAATCTCCTAGATAAAAATACTGAGGAGATAAAAAGTTGACCCTTGATTCTGTAATATCACCAGAAAGTGGAACATCAACAATATTAACTTTTTCAAAATATGATAAGGCATTTATCACCATATCAGATATAGCCGTCGATCCTTGTGGAAAAACTTTTGTAGTTTTATCATAAATAGGGCCAACAGAAATACGCAATCTTTTACTTCCATCCAATGCTTGAGGTAATGTAGTAAATATTTTATCATTCCCGATACATCGCAAATTGTTTGTGAAATACGTCTCATTCTCTGCTACGGCAGCAGCACGAATTTTCGTGTTTTCTGAAATTATTTCTTTATTTTCTTCACTCAAATCAGATAATCGCTGCTCCTTCAAATCGATAGAAGAACATCCAACCAATAAGGTTGAAAACAAAAATAAAGATGCCGCTCGTGAAACATAAGACATAATGAGTTTCCTTTTATTTCATTTTTCTATAATCTGGGCGTGCCGCCCCTGATGTTGCTGAAATCGTTGTTTGCCCTGCCGCTCTAACCTCTACCGAACGGGCAGTATCATGAGAGCCACTATCAATACAAACCACCCCCGCACAAGCATCTTTACCTTGTACTTCAGTGGTAATTTTTGCATTGCGAGAAGAAACATTTACGTTACGTACAGTAACTCTCGCTGTGGAGGTACTATTATCAATATCTACAATTCCCGCATGACCTGTTGTATTACGAACGTTTTGATTGTTACTAATAACTCGCACGTTGGATATAATTACTTCCTTATTAGAACCTTTATTTAATTTTATTGCAGCATCATTTCCACCATTAGCAACAATGGTTCCACCTTCAACAATTATCTTACTATCAGTCTCAATCACTCTACCAGTAAAATTTGGATTAACTTGAATTTCACCAGCAATGGAAAAATTCAGAGCAGCGAAAATACTGAAAATAAAAAAAGCGTTATTTCTCATAAATACCCCTATTTCCAAAAAATCACTACTCTCCCAAAGAAGCTAAATCACTTAGTTTTCACGCACGCGAGACATGCAGTTGAAGATCCACCAGAGTCAGAGACAGCCGTAATATTGGCTGTACCTGAATTAATTCCGACTGCAACATTAAGACGCTTCCCCCCCGCTGCACTGGCTTCCACCGAAGCCAATGCAGCCGTAGAAGAAGAACCTGGCCCTGTAGATACAGAACGAATGGTTGTGCTAGCACCGTCCATATTTACACCAATAGCTCCGTTACCCTGTGCGCTGGTTACATTTTTTGCCACTTCCAAGATGTCACTCAAAGTACCAGCGCCTGCCACTTGCGCCAACAAGCAAGAGCATGTGACAACCGAAATCTGAATCAGCTTTTTCATCGACTTTCTCCTTGCCTCTAGGTTCAAGCACAATTCCACCAAAGAGGCAGCTTGGTGGATTGCGTGTACATCAATGGTGATAAAAATTAACTTTTGGTAAATTTTCATGATTTTACATACATTAAATAGAAAGATTGATACTTTGTGAAGAAATTTATTTCACCAAAAGTTATTTTTTCTATGTCCGTTGCTCCCACCATGCCAGCACCTTCTCCGTACCATAAAGAACAATCTCGACAAGACTTCTCACGGCGTTTAGCTGAAGCTCTTCAAAAATCTGGAAGGGATACAAGCCCTACAACACTTGCGATGGAGTTCAATGCACGCTTTGCGGGAACACCTGTCCATATGGCAAGTTGTCGAAAATGGCTTTTGGGTGAGGCAATCCCAACACAAGAAAAGCTGGTGGTGTTGGCGCAAATGCTAGGAGTAACAGCAGACTGGCTGCGTTTTGGTGATAGCACGCAGACAATGGCACAGGAAATGCCAAAGTCCTATGAAAAAGAAGAATGGGTACTAGTATCAGATATTGCTCGTCTGATGCCGCGTGATCGCATTCTGGTAGAAAAGCTAATTTCTGGAATGCTACAAACGCCTTAACTTTACGTTAATGCTATGTGTACAAAATATTTTCAAAAATCCAGTTTCAAGCCTGTTAGCTGTGCGTTAGTAGCTATCAAAAGTAGAGTAAAAAGCATTCAAAGAACCAGCAACTGGCGGACGGTAGCCTCTTCGCCACCGATTCCGCCCGCGCCCTGCAACTCACGCAGCGCAACGCCCAAATCGACGATGAATTGTTCGCCGCGTTGGAGCGATGGGAAGTGTTGGGGGGATAAGGTTATCTATCATTGCTCCCATACGGGCTTGTCCAAACCGAGCTTGGCACGCAACGAGGCAATGTGTTACGGCATCCTATTTGTGCAGGGCAGGGAAGTGGCTTTCAAGTGTCGGCATGACCGGCTCACACGGTGCAGTAATAGATGCCGAAGAGATTGGACTCATCCGTCCAATGTTGCTCACAGGTGAAGCCAGCCGCCGTTGCGAGCGTGACAAATTCGTGGGGGTGGTATTTGTAGGAATTTTCGGTGTGGATGCGTTCACCTTGCGCAAATTGGAAGGTTTTGCCCGCCACCTGCACGCTTTGATTTTTCAGGCTGGTGAGGTGCATTTCAATCCGCCCCATTGCCTCGTTGTAATGGGCGTAATGCGCAAATTGATCGAGATCGAACGTGCCTTGCAACTCGTTATTGATGCGTACCAGCAAATTCAGATTGAATGCGGCGGTCATGCCCGCTGCATCGTTGTACGCGGTTTCTAATACGGCTTTGTCTTTTTTGCGATCCACACCAATCAACAAACCACCGCCTTTGCCGACCAGTTGCGCGATATGGGATAAAAACTGCTGCGCATCCGGCAAATCGAAGTTACCCAAGCTTGAACCGGGAATAAACACCACGCGCCGCCCCTGCGGTACGGTGTGCGGCAAGTGCAATGCACGGGTGAAATCCAAACACGCCGCATGAATGTGCAGCCAAGGGAAGGCATCGCCCAAGTTAGCCGCTGATTGGCGCAAGAAATCGCCGGAAATATCCATCGGCACATACGCCGCTGGAGAAAGTGCATCCAACAACAGTTGGATTTTTTCGCAACTGCCGCTACCCGGTTCGATCAGCACCGCATCCTTGCCGATTAACGCTGCTATTTCCACTGCATAGTCACGGTACAACTGCTTTTCAACGTGCGGAACGTAGTATTCGGGTTGCTCCAAAATCGCTTCAAACAACTGCGAGCCGCGTTCATCGTAGAAGAATTTGGGCGGAATCTGTTTGTATTCGTGCGCCAGTCCGTTCAATACGGTTTGGCGGAAGTTGTCCAACTCCGGCTGGTAATCGTGGAAGCTGACCTTGGTAGCTTGGGGGCAAATGGCATTCATGTGTTCTCCGCGAGACGAATACCGCTGAACTGCCAGCGGTCGTGGGGGTAAAAAAAGTTTCGGTAGGTAGGGCGAATGTGGTCGGGTGGCGTGACACACGCACCGCCGCGCAATACCCACTGGTTACACATAAATTTGCCGTTGTATTCGCCCATGCTGCCTTCTAGCGGTTGAAAGCGTGGGTAGGCGGTGTAGGGCGATGCTGTCCATTCCCACAGCGAGCCGTAATGTTGCCCCGTGCCAGCTTGTGGATGGAAGGTATTGCGGTCGCTGAAATGCCCCGTCCCAGTGCCAGTTCCAGCGATAGGTAATTCACGCAATTTGTATTCGAGTTCGGCTTCCAGCGGCAAGCGTTTACCAGACCAGCGGGCGAAGGCATCGGCCTCGTAATAGCTGGTATGGGCAACAGGCGCGGCAAGGTTGAGCGGTTCAAATCCGTGCAGGGTAAATTCGTACCATTGCCCATCACGCTTTTCCCAATACAACGGCGCTTGCCAACCGTGTTGTTTGCGGTAATACCAACCATCTGCCAGCCAGAGTTCGGCGCGTTGGTAGCCGCCATCGTTGATGAAAGCGAGGTATTCGGCATTGGTAGTAAGGCGCGATGCGAGGCGGTGCGGTTCAAGCCAGACTTTATGCTGCGGACGCTCGTTGTCGTAGGCGAAATCGCCGCCGTTGAAGCCGCTTTCGATTAAGCCACCGTCACGGGTTTCCCATGTCAGCGCGGTTGCTTCTTGCACGGGCAAGGTTTGGGGTAAGTAAATCGGGCGCAGGGGGTTGCGCCAGAAATTATGCTTAATATCCATGTACAACAATTCTTGGTGTTGCTGTTCGTGGTGCAAGCCGAGTGTGATCCGGGTGGCGATTTCCGGCATTTGGCTGGGATTAGCGTTGCGCAGTAAATCCAGTATGCGCGTATCAATCGCGGCGCGGTAGGCGTAGACTTCCTCCACCGTTGGGCGTGACATCAAGCCGCGTTCGGCGCGTGGCTGCATCGAGCCGACGGTTTGGTAATAAGAATTGAACAGGTAGTTGTAGTCGGTGTGAAACGGTTGGTAATCTTTCACAAACGCTTGCAGCAAAAAGGTTTCAAAAAACCATGTCACATGCCCTAAATGCCATTTTGGTGGGCTGGTTTCGACCATACTTTGCAGTTGGTAATCGTCGCGGGCCAGTGGGGTACAAATCGCTACGCTGGTCTGGCGAATGCGTTGGTATTCCGAGGCGAGGGTAGCAGTCATCATGACATTCCTTATATCTTTCTATCTTTTTATCTTTCTTCCCTGCTACTTTATAAACAATGGCAATGTCCTTAATGTTACGAAAAATTGATGAAACGTTATAAAGACTTATGAAAAAGCTGATATTGATTTTTATCCTGCTCATGAATGCCGTAGTGGGGCATACGAAAACCTTGCGCTACGCCTTCCCCGTTGCGGAAACCGGATTTGATCCGGCGCAGATTTCTGACCTTTATTCTCACACCATTACGGCTAACATTTTTGAATCGCTCTACCGCTACGATTATGCGGCGCGTCCGGCGAAAATTGTGCCCAACATCGCCACCGCCATGCCGGAGATTAGCGATCACTTTCGCACCTTCACCATCCGCATTCAAAAAGGCATTTATTTTGCCGATGATCCCGCCTTTGGTGGCAAAAAACGCGAGCTGACGGCGCACGATTACGTCTATAGCATC
>JBDKGR010000087.1:0-11135 GCA_039798085.1 Pseudomonadota bacterium
GGCGATACGTTAATTTCTTTATTGCGCCAAATTCGTGCTGGATATGCCCAACGCCCTCTTTATTTCCCGCAAACCGTGATTTTATGTGGCGTGCGTGATGTGCGGGATTATCGCATTCATACGTCGCACCACGAAATTATTACGGGCGGCAGTGCGTTTAATATCAAAGCCGAGTCGTTGCTATTAGGCAATTTCAATAAAGAAGAAACCATCGAATTGTGGAAACAACATTCTGAAGAAACCGGACAATTATTTGATCATGCCATTTGGAATGAATTGTGGTTAGATACCGAAGGTCAGCCGTGGTTGGTCAATGCGTTGGGATATGAATGTACGTGGAAAGATAAATCTGCCCGCGACCGCCGCACCTCGATTTCCCTAGAACAATACAAAAAAGCCCGTGAACGGTTGATTTACAGCCGTGCCACGCACTTGGATGCGTTATCGGACAAACTGCGGGAAACGCGCGTCAGCCGTATTGTGAGTGCTATGCTTTCAGGGGAAGATGTCAGCGAACGCTTCCCTGAAGATGATTTGCAATACGTCGAAGATTTGGGTTTGATTCGTACCCGCCCCGAATTAACGATTTCTAATCGGATTTACCGTGAAGTGTTGCCGCGCGAAATTACGTCACCGATTCAAACCGTTTTGCATTATCCACAGCCGTGGTTTTTAACGCCGGAACGAAAACTCGATATTCCCAAATTGTTGGAAGCCTTTCAACAATTCTTTCGAGAGCATTCGGATGCGTGGCTGGATGGATTTAGTTTCAAAGAAGCAGGACCGCAATTATTGATGCAAGCGTTTTTGCAACGTATCGTGAACGGTGGCGGACGGATTAACCGTGAATATGGATTAGGGCGCAAGCGTACCGATTTGTTTATTGAATGGCCGGTGGATGAAGAAAAAGGGTATTTCGGCGAAGTGCAGCGCATTATTTTAGAATTGAAACTCTGGAAGAAAGGGAGTTTAGATGCGGTGCTGAATCTTGGAATTCCGCAAACGGTGGATTACGCCCAAAACATCGGGGCGAATGAAGCGCATCTGATTGTTTTTGACCGTCGTCCCAACAGCCCGTGGGATGAACGTATTTGGCACAAACAAGAAACCCATGCCGGATGGACTATCGGCGTTTGGGGGGCGTGAATTGCGCCGCGTTATGTCCCATCGTGAACGCTTCTTCAAAGATGGAATAACCCGCCCAATCGCTGTGGGCGAAGCGTAACCGCTCAAATGGGAGCGGCACAATAGGCGGTTCTGAGTGCGAAACCGGAACCGGAATCGCCATAGCGTGACCATAGCGGGTGATGTGGATTTGGGTGATTTTGCTTGCCACATCGGGGTGGGGTACAGAAAGCTCCGCCACAATGCGGTCACGCCATGCAGTCCACGGGGTTTGCAACAGCACCCGACGGTCGGACAACGCACGGTAATGGGTTAGCACTGTCGCGCCCGCTACGGGATGCAAATTTTGGTGGCTTGCATCCACATACCCTAGCCCTTGGGTGGAATGGGGGTCGTAAATTACGTTATCCCAACTCGGTGGCGCGTCCGATGGGCGATCCTCTAAGGCTTTAGCGATGTGGATATTCGCCACCAACCACGGTGAATACAGTGTCCGCCGTGCGGCATGGCGCAAAAAATCGGGCGGATTTTCGACCACACGGGCGGCAACAAAAATCGGCAGCGCCACAATCACGCGGTCGGCTTGCCAGCGTTCGATGCGTTGCTCAAGGGGGTTGAACACATCCACCTCAGCATGGTGCTTGCGATGGGCAATGCGCAGTACCACACGGTGGGGATACCAACGCTTGCCCAAGGGGGCAGCGAGGCGCTCGGTAAGCCACGCATTGCCTTGATTCCAAGTTAGAAGCCCCTCGCGCTCCACCGACTCCATCCCGCTGGGAGCGTGAAAACCGTGGCGACTGGCAAAATAATGAATCCCCGCCCATGCCGATACGGTACCAATCCCCGCACCATAATCGTCACGACAACAATAATCCAAATACCAACGCAAATACCCATCGGTGAGCTTTTCACGGTCTAACCATGCTACAAAAGTAATAGCTGCTAATGCTTGATGGACGGGCGTTAGCGACGATTTTTGTACCGGAATCGTCCAGCGGGTCGTTTGGCGAAAATGTTCCACCAAACGGGAAAAATGGGTGTATTGTTGCAGCGTTCGCGGTTCTACGCCCTGTACCGGCAGCAAACCTTCTTGCCAATGACCGTTGAAAAATAAACGCTCTTGTGGGGTATGGCAAAGGTGGCGTTCATCGTATTGCCAGCGTCCGTTGATGCGCTGTCGCAAGCCGAGTTCTTCGAGGAGATTTTGGATTTCCGGCGCATCATCACTGGGCAACGGCAAATAATGCGCCCCTTGTGGACACGCAATCCCCCCAATGTGCGTGCCTTGGCTATTGCCACCCGCGTTGTCTTGCAAATCCAGCAGGGCAAAATCGTCGATGCCTTGCAGCCGCAGCGACCGTGCTGCTGCCAATCCAGCTACGCCACCTCCGGCAATCAGCACGCGGGTTTTGCGAACAACCGAGGGACTAATCGAAAGATTTGCAGGGTTCGCAGGGTTTGCAGGGTTTGCATGACCTCGCTCGAATAAGGCGTTGTTGCTAAATCCACCCACAATATGGGACGTAGGCGAATCTCCTGCCGCATAATCGCACCCCGCTAGCAATGCCGAAGTCGATGCCGAAGCCGAAGCCGCCAAACTGAAGGACAAAAATCGGCGACGCTGGTGATCTATCACGGCTATCACTGTCCTACCTTGCCCCATTCTTGCTCGTAAGTCGATACCAACACCTGATTGGAAAGGCGATTTACCTCGGTGGGAACGCGGCTCATATCGGATGGAAAATCCAATAATACGGATAAGGTGGCATGGTTCAAAAAGCGCAATCCGCTTGGCAATGCGCTGGGGTCGGGCAGATGCCAAGGGCGATGGCTGGCGATGATATAACCCCATTCGCCAAAACTTGGCACATTGGCGTGGTAGGGCGTGGCTTTCAAGCCTACGGATTCGATGGTCGTCGCAACCGTCCAAAAACTTTTACGCGCGACCAAGGGCGATGTCGTTTGAACCACGGCATAACCGCTTGCCGATAATCGCTGTGCAAGCAAGGCATAAAAACTCTGCGTATAGAGTTTGCCGATGGAAAAATTGGTGGGGTCGGGGAAATCCACAATGATGACATCAAACATCTCACCCGACTTTGCATCGTCCTGCAACCAGCCAAAAGCATCTTGATTGAGGATGTGAACTTTGGGTGATTGCAGCGCATGGGCATTCAAACGCACCATTGCGGGATTTTCGGCAAACATTTGGGTCATGTGCGGGTCAAGCTCCACCAAGGTGATGCGTTGAACGCTGGGGTATTTCAAAATCTCGCGCACCGCCATCCCATCGCCCCCGCCCAACACCGCCACGTTTCTCGGAGCGCCATACGCCGACATAGCGGGATGTACCAGCGCTTCGTGGTAACGGTATTCGTCGCGCTCGGCAAACTGCAAATTGCCATTCAAAAAGAGTTTGTATCCGGTTTTTCCAGAGGTCACAATGATGCGTTGGTACGGCGAGGCCTCTGCCAACACCACGCGCTCGTGGTAGAGCTTATCTTCCGCCAAGGTGGTAATGTGATCCGCCCCCACAAACCCCACCGACAACGCCGCAATGCTGACACCGCAGGCAATGGCATGGGCGGTGAAGCGACGCAGTTCATGGCGAAAAATCCACAGTGCCCATACGGCCACCGCAGCATTCAAGAATCCAAAAAACAAACCCGTCCGAATCAAACCCAGTTGGGGTACCAATACCAGCGGAAACGCGACCGATACCGCCAATGCGCCCAAATAATCGAACGTCAAAACCTGTGAAACCAAATTTTTCAGGGCGACTTCGCGCTTCAAAATACGCATCACCAAGGGAATTTCCAGCCCCACCAAAATGCCAACCCCTAAAACCATGCCATAAACCGAAGGGCGAAAGGCATTGGGGCTGTACGCATTCACCAAAAAGAGTATGGCGGGCATAAATCCGCCCATCAACGCCACCATCAATTCGATGCGCAAAAAATGCGCCGTCAGCTGCCGGTCAAAAAAACGGGATAACCACGAACCAATCCCCATCGCAAACAAATAACTGCCAATGATGGTAGAAAACTGGAGAACCGAATCGCCCAGTACATACGATGCAAGTGCCCCAGCGGTGAGTTCATAAACCAAACCACAGGCAGCAACAATAAACACACTGGTCAGCAGCGTTACCTCAAGAGACAACGATTGATGAGAACGGTAATGGTAATGGTAATGGGAAGAAATAAGCTATCTCCTAATGCAGTGGGAATTATCCTTTATTACCCTTTATTACCCCTTATTAGCACTCATACTAAGAGAGTGCTAATATGAAGGCACATGAAAGATGTGGATAGGATACATAAGGAGTTCATACTATGTCCCTCATTGCTATTGCTGCTACCGCTAGTGCTACTGCTACTGCTACTGCTACCGCTAGTGCTACTGCTACTGCTACCGCTACTGCGACTACAACAACCCGTTCCTTGAATGGGTGGTCGATGCTACCGTCGCTGGGTAATTTGGATGCGTACATTGCCGCAGTGAACCGCTTCCCTTTGCTAACCCTTGAAGAAGAACAACGCTTCGCCCACCAGTTAAGAACCGATAACAATGTAGAAGCCGCTCGCAAATTGGTGTTATCGCATTTGCGGGTGGTGGTATCCGTATCGCGCCAATACGTGGGCTACGGTTTGCCGCAAGGTGATTTGATTCAAGAAGGCAATATCGGGTTGATGAAAGCCGTTAAGCGCTTTGATCCCGATCAAGGCGTGCGTTTGGTCAGCTACGCTCTGCATTGGATTAAAGCCGAGATTCACGAATACATTGTGAAAAACTGGCGCATGGTGAAAGTAGCAACCACCAAAGCGCAACGTAAATTGTTTTTCAATCTGCGTTCAATGAAGCAGCGTTTTCAAAGTGCCGAGAACCATGCCAACCCCAGCTTAAATCCACAGCAAGTAGCGCAAATGGCGCAGGAGCTGCACGTTAAGCCCGAAGAAGTGATCGAAATGGAATCCCGTATGGCGGGAGGCGATGTGTTGCTAGACCCCAGCCCCCATAACGATGGGGAAGAAACATGGGGCCCCATCGCCTATTTGAGCGACACCACGCACGAACCGCTGACCATGATTGAAAATCACCAGCGCGATTTGATGGCGAGCGATGGCATTGCAGCAGCACTGGAGCAACTCGATGCCCGCAGCCGACGAATTGTGGAAGAACGTTGGCTCAAAGTCGCCGATGACAGCAGCGGCGGGATGACATTGCACGATTTAGCCGCCGAATACGGGGTAAGCGCCGAGCGTATCCGCCAAATTGAAGTGGCTGCCCTCAAAAAAATGCGTACCACCTTGGCGGCATGGGCTTAAACGGGGTCTGATACCAGCTCATCCCCTAGCGCTTCGATCAAATTGGGAATAAGTTGTTGCAATGCTCCGGTAGCTAGCATCACATTCGCATCGAACGCATCTTCTTCTTTATCGGTAGCCCTATTGCCAGCATCGCCATCGTGTAAAAACGCGATTTTTTTGAGTTGCAAACCTTCGGTTAGCACAAAAGAAACGCTGTCTTGCCACGTCATCGCCAAGCGCGTGGGCATTTTTCCAAGGGCGATATGCTGGCTCACTTCATCCGTATCCAAGGCATGGTGGGCATAACGTACCACGGCTTTGGATTCATCGGTGGCTTTTAGTTCGCATTCTCTATCGACGCTAAAACCCATCGGTGCATCGTGCGTAGAAAGCCAATGTGCCATCGCCGCCGCAGGTGAGGTTTGGGTATGGAGTAATGGCGCTTCCAACCCGTGTACGGCTTTAATGAGCCATGTCATTACCTCATCCGCTTTGGTGTGGCTGCCTGCATCGGTACATACGAATCGGGCTTGCGGATCAATCCATACCCGCACATCGGCTTCTTTGGCAAAGGCTTGTGGCAAGAGCGCCAAACGTGCATCGTCTTCCAAAGCACGCCGCTCTTTTTTCCCGGGTTTGCGTCCGGTCGTGGCTTCAATCGCATCCATTTCTGCTAACACTTTGCGCTTCACTACGGAGCGGGGCAATACTTTTGTTTCTATATGCAACAAAAGCATCCATTGCTGATTCACAATTTCCAACAATGCACCGTGTTCATGACCGCGTGGTGGTATAAAACCCACCGATTTTTCTTGCGTTGCGCCGCAAGGGGAAAAGACGTATTGCGATAACGCATTCTCCAATTCGCTAGATGTTGGTAGCATCGAACGGAGTCGATAAATCGTCAGGTTTTTCAACATTTTTTATCCGGTGTAGTAAGGTAGTCTGGTGGCAGTATGCCGATACACTTGGAAAGTCCAAGAAAGTCCAAGAAAGCGAAGAAGGTGGAGAAGATATGTTTGGTTATACCGAAGAGCAAATTGCGCATTTTGGTCTCACTTTTTGTTTGGGTGCGCTCATGCTGTATATGCTGTTTATTGTGGGCAATCTGGCGTGGCGGTCCAAAGCCGGCAAGTTTGGAACTTTTATCATTTTCCTAGGGCTATCCTTTGGCATGGTGGGTTTTATCGCTAAAGGATTCATTCAATGGTATCTGGGTAAGTAACGGACGATGTGTAGTCATTTGGTCATGGATGTGATGGATGTGATGGATGTAATGTTTGAATATGCCAGCCCTTTTTGAAATAAAAAGTACGCTCCTACCGTTGATTGCATTGCAACTGCGATCGAGCGATTGGAAAGCTATTGCTGCCGAAATATTGCAAAAATTTGGAGTAAATAGCGAAAATTCCGATTTTTTTGATCGGGATGTCGTGATTCTTGATTTATCGTCATTGGATGAGAAAAAAATCAACGCCCATCAACTGGACTGGGATTCCCTGCTGCACGCACTGCGTTCTTGCAAAATCATCCCCATTGCGATCAAGGGAGGGGGCGTAGAAACGCAATTAGTGGCAGCACAACATGGATTGGTAGAAGTTCCGCTTGACTGGAGTGATTGGAGTACCGTGACACAACCACCCGAGTTATCTGTGGTGGCATCTCCTCCAACCATTACCACCATCCCCCCTCGCACCACCATGACCAATGCGATGATTGTAGATAAACCGGTACGGTCGGGGCAAAAAATCTATGCACATGATTCGGATTTGGTGGTGTTGGCGATGGTCAATTCTGGTGCTGAAGTGATGGCGGATGGCAGTATCCATGTCTATGCGCCCTTGCGCGGGAAAGCCCTTGCAGGTATCCGAGGAAACACGGGTGCGCGGATTTTTTCCCTCCATTTAGAACCAGAACTGATTGCCATTGCAGGCATCTACCGCACGAGTGAATATCCTTTACCCGCCGACATCCAAGGAAAACCGGCACAAATCTATCTTAGCAACGATGGGCAAGAACGTATGATTTTTGAACCGTTGAATAAATAATGCACTCCGTAATAACCAACTAACACATAACAAGTAACTATATGGCCAGAATTATTGTGGTGACATCCGGCAAAGGCGGCGTGGGGAAAACCACCACCAGTGCGAGCTTTTCTACGGGTTTAGCCTTGCGTGGACATAAAACCGCCGTGATTGATTTTGATGTGGGGTTGCGCAATCTTGACCTTATCATGGGTTGCGAACGCCGCGTGGTGTATGACTTGATTAACGTCATCAACAACGAAGCCAATTTGAACCAAGCACTGATTAAAGACAAGCAATGTGAAAATCTTTACATCCTAGCTGCCTCTCAAACTCGGGATAAAAATGCCCTCTCCAAAGCAGGTGTAGAGCGTGTTCTTACTGAATTGGCTGCGATGGATTTTGAATACATTGTGTGCGATTCACCCGCTGGCATTGAAACCGGTGCCATGATGGCAATGCACTTTGCCGATGATGCCATTGTGGTAACCAACCCGGAAGTATCTTCGGTGCGCGATTCTGATCGCATTTTGGGAATGCTTGCGAGCAAAACCCAACGTGCCATAGAAGGTTTAGAACCCGTTAAAGAGCATTTACTCATTACCCGTTACAACCCGACGCGCGTCGGTCAAAAGCAAATGCTCTCGTTAGAAGATATTCAAGAGCTTTTACGCATTCCTTTGGTGGGGGTGATTCCTGAAAGCGAATCGGTTTTACAAGCATCCAACCAAGGGGTTGCGGTGATTCATTTGCGTGAAACCGATGTATCCGAAGCCTATACGGATGTGGTGGATCGTTTTTTTGGTGCAAATAAACCCATGCGATTTATCGAAGTACCAAAGCAAGGTTTTTTGCAACGCCTTTTTGGAGTAAGGTAAATGTCGGTTCTCGCTTTTTTTCTGGGCGAAAAGAAAAAATCCGCCAACGTAGCCAAGGAGCGACTGCAAATTATCCTTGCACGCGAACGCACCAAGCACTCTGCTATGGAAACCGAGCTGGACTATCTTCCCGCCCTTCAAGCCGAGTTGCTGATTGTGATTAGCAAATACGTCAAAATCAATCCGCACGATATTCGGGTCAATCTGGAACGCCAAGATAATTTTGAAGTCTTGGAAGTCAAGATTGAATTACCAGAAAATCGTTAATCGGTTAATCAGTAATGGCACGGCGTGTTCTCACCGCAGCGGCTAATTGCTGCAATACGGGAATGGTTTGTGCCATGCTGATACACGCATCGGTTACCGATACACCCTTTTGGAGTGCGACACCGGGCTGTATATCCTGCCGTCCTTCTTGCAAGTGGCTTTCAATCATGATGCCGGTGATACGGGTATCGCCTGCTGCAATTTGTGAAGCGACATCACCCGCCACCACAATTTGGCGATCGTGTTGTTTACTGCTATTGGCATGGGATACATCAATCATGACTTGTTCGCGCAAACCCGCTGCTTTGAGCAAAGCACACGCCGCATCCACATCCGAAGCATGGTAATTGGGTTGTTTGCCGCCGCGCAAAATAATATGGCAATCGGTATTGCCGCGCGTTTCAAAAATAGCGGTTTGTCCCATTTTGGTCATCCCGATAAAAGCATGGGGAGCTTGGGCGGCTTGCATGGCATCGGTAGCCACTTTGACCCCACCATCCGTTCCATTTTTGAACCCTACGGGACACGATAAACCACTGGCAAGTTGGCGATGGCTTTGGCTCTCGGTGGTACGTGCGCCAATCGCCCCCCAACTGACCAAATCGCTAATAAATTGGGGCGACAGCAAATCCAAAAACTCGGTTCCTACGGGCATATCAATCGCCAAAATATCCAATAACAAGCGCCGTGCCATATCCAATCCTTCATTAATGGCAAAGCTGCCATCCAAATGCGGATCGTTGATATACCCTTTCCAGCCGACCGTGGTGCGCGGTTTTTCAAAATATACCCGCATCACCACCAGTAAATCATCATTGAAATCACGGGTGCTTTCCTTCAATTTCCAAGCGTAATCCATCGCCTGCTCATGATCATGAATCGAGCAAGGCCCAACCACCACCAGCAAGCGATCATCTTTACCATGCAGGATATTAGCAATCGCATGGCGGCTCTCTTCTACCAAAATTTTGGCATCGTCATTTGCGGGTAAATGCTCTTCTAGCAATGCAGGCGTGATGAGGGGGCGAACACCGCTAATACGGGTATCGTTAATGCGGGTGGTATCAACGGTTTGAAGACGTAGGTTCATTGTGGTGGTTCACTAAAAATGGCGATACAAAAGCAACAAAAGCAAAAAAAAGCACTAGCATTGTGCCAGTGCTTCTTTAAAAACCGCCTCATGGTGTTGGGGGTTGTTGTGTTCTTTTTTTACTTGCCGCGTCTCCTCGGCTCTTCGTCCATCGTAGATTCGGCATTTGCCTTTCATCATTGATAAATCCGACTGTAACAAAATAGAACACAATTTTGAATCGGGATTAACCCTTTGCCTAAAAACCACTTTCCCGAATCAACACCGCCAAGCCTTGTTTTGTAGCTTCCCATAATAAGCTGATGCGCGTACCGTTGAGTGTGGCGTGTCCGACCGTTTCTCGTGCAGGGTCCAAGGGGTGATCCAACGCCAAACGCACACGAAACAAGGCTTTCGTGGGTGTTCCTTGGCGGTCTCCGGTGGGTTGCGTGGCGATTACACCACCATGTTGTGCATCCAACAAAATATGCGACAGCCTGACCACCCGTGTGGTGTCAATATCGGTCACTGTAGCCGTGATTCCGCTGAATCCATTGCCCGGATAAAACAGGGCTTTACCACCCACTTCAATCCGCATCAGTTGGGATTGTTCAACGTACACATTGGCAATCCAGTGGCGGGTATCGGTCACAATACCTAAGGGATACTTCGCACCCACCCATGTGCCGGGCAAGAGGGTTGCATCCACATCACGCCAAACTCCATCAAATTCTGCGGCAATTTGTAACCGACCCACTTCTTCTTGGATACTATTCGCTTCGGCTAACTGCTCTTGCAAACGCTGGCTGGTGGCGGCTTGCTGGGATTTTCCATCATCTTCTGCACTTAACCCTGTCAGCCGACGCTCCAACGATGTAGCCACTGCCGCAATACCTACGCCTCGCGCTAACAAATCAGGCGATTCAAATTGCGCCAATGTTTCACCCGCCTTGACCGTACCCGCCGCATGAACCGATGACAAACGCGCTGGAAAAGGGCTATAAACAAATTGCTGCCGTTGTGCATACGCTACAGCCGGAGCATGGACATCAAACGACCAAGGTACTAAGGTCAATCCAATCAAACCCATGAGGATAAAACCGATGATTTTTCGACGTTGTGGCACGATTTCTCCTCGTCGCGCCCACCACACGGAAAGCTCCGAAGTAATAGGGCGTATAACAAACCAAACCAATTCCACTAGGAGCAAAAATATCCCCAGTAGTTTGAAAAACATCAAATAAACCGCCACCGCAATCCCTAAAAAAACCACCAGACGGTATATCCAAGTTAGGAGAGCAAACACAATCAAGGCACGGCGTTGTGTTATTGAAAAAGGTTCTGCATCGGGAATCTCCCAACCCAGCAGCGTGCGCCTTAGCCAAGTACGGGCAGCTTCTCCGGCGCGTTCGTGTAGATTGGGGAAATCCAACCAATCCAACAAAATGTAATACCC
>JBDKGR010000088.1:0-10983 GCA_039798085.1 Pseudomonadota bacterium
CCATGCTGCGGGAGCGCGATGTGCCCATCGCTAAAACGATTGAATTACCAGATCACTATGATTTTAATAGCTACCAGCGCACACTAAATAAGCGCTACAGGCTGATTTGTACCGAAAAAGATGCCGCCAAACTATGGCAAATAGCACCCGATGCGCTCGCCGTTCCGCTGGAATTTACGCCAGAATCGGCATTTTTTGCGGCATTGGATTCAGCCTTGAATAATGATTTGGTATTGACAGTTATGTATTCCAAGGAGGAGAGGATACAGAAATAGACGGCTTATCATCTAAATCATTCTTCAGAATGAACTAATCGTACGCTACCGAAAACTACATCACCACGATTGCCGTTGTATGATGGGTAGTGGTTCATTCCATTATGTTTTAGATAAATTGTATTTCCGAACAAATAAGTGTGTAACCACATAGTGGAAGAATTCTGATTTAGAGAGATAAGGTTTTTCTGGTGTATCGTCCTAGTCGCTGGCGAAGTGTATTATTCCATCGTTCGATATGATTAGTTTCACCTGATTCTTTCCCAACACTACGATGTGTTTCAACTGGAAATATCTTTCGATAAGCATCCCAAAAATCACTATAACTGTGAAGGTTTTTATACTTTTCAGGTATCACCTCCCAAAGTTCTCGACAACTACGTTCACTACGGTCTCCTATGATATAGGCGACAACTTGTCGGGTTCTACGACATAATGCAACCCATAGCCACTTTTTATTTTTTCTCTCCTTGACAAAGGAGCAAACCTCATCTAATTCCAAAATATCCTCTTCTTCAGACGGCAATAAGGTGTCCTCTATTTCTTCGTTTGAATGGAATTTTTTTTAACCACTTGGAAAGTGTATTTCGACTGACTCCGAAAATACGACTAATTCCTCTCATGCTCGGACGCTCAAGATAGGCATTGATAATTTCCTCTATTTCTTCTTCGGAATACCCTTGTTGAGGGTTTATCACACCATTGTATCCACAGTGCTTGCAGATATACTTTTGCTTCCCACTAGGAGAAAATCCATTTTTAATAATGGTTTGGCTTTCACACGAGCGACATTCATGGATGATTTTATCTATTATCATAATAATCAAATTATATATCACTCATAACTTAGGTGAACCACTACCCATGACGCATAGTGTGTTGAATAGCTACAGGGTCTTCGTTTAAGTTGGGCGAGTTTTTCAATACGCCAGCCCAACGTCGCCAGTCGGCAGAGGGTTTGGGCGAGATAGCTGCTGCGGTATAAGTTTTGGAGAGGCGAAGAATGACAACATACTCATTTTCATCAAACTCCACTGCCTCCAACGGATGAATAACACCCGCTCTGGAAATCGCTTCAATAGCTTGGTACATAGTTTTACCTTCCGTGCTGGTTGGGTTGTAAAGATTGTGGCATGGTAACGCACTATGGAAAGTTGCTACCCTCTCCCATAGTGCTGGGGTGAAGGTAAGCACTTGTGTAGAATGAATTAGTTATGAATAGGTAGTGCATTTGATATTTTGTAAAAAAATGTAACAAATTTTTTGTTAATACAATTCTTCTTACAATGTGAGCTCGTTTTTAATTTTTTTGAAGGAAAAGTGTATGGAAAAAGCATTTACGATCGAGTTTTTGACTGAACCTGCAAGTATTGATATGGAGCAGCTTTGGATTTGGACTCCTGCTGAAAAATTGGATGAGACGAATCTCCAGACAGCTACGTTTTCTGGTAAAAATAAGGCTGATGACTATACAAACGAATAATTGAGTAGAGTATTTTTACAATAGCATCTTCATAGGTGCTATTTTTTTTGGTGGAATTATGATTTTACTGATTGGTGATGAAATAGACCCTCATTTAATTGAGTTAAGAAAAAGTATTGTGCTGAATGGAGAGTTGTGTGAAATATTTTCAACAACTAGAGATTCGCTACTTAATACAAGTTTTTATTTTTGTAGTTCTGGTGATGAAGCTGATTTGGCTATATATCAACGAGGTAAGGAGTTTTTTGCAAGCTCAATAAAAGTGGCATTTTGTATGTCACCAATGTTTGTTATGGAAAATAGCTTTTCTTCGCAGGAGCAGAAATTTTGGTTTTATTCTTGGAGGGAATGCTTGTTTGGCTTCTACTCTATACTCGCTGAAAGAAAAGCATTGATTCAGTCATCAATTACATTGGCGATTGAGAATCAAAATAAAGTTAAATTTCTTTTTGTGGCAAAAAGATTGGGATTGAATGTTCCTATTTCATTTATTGGCAACTCAAAACTAAAAATACATGAGTTTTTGAAATTGAAAGATAGTAATGTTTTAAAAACTCTGCATCAATTGCAATTGTTTTATAAAAAAGAAAAAACTATGCTTTTAACCACAAAGGTTGCTGAATCAGATTTTTCTAAATATGAAGAAGAACACCAATGTCCGTTATTTTTACAAAAATTTATTGACAAAAAGTATGATTTAAGGTTGGTTGTAATTGGAGGCGACATCTTCGCATTTAAGATTGATGCTACAAATTCAGTTTATGGTGCAGTTGATTGGCGTGCTTACGATTTGCCTAATACGATTCATGAGGTAATTGACATAAGTGATGATTTTAAATCAGATATTCGTGATTTAATGTCGGCGTTGGATTTAGAGTATGCATGTATTGATGTTTGCGTGGATAACGATGATTCTTACTGGGTTTTAGATGTTAATCCCTTCGGGAAGTATTTATGGATTGAGAAATTACTTGGATTTGATTTAACGCAAAAAATTGCGTTGTATATTATTTCTAGAATAAATTAGAAATTGATTTAGTGTAAATCAAACCTAGAAACATATCAAAAGCCCCTAGGGGCTTTTGGTTTTTGTTTGCTTATGTTGCTGAAGTCAGCCGTTCCAACGCTTCTTGGTACTTGGCTGCGGTGCGGGCAATCACCTCGTCGGGGACGTGCGGCGCGGGTGGGGTTTTATTCCACGGCTTGCCGTCCACTTGGGCTTGCTCCAACCAGTCGCGGACAAATTGCTTGTCGTAGCTGGGGGGATTGATGCCCTTTTGGAAACTTTCCTCGTAGCTTTCTTGTGGCCAAAAGCGGGAGGAATCGGGCGTAAGCACCTCATCCATCAGCGTGAGCGTGCCATCGGCATCCAAACCAAATTCAAACTTCGTATCGGCGATGATGATGCCCTTTTGGAGGGCGATTTCGCTGGCGGCTTTATAAATCGCAATCGAAATATCGCGGATGCGGGTGGCTAAATCGAGGCCAATCATTTCCACGGTTTTCTCGAACGTGATGTTCTCATCGTGGTCACCGACCGCAGCTTTGGCGGCGGGGGTATAAATCGGTTCGGGCAACTTGCTGGCGTTCTTCAAACCAGCGGGCAACGGCACACCGCAAACCGCGCTGTTTTCTTGGTATTCCTTCCAACCGCTACCCGCCAAATAGCCGCGTACCACCGCTTCTACAGGCAAAGGTTTCAAGCGCTTTACGAGCATGGATCGCCCGCTAACCTGCGCCAGCTCTGCGGGAGTCACTACACTTTCAGGAGCATCGCCCGTCAGGTGGATGGGGCACAGGTTCAATCCTTTAGCGCCGATTTGGTCAAACCAAAAAAGCGCCATTTGCGTCAATAACTTGCCTTTTTCAGGAATTGGCTCACTCATGATGACATCGAACGCACTCAAGCGGTCGCTGGCCACCATGAGGATGCGATCCTCGCCCACGGCGTAGTTATCGCGCACCTTGCCGCGTGCCAAAAGCGGTAACGACGTAAGGTCGGATGTATGTACAGAAGAAGAGAAAACCATTATTGAACGACCTGTGCCAATTCACCCCGCGCATACTGGGCGGCAATCACTTGCAAGCTGTGACCTTTGATTTTTGCGCCTTGACCTTCGCAACCGAATTCCAAATAGCGTTGTTTGCACAAGGCTTTAGCCGCTTCACGCGCGGGTTTGAGCCATTCGCGGGCATCGAATTTTTCGGGGTTTTCTGCCAAGAATTTGCGCACGGCTCCGGTCATTGCCAAGCGAATATCGGTGTCGATATTGATTTTGCGCACGCCGTATTTAATCGCTTCTTGGATTTCCGAAACGGGAACGCCATACGTTTCTTTCATCTTTCCGCCGTATTGGTTGATGATGGCGAGCAAATCTTGCGGCACGGAAGATGAGCCGTGCATCACCAAATGGGTGTTGGGAATGCGGGCGTTGATTGCTTTCACGCGGCTAATCGCCAACACATCGCCTGTAGGCGGACGGGTGAATTTGTACGCGCCGTGGCTGGTTCCGATGGCGATTGCCAATGCGTCCAACTGGGTTTCTTGCACGAAGCGGGCGGCTTCTTCGGGGTCGGTCAACATTTGGTCGTGGTTCAATTTGCCCACTGCGCCGATACCGTCTTCTTCACCGGCTTCACCGGTTTCGAGTGAACCCAAGCAACCCAATTCACCTTCTACCGTAACGCCGACTTTGTGCGCCAGTGCGACCACTTTTTTGGTCACTTCGACGTTATAGGCGAAATCGGCGGGGGTTTTGCCATCTTCGCGCAACGAGCCGTCCATCATCACCGAGCCAAAGCCCAAATCGACCGCACCTTGGCAAATCTGGGGCGAAGTGCCGTGGTCTTGGTGCATCACCAACGGGATGTTGGGATACGCTTCCGCCGCCGCTTGAATCAGGTACTTGATGAAATGCTCACCCGCGTATTTGCGAGCGCCCGCGCTGGCTTGCAAAATGACGGGAGCGCCGACTTCTTTCGCCGCTTCCATCACGGCTTGGACTTGCTCTAAGTTGTTGACATTGAAAGCGGGAATGCCGTAGCCATTGACCGCAGCGTGGTCGAGCAATTCGCGCATGGAAACGAGTGCCATAGTAATTTTCCTGATTTTTTCGTAAGTTAATGGGAATTCCGGGAATTTCGGGAATAACGGGAGTGGACGAGAATTTTACCTAGGCTAACTTATCTAGGCTACCTTATTCCACCTTGCAGATTTTGAGCATATTGGTTCCACCCGGAGAACCCATCGGTTCGCCGCACGTAATGGCATACACATCGTTGGAATGAACAATACCTCGGTCTTTCAGATGCTTTTCTGCTTGCTGCAATGCGGTATCACGGTCGGCGCTGGTATCGATGAACAGGGGGCGTACATTGCGATACAGCGCCATTTTGCGTTGTGTGCGAATTTGCGAAGTCAACGCATAAATCGGCACACGAATCAGGTGACGGCTCATCCATAAGGGTGTAGAGCCGCTTTCAGTCATGGCAACAATCGCTTTTGCCCCCATGTGGTGGGCGGTGAATAATGCACCCATTGCAATGGCTTGGTCGATACGGGCAAAGGTTTTACCGGTGAAATCGGCTTCCAGCTCAATGTCTTGATGCGCTTCGGCAGCAGCACAAATTTTTGCCATTTCGATAATGGTTTCAAGCGGATATTTACCTGCTGCTGTTTCGGCGGAAAGCATGACCGCATCGGTTCCATCCAACACCGCATTGGCGACATCGCTCACTTCGGCGCGGGTGGGAACGGGGTTGGTAATCATGGATTCCATCATCTGTGTGGCGGTAATGACCACGCGATCATGTTCACGCGCCAATTTAATCATGCGCTTTTGCAATCCGGGAACCGCTGCATTACCGACTTCCACTGCCAAATCACCCCGCGCCACCATGATGCCATCGCTGGCGAGCAAAATTTCTAACAGTTTAGGAATCGCCTCGGCACGTTCGATTTTGGCAATCAATCCGGGTTTGTGGTGGTAATCGGCTGCGGCAACATTGCAAAGCTGGCGTGCCATTTCCATATCGGTGGCATTTTTGGGGAAACTTACTGCCACGTAATCGGCTTGGAAACTCATGGCGGTACGAATATCCTCCATATCCTTGGCTGTGAGTGCGGGAGCGCTCAAACCGCCGCCTTGTTTGTTGATGCCTTTGTTATTAGAAAGTTCACCCCCCAATTTAACGGTGGTATGAATCGCTTCCCCTTTGATTGCATCTATGGTGAGGACGATTAAGCCGTCATTGAGCAGCAATACATCGCCTGCTTTCACTTCACGCGGCAGGGCTTTGTAATCTAAACCCACGGCGTGAATATCGCCCAATTCGGTACGGGTTGCATCCAAAGTGAATTTTTGATTGGGTTCTAGGAAAATTTTTCCTTCAGCAAATTTGCCAACCCGAATTTTGGGACCTTGTAAATCCGCCATGATCGCCACTTCGCGCCCTGCACGTTTGGCGGCTTCGCGTACCATTGCAGCGCGGTCGATATGGTCTTGTGCCTTACCGTGGCTAAAGTTCAAGCGCACGACATTGACACCGGAGCGAATCATTTCCTCTAATAACGCGGGGTCACTGGACGATGGACCTAGGGTTGCAACGATTTTGGTGGCACGATGAGACATAAATGCTTCTCCTTGGATACGGTAGATGTATTTCTATACTGACGGTAAGACTGATGGTAGGACTGTAAGTTAGAGTACAGATAGTACGTGCTATTCTTGATATTTATTTTTTTGAGGGGACTTTATGAAACTTATTTTGTTGGGTGCGCCGGGTGCAGGTAAAGGGACACAAGCGGCATTTATTTGTAAAAAATATGCTATTCCACAAATTTCTACGGGCGATATGTTGCGTGCTGCGGTGAAAGCGGGTACTGAGTTGGGTTTGCAGGCGAAAACAGTCATGGAAGCTGGCGGTTTAGTCAGCGATGATTTGATTATCAATTTGGTAAAAGAACGTATTACCCAACCCGATTGTGTCAATGGCTTTTTGTTTGATGGTTTTCCACGCACGATTCCACAAGCAGATGCGATGAAGGCTGCGGGTGTGGCGTTGGATTATGTGGTTGAAATTGACGTACCCTTTAGTGCTATCGTTGAACGCATGAGTGGTCGCCGCTCGCACCCCCCTTCGGGACGCACTTACCATGTCACCTTCAATCCCCCTCAAGTCGAGGGTGTGGATGATGTGACGGGTGAACCACTGGTTCAGCGTGAGGATGACAAGGAAGAAACTGTCAAAAAACGTCTGGATGTGTACAGTGCCCAAACACGCCCTCTAATCGCTTACTATTCCGAATGGGCCGCCAAAGAGCCTGAAAATGCACCCCAATACCGTACTGTGGACGGCATGGGCGAGGTGGATGCCATCGAATCGCGCGTAATAGCCGCACTTAACGGCTAAAATCGTCGGCTTTTCGTTTTTTATTTGTAAGCATCAGGAAATACTATGACAACCACAGTTGAACGTACCCTCTCCATCATCAAGCCCGACGCAGTTGCCAAGAATATCATCGGTCAAATTTATGCGCGTTTTGAAGGCGCTGGTTTGAAGATTGTGGCTTCACGCATGGCACATTTGTCACGCGCGGAAGCTGAGGCGTTTTATGGCGTACACAAAGACCGTCCCTTCTTCAACGATTTGGTCACCTTCATGATTTCTGGCCCTGTGATGATTCAGGTGTTGGAAGGCGAAGGCGCGATTTTGAAAAACCGTGATTTGATGGGTGCAACCAATCCCAAGCAAGCTGCTCCCGGAACCATCCGCGCTGATTTTGCCGATAGCATTGATGCCAACGCCGTCCACGGTTCCGATGCGCCTGAAACGGCTGCGGTTGAAATCGCGTTCTTCTTTGCTGGCATGAATGTTTTCACACGCTAATTAGCAAAATGGCGACTAACCTGCTGGATTTTGATTTGGGTGGTTTGGTCGCGTTTTGCGAGCAGCTCGGGGAGAAACGTTTTCGTGCTGTTCAGCTTTTTCGCTGGATTCACCAGCGTGGAGTTGCCGATTTTGGTGCGATGACAGATATTGCGAAGTCTCTGCGCCAAAAACTCCAACATACCGCGACCGTCACCCCTTTACTTGTGGTAACCCAACGCATATCGTCTGACGGAACCATCAAATGGTTGTTTGACGTGGGGGCGGGTAATGCCGTGGAGACTGTTTTTATCCCCGAAGAGGATCGAGGCACTTTGTGCATTTCTTCGCAGGCGGGTTGTGCTGTTGCCTGTCGATTTTGTTCTACGGGACACCAAGGATTCAGCCGCAATTTGACCACGGGCGAGATTGTGGCGCAGCTCTGGTTTGCCGAGCATTTTCTGCGCAATCATCTCCAGCGTGATGAGCGCATCATCAGCAATGTGGTGATGATGGGCATGGGCGAGCCTTTGCAAAATTATTCCAATCTTATTCCGGCTCTGCGCACCATGCTGGACGATCATGGATACGGGCTTTCGCGCCGTCGTGTAACCGTTTCCACTTCGGGGGTTGTGCCGATGATGGATCGACTGGCGCAAGATTGTCCGGTGGCACTGGCGGTTTCTCTGCACGCAGGCAATGATGCGCTACGCAGTGAGCTGATTCCCCTGAATCGCAAATATCCGCTCAATGAATTGTTATCCGCATGCCAGCGTTATTTGGAGTTTGCGCCACGCGATTTCATCACGCTCGAATACTGTATGCTGGATGGCATCAACGATACACCGCAACATGCACAGGAGCTGGTACGCTTGGTTAAGCAGTATGCCCAATCGGGAAAAATATGGTGCAAATTCAACCTGATTCCGTTTAATCCCTTTCCGGCATCGGGTCTGACCCGTTCGCCAATGCTTGCAGTTACGGCATTTGCCCATATACTGAACGAAGCGGGGATCGTTACCACCATCCGCAAGACCCGAGGCGATGATATAGACGCTGCCTGCGGTCAATTAGCGGGTGATGTGCAAGATAGAACCCATATTGAACAGCGTTTATCGAAACGGCGAGTTATCACCATTCAAGAAAGCAAGAAAGCGCCAATCCATGATTGAAATTCAACGAATTCAAGGAATTCAAGGAATGCGCGGAATCTCCTTCTTTCGGTTGTTGGGGATTTGGAGCTGCATGATTAGCATCATCAGTTTACTGGGTCTTGCCGGTTGTAACACGATGCAGAATGCGCCTAGTGCCAGTGTCACAGAGGATTCATCGGACTTGCTAACTGAATCGGATGAACCCGATGCACGGAAACGGGCGCGGTTGCGATTGCAGTTGGCAGTGGCTTATTTTGATAAAGGTCAAACGACCGATGCCTTGGATCAAATTAAATTATCTATCGTTGCAGACCCTACTCTTTCGGATGCTTACAACTTGCGTGGCTTGGTGTATATGCGTTTAAATAAAATGGAGTTGGCCGAAGACAGTTTTCGGCGTGCGCTTGCCTATACCTCGAATACCGCACCTATTCGGCATAATTTAGGTTGGTTATTGTGTCAGCAACAATCGCGTTTAGCGGATGCCATTCGGTTATTTTCTGAGGCACTGACAAGCCCCACGTACACCGATAAATCCAAAACATGGATGGCACAGGGTTTGTGCCAGCAACGCTATGGCAATGCGGTAGAGGCAGAGATAAGTTTCATAAAAAGCTATGAACTTGATCCCAATAACCCCATTTCTGCTTATAACTTGGCATTATTGCTATTTCAGCGTGATGATTATACCAAATCACAATTTTACATTCGTAGATTAAATAATAGTGGTTATGCTAACGCAGAATCGTTGTGGCTTGGCATTAAAGTAGAGCGTCAGTTGAAGAATACCGAAGCGGTGATGCAGCTTGGCACACAACTGAAGAAAAGATTTCCAGATTCTCGTGAATATACTGCTTTTGAAAAAAGGTTATTCAATGAGTAATATCCCACCTTCACCTTCACCTTCACCTTCGCAGGTTGATCTTTTAACGGCTGGAGAGGTCATCCGCCAAGCAAGGGAATTGGCAGGTGTAAAAATTGCTGTTGTAGCATCTGCGTTAAAAGTAACTGAACAAAAGATTGAGGCATTGGAAGCGAATCGGTTTGATTTATTTCCCAATCCGGTTTTTTATCGTTCATTGGCTGCCAGTATATGCAAGTATTTGCAGATTGATGCAGCACCTGTATTGGAACGATTACCAAAAAATAATGTACCTCAGTTAGGGAATGGTGTATCAGGTATATCTGGAATCAATCAACCGTTTCGATCGCGTGGTGATGCGTGGAATTTTGCGATTCCTCCGTTTCTGGGTAACTCCACTACGTGGATTGTTCTCGCATTGGTGGTGGCATCTATCGTTATTTTGCTATTGCCTGAACAAAAAGTCGCGTGGATTACGCATTGGATTCACCAATCACCCAGTGCCACAGCACCAACGGAAGAGGTTGCGGATGATAAACCAGCGGATGAACAGGTTGTCACATCAGAAATAGTCGTACCTCCCACATCCACATCGTTTGCTACCTCTCCCATTGTTTCTTCTCCGCCAGCTTCTTCTGCATCTGCCTCAGCGACTCCCTCAGCGCCCGCTTCTAACCCGGTGATGGGGATGGCGGGCGGGGGATTAGGAAATGATTTGATTCGCTTCAAAGCCAAGGGGAGTGTTTGGATTCAAGTCATTGATGCCAATGGCAAAACACAATTAAGTAAAGCCTTGGTTGCGGGAGATATTGCCACGGCATCGGGTGCAACACCTTTAGCCGTAGTCGTGGGACGTGCCGATGCGGTGGATGTAGAGGTGCGTGGTACACCCTTTAATCTAACGTCCGTAGCCAAAGAAAATATCGCTAAATTCGAGGTTAAATAGTGAAAGATATTCAATCTCCTCCTCTTTTTCAATCCCTGCAAGCCCGTGTAGTATGGGCTAATCGTGTCGTTACCGTGGGGGGCGGAGCGCCTGTTCGCTTGCAGTCGATGACCAATACCGATACCGTCGATGTAATTGGAACCGCAATTCAGGTCAAAGCGCTAGCAGCAGCGGGTTCGGAATTGGTTCGGATTACCGTGAATACGCCGGAAGCAGCGCAAGCCGTTCCAGCGATTCGGGAGCAGTTGGATCGTATGAATGTCGATGTCCCTCTGGTCGGGGATTTTCACTTTAATGGACACCGCTTACTCACCGATTTTCCCGAATGCGCGCAAGCGCTTTCCAAATACCGCATCAATCCGGGCAATATCGGCAAAGGCGAGAAACGGGATCGC
>JBDKGR010000089.1:0-10969 GCA_039798085.1 Pseudomonadota bacterium
GCCTCTACCGCAAATTTACGGGCTTTGGCAATTTCCTCTTCGGCACGGCGGCGTGCGTTGGCTGCATCGGCATTGGCACGCAAAAATTTATCGCCTAAATCGACATTATGGGCTTTCAAAGCACCTAATTCGTTTTGTAATTGCGCGATGGTGTCTTCCAATGTGGATTCAACCGCTTCGGCTGCGGGCGGGGTGGATGTGGTGGTAGATGTTGTTGTATCAGTCATGCAATGAAAAATAGGGCTGTATCGCCCTATTTCAAGAGAGTGGTGAAAAAAATTTACTTGATGCCTAGCAATTCCACATCAAATTTCAGGGTTGCGTTGGGAGGAATCACATCGCCCGCACCACGCGCACCGTAGCCAAGGGCTGCCGGAATAATCAAAGTACGCGCACCACCGACTGCCATACCCGCAACGCCTTCATCCCAACCGCGAATCACCATGCCTGCACCAAGGCGAAAGACAAACGGATCATTGCGATCTTTGCTGGAATCAAATTTTGCGCCTTACACGCCATTGTTATAAAGCCATCCGGTGTAGTGAACGGTGACACTTTGTCCAGCTTTGGCAACCGCACCCGTGCCTTCGATGGTGTCTTTGTATTGCAATCTGCTAACCGTTGTTTGCGTAGTCATAGTCAATTCCTTGATTCTGGTTATCTGGTTACTGCTTAATAAGTCAGTGGGTTATGGGGTGGTTGGCGGAACAGTGGGGATAGTGGGGGTAGTGGATTCCACTTTTTTTGCTTTTTTTCGAGCCAATGTGTTCATCCATTTGCTAGCAAAAATTTGTATATCGCCCATGTGTATGAGCAAGTTTGCCCCCAACTTGGTGACAAAGTAGCCATCACTACCGTGATCCAACAACCCAGCTTCACGCAGTTCCTTGATACGGGTATTCAAGGTATTGGGGGTGATGTTACCTACGCTATCTTGCAATAAGCGAAAAGTTTGGGGATGCCCGTTCCGCAATGCCCACATCACACGCATGGCGTAACGTGATTCTAGTAGGCTCAATAATTGACCAATAGCCATTGATTCTTTTGCGCTCATGATGTCTCTCTTTCAAAAAATGCCAATACAAATGCCAATGCCAATGCCAATGCAAGTGCAAGTGCAAGTGCAAGTGCCCATACAAACGCTATAGCTGTTGTAGTCGCTATAAATTTTATAGCTATTTTAAGCCAACTTAGATGTAGCGCACGGCAACTATTTCGTAAGATTTCACGCCACCGGGGGCATGAACCTCCACGGTATCACCTTCTTCCTTGCCAATCAAGGCGCGGGCAATGGGCGAATTGATATTGATAAGACCTTGCTTCAAATCGGCCTCATCTTCACCCACGATTTGGTAGGTAACGAGTGCTTCGCTATCGTCGTCTTCCAAATCCACGGTAGCACCGAAAACGACGCGCCCCTCGGCATTCAAGTTGGAGGGATCAATAATTTGGGCAGCTGACAATTTGCCTTCCACCTCCTGAATACGCCCTTCAATGAAGCCTTGGCGGTCTTTGGCGGATTCGTATTCGGCATTTTCGCTCAAATCCCCTTGGGCACGCGCTTCGGAAATGGCTGCAATCACGGAGGGGCGCTCAACGGTTTTGAGGCGGTGTAATTCGGCTTTCAACAATTCAGAGCCGCGTTTGGTAATAGGAATAGTTGCCATGCAAAGATATTTCAAAACAAAAAATAACAATGGAAAAAAGGACAGGGTAGCGCTCATAGGAAGTCGCGCCACTCTGTCCCTTACAAGTGAAGGAGGATTATGCCAATTTACGCTAATTGTGCGTGCATTTCTTGTACCGAGATAACCCCTAGTTGATCCAGATACTGCATTCCTTCCACCGCTGCTTCTGCCCCGGCGATGGTGGTATAGGTCGTCACCCGTGCCAATAATGCCGATGTGCGAATTTGGCGCGAATCGGCAATCGCATTGCGACGCTCCTCCACCGTATTGATGACCATCGCAAGGGGTTGATTTTTAATCATATCCACGATGTGCGGGCGACCTTCTGCCACCTTATTCACCACTTGGCAAGGAATTCCCGCCGCGTTAATCGCCGCTGCCGTCCCCTTGGTTGCCACCAGCGTAAAGCCTTGTGCCGCGAGTTTGCGTGCAATTTCCACGGCACGGGGCTTATCGCGTTGCTTGACCGAAATAAAGGCCTTGCCCAAACGGGGGATTTTCGCGCCCGCACCGATTTGGGATTTGACAAACGCCTCGCCAAAGGTTTTGCCTACGCCCATCACCTCGCCGGTTGATTTCATTTCTGGCCCAAGAATCGTATCCACACCCGGGAATTTAACGAAGGGGAATACCGCTTCCTTCACGCTGAAATACGGCGGAGTCACTTCGTGCGTAATGCCTTGCGATGCCAGCGTTTGTCCTGCCATGCAGCGTGCTGCCACTTTCGCCAACTGAATGCCCGTGGCTTTGGACACAAACGGCACGGTACGCGAGGCGCGGGGATTCACTTCCAGTACATAAATCACGTCTTTGCCGTCGATATTCTGAATCGCAAACTGCACATTCATCAAGCCCACTACGTTGAGCGATTCCGCCATCGCTGCGGTTTGGCGTTTGATTTCAGTGACGGTTTCCGCGCTCAGGCTGTACGGGGGCAACGAGCAAGCCGAGTCACCGCTATGCACGCCCGCTTGTTCGATATGCTCCATCACGCCGCCGATAAAGGTTTTACCTTCGGGGTCGCGCAGGCAGTCCACATCGCATTCGATGGCATCGTTCAGGAAACGATCCAGCAACACAGGGGAATCGTTGCTGACCTTGACGGCTTCGCGCATATAACGCTCCAAATCGCGCTGCTCGTGAACGATTTCCATCGCCCGACCACCCAGCACGTAGCTAGGACGCACCACCAGCGGGTAACCCAAGGCAGCGGCTTTTTCCAGCGCTTCGGGTTCGGTGCGGGCGGTAGCATTTGGCGGCTGGCGCAAATCCAAAGCGTGCAACAATTTTTGGAAACGCTCGCGGTCTTCGGCGGCATCAATCATGTCGGGCGATGTGCCGATGATAGGAACACCATTCGCTTCCAACCCCAATGCCAATTTCAACGGCGTTTGTCCGCCGTATTGCACGATTACGCCCGCTGGTTTTTCTTTATCGACAATCTCTAAAACATCTTCTAACGTGAGTGGCTCAAAGTACAGGCGGTCGGAAGTGTCGTAATCGGTGGAAACGGTTTCGGGATTGCAATTCACCATGATGGTTTCGTAACCATCTTCGCGCATCGCCAATGCCGCATGAACACAACAGTAATCGAATTCAATCCCTTGTCCGATACGGTTCGGGCCACCGCCTAGCACCATGATTTTCTTGTTATTGGTGGGTGCGGCTTCGCATTCTGCGCCTTCGGCTTCGTAAGTGGAATACATATACGCCGTGTTGGTGCTGAACTCTGCCGCGCAGGTATCGACACGTTTATAGACAGGGCGGATATTCCACGCGTGGCGCTGGTTGCGGATAGCGGTATCGGTGGTTTTTAGCAATTTTGCCAAACGCCGATCCGAGAAACCTTTTTGTTTTAATGAACGCAAAGTCGTGGCATCCAAGTTTTCCAGAGCGGTGGTGTCGAGTTCCAATTCGATTTGGATGAGTTGTTCGATTTGCACCAAGAACCAGCGGTCAATTTTGGTTAAGGAAAAGACTTCCTCTACGCTCATGCCTTGGGCGAACGCATCGCCCACGTACCAAATACGCTCAGGGCCGGGTTCGCCGAGTTCTTTTTCCAAGACTTCGCGGTCTTGGGTTTTTTCGTTCATACCATCCACGCCCACTTCCAAACCGCGCAGCGCTTTCTGGAACGATTCTTGGAAAGTACGACCCATCGCCATCACCTCGCCCACCGATTTCATTTGCGTGGTCAAACGGCTATCGGCAGCGGGGAATTTTTCAAACGCGAAACGCGGGATTTTCGTGACCACGTAATCAATGCTTGGCTCAAACGATGCGGGCGTTGCGCCGCCGGTAATATCGTTGCGCAATTCGTCCAGCGTGAAACCGACCGCGAGCTTGGCGGCGATTTTTGCAATCGGGAAACCCGTCGCCTTCGATGCCAATGCCGAGGAGCGCGACACACGCGGATTCATCTCAATCACCACCATGCGCCCGTCCTCTGGATTGATGGAGAACTGCACGTTCGAGCCGCCCGTATCCACGCCAATCTCACGCAGCACCGCCAAGGATGCGTTACGCAAAATTTGGTATTCCTTATCGGTCAGCGTTTGCGCCGGAGCGACGGTAATCGAATCGCCCGTATGCACGCCCATCGGGTCTAAATTTTCAATCGAACACACGATGATGCAGTTATCCGCCTTATCGCGCACCACTTCCATCTCGTACTCTTTCCAACCGAGCAGCGATTCTTCAATCAGCAATTCATTGGTAGGCGACGCTTCCAAACCGCGTTTGCAAATCGTTTCAAACTCTTCGGGGTTGTAAGCGATACCGCCGCCCGTTCCGCCGAGCGTAAAGCTGGGGCGAATCACTGTAGGAAAGCCCACGCGCTTTTGCACTGTCCACGCTTCTTCCATGCTGTGCGCAATGCCCGAACGCGCCGAACCGAGTCCGATTTTGGTCATCGCGTCTTTGAATTTCAGGCGGTCTTCGGCTTTGTCAATCGCCTCGGGCGTTGCGCCAATCAGTTCGACTTGGTACTTATCCAACACGCCGTGATGCCACAAATCCAACGCGCAATTCAGCGCCGTTTGCCCGCCCATTGTGGGAAGAATCGCATCGGGACGCTCTTTAGCGATGATTTTTTCCACCGTTTGCCACGTAATCGGCTCGATATACGTGACATCCGCCGTAGCGGGATCGGTCATGATGGTGGCGGGATTACTGTTAATCAAAATGACTTTATAACCCTCTTCGCGCAACGCTTTACAGGCTTGCACGCCGGAGTAGTCAAATTCACACGCTTGCCCAATAATAATGGGGCCAGCGCCAATAATGAGGATGGATTTTAGGTCGGTACGTTTAGGCATTATTAGTTTTTTTCAAATTAGTAAGTAGGGTTTTTATAAAGCATTTTTACACCAACATGGGGATTCGCAAGATATTACCCCCGACGCTTCAATTATCGTAGCACGCACCACACCATCCGCCTGCTTCTCCAGCCGATACGCTTCACCTTCTTTGAGTTGGCTTAAAACGATGGGTGAATGTGTAGCGACAAAAAACGTGGTATTAGAAAATAATCTTTTCAATAATGGAATAATTTTACTTTGCCATTCAACGTGCAAATGGCTTTCGATTTCATCAATGAATACGATACCTTTTACATTTGCCAAATCGGTACTATTGGTAAAAAATCCGTAGCCTGAAATAATCGTTTGGAGTATTTTTAGTAACGATGCAAAGCCGGTGCTTAAATCACGAATTTTTGTAATAACGCCATCAAAATGGGGGAAATAATAATACTGAAACAACCCCTCCAAACATTTCGTTTTACCCACACCATTAGAACCAAAGAACACATAAGCGCGTTGATCGGGGCGTAATGCCAGTTCAACGCGACCTACGCCGCGCAAATCTTCTAAGGTGTAGGTAATTTCGGTCATGTTAGCGTGCCATTAAACCGATAAAACGGTCAAATAAATAGCCAATATCGTGCGGACCGGGTGATGCTTCGGGGTGTCCTTGGAAGCAGAATGCGGGTTTATCGGTGCGTTCCAAGCCTTGTAACGTGCCGTCAAACAAGCTCACATGGGTGGCGCGGAGGTTCGCGGGTAGGGTTTTTTCATCGACCGCAAAACCGTGGTTTTGGCTGGTGATGCTCACGCGACCGCTGTCCAAATCTTTGACGGGGTGATTCGCGCCGTGGTGTCCAAACTTCATTTTGAAGGTTTTTGCACCGCTGGCGAGCGCCATAATTTGGTGACCCAAACAAATGCCAAATGTCGGGATTCCCGCATCTATTAAGCATCGAGCGCTATCAATTGCATAGCTACAAGGTTCGGGGTCGCCCGGGCCGTTGCTAAAGAAAATGCCGTTCGGCTGCATTGCCAACACGTCTTCCGCCTTGGTTTGCGCGGGCACCACCGTGACTTTGCAGCCGCGTTCTGCCAACATCCGAAGGATATTTTTCTTCACGCCAAAATCAAACGCAACGACATGGAAACGGGGTGCGGTTTGTTCGCGGTAACCAATTCCGAGCTTCCATTCGGATTGCGTCCATTGCGAAATCGCTTGCGATGAAACCACTTTCGCCAAATCCGTTCCCGCCATAGAGGGGGCGGATTGGGCTAATGCAATCGCTTTCGCGCGGATTTCGTCGGTTAGATCGGCAAGGGTTTCGCCAGCGTTCAACGCCCAAATGCAACCGTTTTGTGCGCCTTGCGTGCGCAGTTGGCGGGTGAGTTGGCGCGTGTCGATATTCGCAATGGCAACCATGTTCGATTGTTTCAAATAATCGCTTAAATTGGCGGTGCTGCGAAAATTGGATTCGAGCAACGGTAAATCCCGAATAACCAAACCAGCGGCGTGAACTTTGTCGGATTCAATATCTTCAGGATTGGTTCCGTAGTTGCCGATGTGGGGATAGGTGAGGGTGACGATCTGTTGGCAGTAGGAAGGATCGGTCAAGATTTCCTGATAGCCGGTCATGGACGTGTTGAACACGACTTCACCGACGGTAGAGCCACTTGCTCCGATGGAATTGCCAATATAGACCGTGCCGTCTGCGAGTGCCAAAATGGCGGGGGGGGTAGTTCCCTTGAGAGACAAAAGCACTGGGTTCTCCGAAAAGTTGCGGGTACGCCCAAGTTTGGCTCAAGAACGATTCTGACGAATCTTGCGACTCTTGGCTGCTATTGTTGGTAGGGAATGGTGCTTGAACTGCGCTTGGGACGACTGGATTTTGAAAAAAGCCTCCTATTATATCGGGCTAGGGGCAACCCTTATACCTGTTGGGTTAAGTGAAGGATATGAATCACTTGCTGCGCAATCGGCACTGGCACGGGGCGTGTTCCTTCTAGCACTTCGCGGATGTAATGGGCGGTGCTTACGGGGTCGATGCTTGTGGGTAAATCGGGAAGGCTGCTCAAAGTTCCGCTCTGCAATGCTTGCAACTCGACGGCTTTACCGCGAATAAAACCTTGCATCCGAGGCGTGCGACGCGGGTCGGCGACTGGTTCACCTTCCGTGCCGCGCATCAACAGGGCGTTTGTCCCCATCCATTCCAGTGTTTGTGCCATCGAAATGGCGTATTCGGGGTGCGTATAACTTGTTACCAACAGGCTTTGACCCTGCACGGGAGTCATCAATTTCACCAAACTATGCGCGGTATTGCGCAAACCCAAGGTGCGACGCACATCCAATAAACGCTGCAACCCCGCATTCAACAAAGCCGTTGGAACAAACGAAACACTGCCATTTGCTATAGATTGAATAGCTGTCTGTACAGGTATATCAAGGGCTGTAAGCACTTTCTCGGTTGGAATCCGACGGTCTTCGGTTTCGGTTCCGTGCAATAAAACGGGTAAACCTTCTTTTGCCAATAGCAGTGCCAATAGCGGCGTGAGCGCTGGCAATTTGCGTGCGCCGTTGTAGCTGGGAATCACGATAACGGGCTTATCCCCCGCTGGAATGGGCGTAATACGCTGCTGTAGCGCATCCAAAAATCCGGCGGCTTCTTCGGGGGTTTCGCTTTTGATGCGCATGGCGATGCAAAAAGCACCGATTTCCAAATCGGAAACCGTACCATCCAAAATCTGCCCCAACATATCCGCCGCTTGTGTACGATTCAGAGAACGCGCTCCCTCTTTACCGCGCCCAATTTCTTTAATGTAGTGTCCAATGCTCATAATTTAAATCCTATTTGAAAACATCCCATTGATTGAAATCCCCGATATTAATAGTAATAGTAATACTAATAATAATTATTATTAGTATAATAATAGTGGCGGTCATGGGATTTCAAATCAACTTTATGTAAATTTTCACCCCAACCGCGCCAACTGCCCTTGAATCTTCTCCAGCGTACTAGAAAAATCGTCCAAGCGTTTGCGTTCTTGGGCGATGACAGCGGCGGGCGCACGGGCAACGAAAGATTCGTTGCCCAGTTTGCTATTGGCTTTGGCGATTTCACCTTCCAAACGCGCGACTTCTTTGCCCAGACGTGCTTTTTCAGCGGCAATGTCCACTTCCACAAACAAACATACCCGCGATTCACCCACCACCGCTACCGGAGCATTTTGGGCTGCGGCTTGCCATTCGGCTTCATTGGCGAACAGGCGGACTTCATTCAGTTTCGCCAAGGCCTGCAACACGGGCGCAGCGGATTGAACAAATGCCGTTTCTTCTGCCGATTGCGTCAGCACAAACATCGGTAAACGGGTGGCGGGCGATACGGTCATTTCTCCGCGCAAATTGCGGCAGGCATCAACCCACATTTTGAGGCGTGCTACATATTGAATAGCAGTATCATCAATCCGGTCAAGCTGTGCAACGGGATACGGTGCAATCGCTACGGAATCACCCGCACGACCCGCAACGGGCGCGACTTTCTGCCACAGTTCTTCGGTGATGAAAGGAATGATGGGGTGGGCGAGGCGCAAAATCGTTTCCAGCGTGCGAATCAGCGTGCGGCGCGTGGCGCGTTGTTGCGCGGCGTTGCCCGTGTTGATTTGCACTTTGGCGATTTCCAAGTACCAATCGCAGAACTCGTTCCAAACGAAGTCGTAAATAATGTGCGCGACGTTATCCAAGCGGTAATCGGCAAATCCCTGCGCGACATCGGCTTCGGTTTTTTGCAGCACGGAAACAATCCAGCGGTCGGGCTGGCTAAATTCCAAATAACCGCCCGCCGCGCATTGGTCGATGGTGTGGTCGGTTAATCCGCAATCTTGGCCTTCGCAGTTCATCAGCACGAAGCGGGTCGCGTTCCAAAGTTTGTTGCAGAAATTGCGGTAACCTTCGCAGCGTTTGCTATCAAAATTGATGCTACGACCCAAGCTGGCTAAGGCGGCGAAGGTGAAACGCAGCGCATCCGCACCGTAGGCGGGAATGCCAGCAGGAAATTCTTTTTCGGTGTTTTTGCGAACTTGCGGCGCGGTTTCGGGCTTGCGCAGACCTTCTGAGCGTTTGACCAGCAGCGGCGCGAGTTCAATGCCGTCAATTAAATCGACCGGATCGAGCACGTTTCCTTCGGATTTGCTCATTTTCTTGCCATGCGCATCCAACACCAAGCCGTGAATGTAAACGTGCTTGAACGGCACACGCCCCGTGAAATGCTTGGTCATCATAATCATCCGCGCAACCCAGAAGAAAATGATGTCGTAACCCGTGACCAGCACGGTGCTGGGCAGGTATAAATCCCGATCCGATTCGCTGGTCATGGTCGAAAATGGCACGAGCGCGGAGGAATACCATGTATCCAACACGTCAGGGTCGCGCTTCAGCGTTTTGCCGATTGCTTGGGCTTGCGCTTCGGCTTCGTTACGCGCAACGTAAACTTTGCCGTCTTCGTCATACCACGCCGGAATTTGATGACCCCACCACAATTGGCGGCTGATACACCAGTCTTGGATGTTGTTCATCCATTGGTTGTAGGTGTTAATCCAGTTTTCAGGGACGAAGCGCACATCACCGCTTGCTACGGCTTCGATAGCGCCCTGTGCAATGCTAGTGCCGCTTGGAGCGGTTTTCGTCATTGCAACAAACCATTGGTCGGTGAGCATGGGTTCAATGATTTGTCCGGTGCGGGTGCAGCGTGGAACCATCAATTTGTGCTTTTTCACTTCCACCAGCAAGCCCAGCGCGTCCAAATCTTTGACGATTTGTTTACGCGCCGCAAAGCGATCCATGCCTTGGTAGACGGCGGGCGCTTCGGTGTTGATTTTGGCATCCAGCGTGAGAATGCAAATCATGGGCAATTTGTGCCGCTGACCGACTTGGTAATCGTTTTGATCGTGCGCCGGTGTCACCTTGACCACGCCCGTGCCGAAGGATTTATCGACATATTCATCGGCAATCACCGGAATCGTGCGATTGCACAGCGGCAATGTAACCTGCTGACCGATGAGGTGCGCGTAACGCTCGTCTTCAGGATGCACCATCACCGCCACGTCACCGAGCATGGTTTCAGGGCGGGTTGTCGCCACCACAAGGCTATCCAAACCATCCGTTGGATTCACCAATGGGTAACGAATATGCCAGAGGCTGCCGTCTTCTTCTTCGCTTTCCACTTCCAAATCGGAAACGGCGCTCATCAAAATCGGATCCCAGTTCACGAGGCGTTTACCGCGATAAATCAAGCCATCGTTATACAGTTTGACAAAGGTATCGGTCACGACTTTGGAGAGGTTTTCATCCATCGTGAAGTATTCGCGGCTCCAATCCACCGTATCGCCCATGCGACGCATTTGGGTGGTGATAGTGTTGCCGGATTTTTCCTTCCACTCCCATACCTTTTTGACAAACTCGGTGCGCCCGAGGTCGTGGCGGCTGATTTTCTGGTCTTGCAACTGGCGCTCGACCACGATTTGGGTCGCAATGCCCGCGTGATCCGTTCCCGGAATCCAAGCAGTATTAAAACCCGCCATGCGGTGGTAGCGGGTGAGGCTGTCCATAATCGTTTGATTAAAGGCGTGTCCCATGTGCAGCGTGCCAGTGACGTTGGGCGGCGGCAACTGAATCGCAAAAGCGGGTTGCCCGTCTTGGGGCGCGTGCGTGCCACGGAATCCGGCAATGCCGTAACCGCGTTTTTCCCATTCAGGCCCCCAATGGGCTTCCAGCGCGGCTGGCTCGAAGGATTTAGAAAGGGATTGCAGGGAGGGTTGGGGGGGGGTAGTGGTGGAGGTCATGTATATAGTAGAGTAAAAGAGTAAGTTTATAACTTAGAAAAAGCGCTTCCAACACCTTCATAAGTTGGCAATCCTAGTAAATTCGGAAATTCACAATGTGTGGGTTGTGGGAATTCAAAAAGGTGTAAATCCTTGGCTGCCACA
>JBDKGR010000090.1:0-10933 GCA_039798085.1 Pseudomonadota bacterium
TTGGCGAACGCTGCGTGAATGCGTGCAAAAAAATCGGCTATCGCGGCGCGGGTACGTTTGAGTTCTTGTACGAAGACGGCGAGTTTTACTTTATTGAGATGAATACGCGCGTGCAAGTCGAACATCCCGTGACCGAGATGGTGACCGGAATTGACATCGTGCGCACCCAAATCATGGTTGCGGCAGATGAAAAATTGCCTTTCACCCAACGCCAAATCGAAATGCGCGGTCACGCTATCGAATGTCGCGTGAATGCCGAAGACCCCTACAAATTCATTCCATCACCCGGGCGGGTCACGACTTGGCACGCGCCGGGTGGCCCCGGTGTGCGGGTGGATTCGCATTTGTACAACAATTATTTTGTGCCACCGAATTACGATTCGATGATCGGCAAAATCATTGTGCATGGCGATACGCGTGAGCAAGCGATGGCGCGGATGCGTACTGCCCTAGCGGAAACGGTGGTGGAAGGGATTAAAACCAATATCCCCCTGCACCGCGATTTAATGGTCGATGCCAAATTCATGGCGGGTGGAACGAATATCCACTACCTTGAACAATGGCTGGAAGAGCGTAAGCGGTAATAAAACAATAGATTGGAAAGGATTGAAATGTCTTACAGCGATTTTAGTTTAAGCCGTGTCGCCAAAGAGTTTCAATTAACGATAATTGAAAAGGAGGGATTGTTTGCGGACATCCCTCCCCAAAAGTGCAGCGATTTATTGAAAGAAACCCTTCGATATAACGTGCCACTTGCCATAGCGAATAATACCGAAAAAGCACGTTCTGAGTTAATTATTAGCCCCGTTTTGCTAGAAGCCCGTAGGCAACAAGAAACACAACAAGAGAAATTCAATTTTTTCTCCGGTGTTCGGTTCGATGTTGATGAAAGCAAAGGCTTGAATGGTTTTTGCGATTTTATCGTAAGCCGTTCTAATGAATTGCTTTTTATCACCGCGCCCATTATCATGTTGGTGGAAGCGAAGAACGAAAATATCTTCAATGGTATCGGGCAATGTATTGCTGAAATGTTGGCAGCACAAATTTTTAACCAACGCGAGAATAACCCCATTGAACCTATTTTTGGTATTGTGACAACCGGAACGGTTTGGCAGTTTATCAAGTTGGAAGATAAAACCGTTTACATTGATTTAAGAGAATACTATATTCGTGATGTACGCGATATTGAAAATATCATAGGTTTTTTAACGCAATAAACAACTATATAAATACATAACTAAATAATTACAATTATCATGCCCTTATTTGAACTCTGCCTCATGTGCCCTGAAGCACAAATCGAAGACTTAAGCGAAGCGTTGGATGCGCTGGATGCCTTGAGCGTAAGCGTAGAGGATGCCGATGCGCAAACCGATGCCGAGCAAGCCTTGTTTGGCGAACCCGGAATGCCCGCGCCCAAGGAAGGATGGCAGCGTTCGCGCATCATCGCTTTGTTTGCGAATGAAACATTGGCGCAAGAGGCTGCCGAAATTTTGCCGCAGCAAGATTTTTTTGTAGGCTGTCAGCAACTCGATTTGCGCGTGGTGGAGGAGCAAGATTGGGTGCGTTTGACGCAATCCCAATTCGCTCCGGTAGAAATTACGCCCGAGTTTTGGATTGTTCCTACGTGGCACGAACCGCCCGCCCAAGCCACCATCGTGATTCGGCTCGATCCGGGCTTGGCATTTGGCACGGGTACGCACCCTACCACCCATATGTGTTTGCGTTGGATTGCGGCACATCCCAAGGTTGGAACCGTGTTAGATTACGGCTGTGGATCGGGCATTTTGGCGATTGGTGCGTGTAAATTCGGTGCAAAAGACGTTATCGCCGTCGATATTGACCCGCCCGCGATTGAAGCCACCTTGCAAAATGCTGCGGCTAATGCCGTCGTTTTGCAAACCGGAATGCCCGAGTTGGCACAGGGAACCTTCGATGTCGTCATCGCCAACATTTTGGCAACGCCGTTGAAAGTGCTCGCGCCGCTTTTGTGCTCACACATCAAAGATGGAGGGCATTTGGTGCTTGCCGGTATTTTGGAACGCCAAGCCGATGAACTCATTGCCGCTTATGCACCCTATATTCGTCTCAGCGTTGCCGATGCACAAGACGGTTGGATTTTGATGACTGCGCAAAAATAAAATGAACCCTACTGCCCAATGTCCTTCTTGCCATACTGTGTTCAAACTGAACCCTGAGGTGCTGCGGGCATCGGACGGTTGGGCACGGTGTGGACAATGCAGTGAGATATTTCATACCGACCCCACACACGCAGCATCCCACGCATCCTCTCACAACACCCCCCCCAATACACCGAATGCTCCGCCTTCTTTCCTCCAAGTGGAAGATGCGGTTCCTTCGGTATGGCATACGACTTGGATGCGTGGTACGTTGTTTTTTATCGCCTTTTTATTGCTGCTGGGTTTGGGCTTGCAGGTCTTGCATTACGAACGCAATCACATTGTCGCAACGCATCCTATTTTGAAGCCGTATTTCAAGGCATTGTGTGCGGAAGTGGGTTGTTCCATTCAGCCTTATCGGGAAATCGAAGCGATTGTGATTGAAAGTTCGATTTTTACCCGCGTCAATACCAATGCCGATATTTACCAAGTCGGCTTTACGTTGAAAAATACGGCATCGTTGGATGTGGCAACGCCTTCGGTAGAACTGCTGCTCACAGACAACGCTGGGCAAGCGGTGGTACGCCGTGTCTTTTTGCCTTCCGAATTTGGATCGCATAGCGGTGTGATGAGAAGCCTTGCCGATTTGCAAGTCAACCTACCCGTGCGCTTCAAATTACCAGCCCGAGATGCGGAACGCATTATGGGTTACCGTCTTTTTGCGTTTTATCCTTAATGCCATTTCTTCAGCCCCTGAGCGAAATTATTGCGGCTATCACGGGTTTGTTAGGGGTGTGGCTGACTTCACGCCAACACATCGCTTGCTGGCCGGTAGCCTTGGTGAGCATTGTGTTTTCGCTCTTTGTTTTTTATTCTGAACGCTTGTACCAAGATGCTATCTTGCAAGTCTTTTATTTGCTCATGACGTTCTACGGTTGGTACAACTGGCGTTACGGTGGCAAAAACGATTCACCCCTCCAAGTTACGCGGATGTCACGCTACACACTCACAAGCTACCTGATGGCTGGTGCGGTGGCAGCACTGGCATCGGGATACTGGTTCTCCGAGCATAGCGATGCGGTATTGCCGTATTGGGATGCCCTTTCTCTCATTGGTGGCATCATAGGAACCGTATGGATGGCTCGCAAGTGGATTGAACACTGGTTGCTATGGGTGGTAATTGACATCCTCTGTACCGGAATTTATTTTTCCAGAAGTTTGTATTTTTTTACCATTCAGTATTTTATTTTTACGCTACTGGCAATTTATGGATGGTATTGTTGGAAGAAGGAATTATCCCCCCCCCACACTACCCGTGAAATAAATACAACGAAATGAGCGTATTGATATGAGCGCATCGACATGAGCGCATCGGAATGAATATGAGTGAATACTATGAAAATAGAGAATCCATTCGGATCATTTCATTTGCTATCGCCTTAGTGAGCCTCATCAGCAGCATTTTGCTATGGAATCGCCTCGAAGTTCTGCATGAAGAAGAACTGCGTGAAGCCCATACGAGGATGGAAAAACGTGCCGAAACCATGAATATCGCCGTAGAACAGTATGTGGAAATGATGCTCTTGAGCATCGACAATACCTTGCGGCAGTTGCGCTTGGCATACATCGCCAATCCAAAAGATTTCGATAATATCGTCAAAGAATCCATGCAAAATCTGCCGCTGGGTTTGGTGCGATTTGTGACGGTATTCGGAACCAATGGCGATTTGCTGTATTCCTCTAGCCGATTGAATACTTTCTTTAATGCCCAAGACCGAGAGCATTTCAAAATCCATGCCGAAAGCCAAGGCGATCAATTATTCATTAGCGAACCCATTACAGGTCGCCTTACTAGTGCGCCCATTGTGCAACTCACCCGCCCGATTCGGACAAAAGAGGGGCAATTCATCGGTGTCATCGGCTTACCGTTGCGCCCCGAATTTGTCTCGGAACGGCTGCATGACCTCCACATTGAATCCAACGATGTGGTTGCCATCATCCGAATGAATGGGAGTTTTGTTTCACGCAGCCGCAATTTGCAAGAGGCACTTCAAACCAAGGTTTCAGACCAACGCCCTTATCTGCGGGCAAGCCCGGGAGAGCATGGGTTGTTTCATGATGCTTCAACGATTAACCATACCGTTCTTGCCTTTTCGTGGCGGCGTATGAGCCGTTGGCCGCTTGCGGTCGTGGTGGGTGTGGATGAAGCGCCGGAATTGTCCAATTTACGCCAAAAATGGAGCGCTGAACGCCAGCGCACGGGCTTGGGTATTCTCGCCATGTTGATGCTAACGACCGCCATCATCGTACTGCTTCAGCGAATTACCCATCACAATTTGAAATTGCGCGACAGTCGGGCACGTTTTCGTTATCTTTTTGAAAAAAATCAAACCATCTTGCGCAATGCCAGTGATGGCATTTGTATTGTGAATACCACAGGCCATGCGGTAGAAGTCAGTGATTCGTTCTGCAATATGCTCGGTTATCCCTACGATAAACTCATTGGTCTCCATGCCGTGCAATGGGATATTCGATATTCTGCTGAGGAAATTCAAAAAGCAACCAACCGTGTGGTGACCAAGGGTAAACGAATGGAATTGCATTCCTTGTACCGAACCCGCGATGGTCGGGAATTTCCGGTAGAACTCAGTGTGGTTCCCTTTGAAAACCAAAAGGAAACCTTGCTGTTTTGCACGATTCGGGATGTAACACGGCATCAACAGGCGAAGCAGGCTTTGGAAGCGGCAAATACCGCACTCCAAATACGCAGTGCTGAGGCGGAGGCTGCCAATCGTGCCAAGAGTGCTTTTTTAGCCACAATGAGCCATGAAATACGCACGCCGCTCAACGCCATTATTGGAATGGGGTATTTGCTGGAACATTCTGAGTTGAATAGACAACAGCGCGAACACATTATTGCGATTCAGGTAGCGGGTAAAAATTTGCTGTCGCTTATCAATGATGTATTGGATGTATCCAAAATTGAAGCGGGTGAAATCATGCTGGAAACTACGCCCTTCTCGCTCACGGTGCTATGCGATGAAATGCACTCCATGTTCGCTATCGCTGCCCAGAAAAAGGGTTTAACGTTGAACATCGCGCCCCTTGCATCCGATCTACCCAAGGTGGTGGAAGGCGATGAAACCCGCATCCAACAAATGCTGATCAATTTGCTCGGGAATGCCCTGAAATTCACCGAAAAAGGCATGGTTGAGTTGGGTATTTTGCTTGCAGATACCCTCGAAAACTCGGTACGATTGCGCTTTGAAATCCGTGATACCGGTATCGGCATGACCGAAGAACAACAATCTCGATTGTTCAAACCGTTTTCCCAAGCCGATTCTTCCACTACCCGCAAATACGGTGGAACAGGATTGGGGCTTTCCATTGTGCGCCAACTCGCCGAAGTGATGGGGGGAAGCGTAGGGGTTGAAAGCCACATCGGGCAGGGGAGCTTCTTTTGGTTGGAACTCCCATTGCAGATTTCTCATACGCCCTTACCCGCATCATCACCATCTTTGTCTTCTTCCACCCCGCATCCAACCGTAGAAAGTACCGTGGAAAGCTCCGTAGAAAGCTCCGTGGAAATGCCCACATTGTCCGATGTGCGGGTGTTGGTGGTGGACGATAACCGCATGAATCGGGAAGTGTGTGCGCAGATTTTGGCATCCCAAGGCGCACAAACCACACTGGCAGCCTCTGCCACCGAAGCACTGGATGCGCTGCTGCGTGGACAACCTGAAGGGTATGACGTGGTTTTAATGGACATCCAAATGCCCGACATGAATGGCATTGAAGCCACCCGCCGAATCAAACAAGAACCACGCTTGCAGAGTGTCTGCATCATCGCGCTGACGGCGGGAATCACCCCCGAAGAACGACAACAAGCATTCGACGCTGGCATGGTCAATGTACTCTCCAAACCGATTGATCCACCCAAGTTGGTGCGTGTGCTACGGCAAGAAGTAGAACGCTTCCGTGCATTGTCCCCGTTACCACCGCACGAATCCGCACGCATCGTGGAACTGCTTGCCCAACTGGAAACCATGCTCATGGAAAACCGGATTGATGCGTTGGATACATCGCGCGAGGTGGAATCTCTCCTCCAAGGCAGTGCAGATGCCCGTGCGTATCGACTGGTATCCCAAGCAATCGAAACACTCCAGTATGCTGATGCGTTAAAAGCATTGAAAGCGTTAAATGGGTTAAATGGGTTAAATGGGTTCAAAGAAACATGGTGAACAAACTACACGATGCAATCCATGAAGCATCAGTATCAGTATCAGCATCAACCTCGGCATCGGGTCGTTGCCATTTATTGATTGTGGATGACATCCCCGACAACATTCGGGTATTGGCAGGAATACTGGGAACAAGCTACGACATTATTTTTGCCACCAACGGAAAAACCGCGATAGAAATGGCAACCAAATACCAGCCCGACCTGATTTTGTTGGATATTATGATGCCCGATATGGATGGTTTTGCCGTGATTGCCCAGTTACAAGAAGGCGCAAAAACCCATGAAATTCCCGTTATCTTCGTTACCGCCCACCAAGATAGTGCGATAGAAACAGCGGCATTAGAAGCCGGAGCGGTGGATTTCATTCCCAAACCCATCAACCCCAACATTGCCAGAGCGCGTGTCCATATCCACGCCAAATTGGTTCAACAAAACAAAGAACTGAAGCAACTCAGCGCACACTACAAAAAAATGGCCGACGAATTTCGAGAACAATCCATTCACGACCGATTGACTGGACTCTACAACCGCTACCACCTGAAACCCGTGCTTAACAAAGAAATCGCACGCGCCCAACGTGAAGCGCAAGCACTTTCGCTGGCGATGCTGGATATTGACCACTTCAAAGAAGTCAATGACCTCTACGGTCATGCCCAAGGAGATGCCGTGTTGTCCGATATAGGGCAACTGATTCAGCACCGGATTCGCAAATCCGATACCGCGTTCCGACACGGTGGTGAAGAATTCATGCTGGTACTCCCCAATACCAGCGCCACGGAAGCGCTCATCTTGTGCGAGGACATTCGAAAACTCATCGCCTCCAGTGCGATTGGTGGTATGAAGAAAGAAGCCGTCAAAATCAGCATCGGTATTGCCCAGTTTGAACCAACCGATGATTGCGTGGAAGATAGCATTCGCCGCGCCGACCAAGCGCTTTACAGCGCCAAAAATGCGGGCAGAAATCGGGTAGAAATCGGATAGAAATCGCTTAATTCGGCTCAATACCTGCGGTCATAGCCATATCAATAGCCATAGGAACACGTTGTGCCAATGCACACATCAATTCATATCCCACGGTTTGGGCACTGGCGGCGACTTCATCAATACCCAACACCGCGCCGTTGGCAGCACGACCCCAGAGTGTGACTTCACTCCCTATGTGCGCATCGGGAACGGGGGTTAAATCGACTGTGAGCATATCCATACTCACCCGTCCGACGGTACGTGTGCGAATGCCATTGACCAAAATAGGCGTTCCCGTGGGACAAATACGCGGATAACCATCGGCATAACCACACGCTACCACACCAATGTGCATCGGGTTATGCGCCACAAAATGAGAGCCATATCCGACGCTATCGCCCGCCAGTAGTGCTTGTGTAGCTATGATTTTGGAAGCAAGCGTCATGGTGGGTTGTAAATTCCAATGCGTGATGTCGTGTTCGGGGTAATCCGGCGCACTGCCATACAACGCAATGCCCGCCCGTACCCAATCCGAATCCAAGGCAATGTTCTTGGTATGGCGCAAAATCGCGGCACTGTTGCTAAGGCTGCGTTCTCCGGGTAAATCGCGCGTGGCTTCATTGAAGCGGGCGATAGCCGTTGCAATGCCTTTGGGCGTATCGGCATCGCTAAAGTGGGTCATGAGTGAGATTTCATCCACCTGTGGCAACGCATTCAAGCGCGACCACGCCGATCGGAAACGTTCCGGCTTAAAACCTAGGCGATTCATGCCCGAATTCATTTTCAGAAAGACACGCTGCGGCACATTGGTTTTGTGCGCGGCAAGCATATCGATCTGCTCTTCGCAATGCACGGTGTGCCATAAACCGAGACGGGAACATAATTCCAAATCGCGCTGCTCAAAAACACCTTCTAAGAGCAAAATCGGGCCGCGCCAACCCCAATCACGTACACGCTGGGCTTCGCTTAAATCAAGCAAACCAAAACCATCGGCGGCACGCAAACCTTCCAAGGCGCGTTCAATTCCATGCCCATAGGCGTTGGCTTTGATAACCGCCCACACACGGGCATCCCCCACAGCGTGGCGGATTTGTTCTAGATTGTGGCGCAATGCCGCCGGATCAACCGTGGCAAGAATAGGACGAGGCATGGTATCAAAGCTCCTTAATGCAGCAATCGCATCGCAATCATGCAGCGCTGTGCATCAAGGGAGGGGACTTGCAAAGATTCCACATGGAACACCTGCACATCGCTAGACAGGGCGCGGATTTCCTCTTCGGGGTATTTGCCCTTCATTGCCATCCACACACCATCTTTTGCTAACGCGCCGCGTGACCACGTTGTGAAATCGACCAGCGAGGCAAATGCACGGGACGTAATCACATCATACGGTTCAGTCAGCGATTCAACCCGCGCATGAATGCCACGCAGATTCGGCAATCGCAAGCTCGCCGCCACCTGCTGAATGAATGCCGCTTTTTTACCCACCGTATCGACGCAATGCACGGTGACTTCTGGTAAACAAATAGCGAACACGATACCGGGTAAGCCCGCGCCCGAACCAACATCCAGCACGCGAATCGGATTGCGCTCTTGCAACGATGAAACGGCGGCAAGGCTATCCAACAAATGGTGCGTCAGCATTTCCGCCGGATTGCGCACGGCGGTGAGGTTATAGACTTTGTTCCACTTTTGGACTAAATCCAAATAATCCAACAAGGTGGTGATTTGGGTGGCGCTTAATGGCAGTTGCAGGGCGTGCAAACCTTGTTCTAATTCGGCTTGCAGGGGACGTAACGCGGACATCAAACGGACTCCTTCGATGTAAATCCTTTGAAGTTGCCTTTTTTCAAATGAATCAGCAGCAGCGAAATCGTGGCTGGCGTAATGCCCGACATCCGCGATGCTTGCCCCAGCGTCTCGGGGCGGTGTTTATTCAGGCGCTGACGGGCTTCGATGCTCAAGGCGCTGACCTGCATATAGTCCAATTCGTCGGGCAGACGCAGATGCTCGTAATGCGCGGCGCGTCCGACTTCTTCATTTTGGCGGTCGATGTAGCCGGAATATTTCGCCACAATTTCCACTTGCTCCACCGCTTCGGGCGATAGGGTTTCTTCGGGTTGAAAACGTCCATTGTCCAGCGACATGAGCGCAGCGTAGTTCACATTGGGGCGGCGCAATAAATCGCCTAAACGGTGTTCGTGTTCCAAGGCTTTGCCCAGCACGCGCTCAGATTCAGCGACGGGTAGATTCTTCGGGCTGACCCAAATCGTGCGCAAACGCTCGGTTTCTTTGGCGACAGCATCGCGCTTTTTGCAGAACGCCTCCCAGCGCACATCATCCACCAAACCGAGTTTACGCCCCGTTTCAGTGAGGCGGGCATCGGCATTGTCTTCCCGCAGTTGCAGGCGGAATTCGGCGCGGCTGGTAAACATGCGATACGGTTCGGTTACGCCCTTGGTGATGAGGTCGTCCACCAGCACGCCCAAATACGCCTCGTTGCGGGCGGGAGTCCACGCGGGTTGCTCTTTGGCTTGGAGCGCGGCATTCAATCCGGCAAACAAGCCTTGCGCTGCCGCTTCTTCGTAACCCGTTGTGCCGTTGATTTGTCCAGCAAAGAATAGTCCGCTGATTTGCTTGGTTTCAAAGCTGCTTTTGAGCGAACGTGGATCGAAATAATCGTATTCAATGGCATAACCCGGACGTAGGATGTGGACGTTTTCCAAGCCCTTCATGCTGCGCACCAATTGGTATTGAATGTCAAACGGCAAGCTGGTGCTGATGCCGTTGGGGTAATACTCGTGCGTGGTTAAACCTTCGGGTTCGATAAAAATCTGGTGGCTTTCCTTATCGGCAAAGCGGTTGATTTTGTCTTCCACGCTGGGGCAATAGCGCGGGCCTACGCCTTCGATTTTGCCCGTGAACATGGGACTGCGGTCGAAACCGCTGCGGATGATGTCGTGCGTTTGTTGATTCGTGTGCGTAATCCAGCATGGCATTTGCTGCGGGTGCATGGCGGCATTGCCCATGAAGCTGAAAACGGGCATGGCTGGACTCATACCACCCACCATGCCATCCCCGGGTTGCTCTTCGCACTGGGAGAAATCAATGGTGCGCCCATCCAAACGCGGCGGCGTTCCGGTTTTTAAGCGACCTTGGGGAAGTTTCAATTCCTTCAAACGGGCGCTCAAGGAAACCGCTGGCGGATCACCGGCACGCCCTGCGGCGTAGTTATTCAAGCCAACGTGAATTTTTCCATCCAAAAACGTGCCAGCCGTCAGCACCACCGTTTTGGAGCGAAATTGAATGCCGACTTGCGTCACCGCACCAACCACCTTATCGCCTTCCACCATCAAATCATCCACGGCTTGTTGAAAGAGCCATAGATTGGGTTGATTTTCCAACATACGGCGAATCGCGGCTTTGTACAAAATACGATCCGCTTGGGCGCGGGTAGCACGGACAGCGTGTCCTTTGCTGGAATTGAGCGTGCGAAACTGAATGCCGCTCTCATCGGTGGCGAGTGCCATTGCACCGCCCAGAGCGTCCACCTCGCGCACGAGATGTCCCTTGCCGATACCGCCAATCGACGGATTGCAGCTCATCT
>JBDKGR010000091.1:0-10872 GCA_039798085.1 Pseudomonadota bacterium
TGGGTGGAGGTGGATTCTCGCAAGCGGCGATAAAAGCGGCAAAATCCCGTTGCGATAGCATGATGGTGTCCTTATCCGTCACGATTCGGCGTGCTGCCTCATAAGCGTTTTGCAGCATAAAGCTGGACACGGTAGAACCCATAATCGCAGCCGCACGTTCAATCAAGGCTTTGGCTTCGGGGCTGGTGCGCAGGTTGATACGAGCCGATTCAGTCGGGGTCGCGGTGGCAGTGGCGATGGCGGTAGCTGGCATAGATAAACTCCAATCAATGGGTAGATTATTGGTGGGTTATTGGTTGATTATTGCTTGATGATGTACGTCATTTTGACACACAACTCATCCTGCGCTTGGGGTGCTAACACGCCCAATCGTACCAAGCCCGCTAGACCAAACGATGTCGCATCGCGTAACTGGATGTTGTGTTGGCGTAGATGTTCGCAGATTTTTGCTTTGGGCGGTTTCGCGCAAAAGAAATTCGCCTCGCTGGGTTCGCAGTGCCAACCTTGATTTTCTAATAGTGCGATTTGACGCGCTTTCCATTCTCGCAGTGTGGGCAAAGTTTGGGCGAGCCAATTTTGCGTATCCGATTGCGTCCACGCCATCAGCATCGCCACGCCGTGCGAACCCGTTACCCATGAAGGCGCTAAATCGTTCAATTCGGCAACCGCGTTTTCTGCGCCCTGTGGTGCAATCGCGTAAGCGGCGCGGATTCCGGTTAAGCCGAGCGCTTTGTTCGGTGAAAACAATTGCCACACGCTTTGCAATTGCGCCGCGTTCAACGACGGTTTGCCCGATAAGCGCAGCGGCGCGTAGGCACAATCCAGCACCTGCGTTCCGTGATTTGTCCATTCCGTATGCGCTTGCCCCAGCGGGCTGGACGGTTCGCACGCCCATGCTAAATCGGCAGTCTGAATAGCGGTGATGGGCTGCAAATTCCACGCACGGGCGGCGTGGGCGTAATCACCGTAGGAATGGGGCGGAATCCACACCCGATTTTTTCCTTGCCGCGCCATCCATGCGGTGATGCGAAAAATGAATTCGCTCGCGCTTCCCGCCAGCACGATGCGCCCGATTTCCACGCCATGAAAATCCGCCAACGCTTTGCGCAGTGCGGTGTAGGTGAAATCGGGATAGTGCGCTGCATCCGCTCGCTGCACCTCTGCCAACGCGGGCGGACACGCGCCACAGGCATTGGCGTTGGTCGAAAAATCGAATGCCGCTTGCCCGTTTTCATTCGCTGCGCCGTGAATACGTTTCATTGAAAAATCCGCACTGCCCGCGCCACATCGTTCGATTCTGCCGCGCGACCCTGTTCGTGCAAGGTATAACCATTGGGTTTGGAAAGGCGCACGTTCAAGCCCAGCGCCATTGCTGCCATCGGCCAGCCACTGTTGGGCGATGGGGTTTTGCGTGCTTCGATTCGCAGTTGCGACAACGTAAAGCCCCGCCCCGCCGCCCACCACAGCCACAGCGCGGTGATACGAGCCGGAATCCAGCCCAAAACATCGTCCACCCGCGCCGCCCATTTGCCCGCCCACGCCCAGTTTTGTCCGTTGTGGATGCCGTTGTAACCCCACATCGCATCGGCGGTATTGGCGAATCGAAACACCGCCGCGCCGGGCAACCCCAGCAACGCAAACCAAAAAAGCGGCGCAATCACCGAATCGTTGAGATTTTCAGCAAAGGTTTCGATGGCGCTCTCTCGGATTTGCACTTCGGTGAGATTGGTTACATCGCGGCTCACCAAAAAACGCAGGCGCTCGCGTCCGGCTTCTAGCGATTCTTGCAACGCGGTTTCAACGGCTTCTACTTCGCGGTGCAGCATCGTCCATGCAAAAAGTGGTTTCAACAAAACCCCCGTCAGCAGCGCAGCAACCCACCACGGAAGCGTGGATAAAATCAATTCCCAACCTCGGTATGCTATAAAAAAAGAAGCTGCTAATGCGCACCAAATAAGCGTTCCAAGGCAAAAAGCCTTAAAATCACGGGTTTCTGGGGGGGTGATTGCTTGCACGGTGTGGCGTTGTAAAAATCGTCCGCCTGCGCCCAAGGCATTGCCCATCCACACCACGGGATGCCAACGCACGGGGGGTTCACCCAACCAACGGTCGATAAAAAGTGCGGTTAGGATACTGAAGAGGATTGTTATCAGGGACATGCTATTCTTGTCTTTTTTATGTTTTCTTGTCTTTTTTATGTTTGCGGTAAACCAGAGTGATTCAACCATGAAACTGTTTCAATTTCCCCACAGTCACTACAGCGCCAAGGTGAAAATTGCCCTGCTGGAAAAAGGTTTGGTATTTGATGCCCCTCCGCTTACGCCCGATTACACCAAGTCTTCCGAATTTTTGGCACTGAATCCTTTAGGCAAAGTCCCTTTTTTGCAAGATGGGGATTTTGGCATGGGTGAATCCGAAGTCATTGTGGAATATCTGGAAGAACGCTATCCGCAACCTGCTCTGTTGCCCAGCACACCACAGGATCGTGCCCGTAGCCGATGGCTCTCGCGTTTTCATGATTTGTACCTCGGCCCGCAGTTGAGCACGCTGTATTTTGCTTTGTACGATGGGCGGGCGGGCAAACCCGAATTCGCAGTTGAAGTGGATAAATTGCACGAATTGGTGGCATTGCTGGAATCCCAAATCAACCCTGCGCCGTATTTGTTGGGTGAACAGTTTACGTTGGCAGATGCTTCTTTCGTATTGTCGTATTGGTACATTGGCTTGTTGTCTAAAGCGCACCATCAACCGGTATTGGATGCGTCCATTCCGCGTTTGGCGCAGTGGTTTACTGCGGTTCAGCAGCGTGCTTCGGTCATCCACGTTTTACACGCCGCACAAGCCTCTTTAGCTTGATGAACGATGCCTGTGCTGGTGTCGTCATCACCCACGGTTTTACCCTATAGTGCGTTAGCATCGTTGGATTGGAGCGATACACCAATGTGGGTGTTTGACCTGACCGGTAAGCGAATGCGTTGGGCGAATCCGGCAGGGCTGGCTTTTTGGAATGCCGCTTCATTAGACGAATTTTTGGCACGCGATTTTTCCAATTTATCCACCAGTACCATCATCCGCAACCAAACGCACATGGATGAACACGCCAGAGGACATAGTGTGCGTGAGCAATGGACACTCTATCCCAAAGGCAAACCCATCACCCTCAACGCTCATTCCGTGAGTGTGGAATTGCCCGAAGGCGGACGCGCCATTTTGTACGAAGGTTTGTTGATTGCCGAATCGCTTGACCCAGCCGTGCTGCGGGGGGTGGAGGCGATGCAGCAAACGCCCCTCATCATTGGGCTTTACCGTGTAGTGGATGGCAGTGTGGTGATGCGCAATCCCTCGGGGGTTGAATGCTTTGGCATTATGGATACCTCCGAGCGGCGTGATGATTTCAGCACCATTTTTTTTGAACCCGCACAAGCCCAAATCGCTTTGCACCAACTGCGTCAGCGGCAAGCCTACAACGCCGAGGTGGAATTGATTACGCTCAAAGGTGTCCGCTGGTATAACTTGGATGTGCGTCCGGTATTAGACCCCGTAACGGGTGAAGCCATGTTGCAAATCAACGCCCAAGACATCAGCCAGCGCAAAGCTGTGGAGGAAGAAGTGCGGCAACTGGCGTTTTACGATCCGCTCACCCAATTACCCAATCGGCGTTTGTTGTTGGATCGGCTGCAACAGGCATTGCGGGCAAGCCACCGCAACCCGCATAACCCCCACAACCTCCATTTAGGCGCATTGTTGTTTATTGATTTGGACAATTTCAAAATGCTCAACGACACCCTCGGTCACGATATGGGGGATCGTTTATTGCAACAGGTTGCCTTGCGTTTGCTGTCCTGCATACGTCCATGCGATACGGTTGCCCGTTTGGGGGGCGATGAATTTGTCATCATGCTGGAAAATTTGAGTGACGTTCCATTAGAAGCCATTGTCCAAACGGAAGTGGTGGGCAACAAAATACTGACCGTACTCAATCAACCCTATGATCTGACCGATCAACCCTACCACTGTACCGCCAGCCTAGGGGCTACTTTATTTGGCAATGAGCAAAACAATGCGCAAAATTCGGTGGATGAATTGATGAAGCGTGCCGATTTAGCGATGTACGAATCAAAATCGGTAGGACGCAATACCATGCGTTTCTTTGACCCTCAAATGCTGGCAAACATCCAAGCCCGTGCCGCACTGGAAGCCGATTTGCGCCGTGGATTGTTGAATCAAGAATTTGTGCTGTACTACCAAAGCCAAGTGAATGAATCGAACCGCATCATCGGGGTAGAAGCCTTGGTGCGCTGGAAACATCCAACGCGTGGTTTTATGTCTCCTGCAACATTTATTCCTTTGGCGGAAGAAACCGGATTGATTTCTCCTTTGGGTTTTTGGGTGCTGGAAACGGCTTGCCAGCAGTTGGCAAAGTGGGCAGAACAACCCCAAACTGCCGATTTCATGGTTTCCGTGAATGTAAGCGCTATCCAGTTTCGACAAAGCGATTTTGTCGAACACGTTTTGGCACTGGTACATCGCACAGGCGCGAACCCTTGCCAACTCAAATTGGAACTGACCGAAAGCCTATTATTGGATAACGTCGAAGACATCATTGCCAAAATGACGGCATTGAAAGCATGGGGGATTGGTTTTGCCTTGGACGATTTTGGAACGGGGTATTCATCCCTTTCCTATTTGAAGCGGCTGCCCTTAGACCAACTCAAAATCGACCAAACCTTTGTGCGTGATTTATTGACCGATCCCAATGATGCGGTGATTGCCCGCACCATTATTGTCTTGGCACATAGCATGGGTTTATCGGTGATTGCCGAGGGGGTAGAAACCCAAGCACAACGCGATTGTTTGGCAAACGCGGGTTGTCGTGCTTATCAGGGATATTTATTCGGTAAGCCGATGCCACCCGAGGCATTTAATTGACCCAGTGCTTGCCCCCAGCCATCTTCAAACAGCAAATCGTCCAGCGGGCAACGCTGCGCCCAACGCTCTTGCTGCAACATGGGTTCATCGTAAAACGCGGGCACGGAGCCGATGCACAAAATCGCAATCGGCTGCGCCCCTTCCGGTAGATGCAGCAGTTGCCCCAGCGCGACCGGATCGAATAACGACACCCATCCCACGCCTAACCCTTCCGCCCGCGCTGCGAGCCACAGATTTTGAATCGCACACGCGGCGGAGGCTAAATCCAAATGCGGCAAAGTTCGGCGACCAAAGATGTGCTTTTCGCGCCCATCCGCCAGCGCCACAACCCACACTTCAGCGGCTTCGCGGATTCCTTCGACTTTCAGGCGCATAAATTCATCGGTGCGCTCACCCAAGGCTTGGGCGGTAAGGATGCGTTCTTCTTCAACCAACGCATAGAGTTGTTCACGCAGCGCGGTGGTGCTAATCCGAATAAAACGCCACGGCTGCATAAAGCCGACGCTGGGCGCGTGGTGCGCGGCGGTGAGCAAGCGGCGCATGGTTTCGGGCGCAACCGTGCTACCGCTGGTGAAATGGCGCATATCGCGGCGCTCGAAAATGGCGCGGTAAATGCCGTCACGTTGGTCGGCACTGAAATCGGCATTCGGTGGAGCGGCGTTCAATCTTCAATCCCCCTTTGCGCAGGAATGCCCGCTTGAAACGCGTGTTTGACCATTTTCATTTCTGTTACCGTATCGGCAATGGCGATGATTTCTTCAGGGCAACGCCGCCCCGTCAGCACCACATGAACATGGTTTGGACGATTTTTCAGCGTTTCCACCACATCTTCCAACGGCATCCAACCGTAGATGAGCGGGTAGGTGATTTCGTCCAGCGTCACCATGAAAAAATCGCCACTCATAATCGCGGCTTTGGCTTTTTGCCAACCATCCCGCGCAAGCTGGGCGGAATGTTCCAAATCCTGGCTTTTCCAGCTAAAACCATCGCCCAATCCGACGATGGGAAGCCCGATTTGCTCAAACATCCGATGCTCGCCAAACCGTGCCGAAGGCACTTTCATGAACTGAAAAACCTTCACCGCTTTGCCGCGCCCATGCGCCCGCAGCGCGAGTCCGAAGGCGGCAGTGCTTTTGCCTTTGCCATCGCCCGTGTTGACAATCACAATGCCGCGTCGCTCGCCTTCGGCTTTTTCATAGGGTTTTTCAGTGGGGGGAGTTTCGATTTGCATGGGGGTTTTCCTTAGTTGTTTTCGACCCAATTAGCCACCCGCAACGCTTCTACGCGCTCAAATTCGCGCAGGTTGTTGGTGACCAAAATAAGCCCTTCGCTACGGGCATGGGCGGCGATGTGAAGATCGTTGATGCCAATGGTTTTTCCGCATTTTTCCAGTGTGCTGCGAATGTTTCCATAGTGTTGCGCGGCTTTTGCACCGTAAGGCAATACTTCGAGGCGACTGCAAAAATCCTCTACTGCCGCCAATGAACGCGCGGGAGCATTGCTTTTTTCTGCACCATGCAGCAATTCCGCCAGCGTGATGCTGGAAATCGCCATGTGTCCAGCGTTTTGGTTAAATGTTTCAAGCACCGATAGAGGCTTGTTTTTAATAACGTAGATAACGATATTGGTATCCAGCAAATAGCGCAGCATCAAAAGGCCTCCCGTTCTGGCTGCTCTTGACTGGCGCGGGTTTCCATAAAGTCATTGGCAACTTCGAGATCACCCAGAAAAAAACTATCCCAAGTGTGACCAAGCGGCGCAATCACCCGTTCACATCCGCGTGCGCGAATATCCACGCGCTTGATGTTATCGGGCAGTCGCAATGCCGCAGGAAGCCGAATCGCTTGGCTGCGGTTATTGATAAAAACGGTGGTAGCGGTCATGGTTTTCTCCTTTACAACAAGGGAGTGAAATGGGATAGCGCAAGTGTATATGGCTTTTATTTTTTAGGTAACCCTCGGCACTGCCACCCATTCTTGCTGCCCTTCCACCTCTAGCGGGAGAATATGAATCCGGTTATCAAACACGGCTTCTAAAGCGCGGTGCGTGGTGGGGGCGTGGCTTGCGCCTTGGTGTTGAATTTTTCCTTGCGCCATGATGACCAGCTCGTCCGAATGCAAGGCGATGCCGATTTCATGCAGCACGCTCACGACCGTCGTGCCGTGCGCGATGAGGTTTTTCACCACGCTGATCCAATCGGCTTGGTGCGGCGGATCGAGATTGGCGAGTGGTTCATCCATCAGCAGCACTTTTGCTTCCACCGCCAACGCCCGCGCCAAAAGCACCCGCTGACGCTCACCGCCACTGAGTTGCCCCAGCGGACGCTCGCGCCAATCCCATGCTTGGGTGGATTTCAGGGCGTTTTCTACGGCGGTGCAATCGGCAACACTAGGCGGCGCGAGCCACGCTTGGTGCGGCAATCGCCCGAGCATCGCCACATCCCACACGGTTAAATCGTCCGCTGAGGCTTCGTTTTGCCCCAGCCACGCCAACCAGCGGGCGCGGGTGCGTGGCGGGATGGAAAGCAGCGGTTCATCGAACAACGCCACGCTGCCCCCATGCGGCACAACGCCCGCCAGACATTTCAACAGCGTCGATTTTCCCGCTCCATTCGGCCCGACGATGCTCGTCCAACGCTGCGCGGCAATCGACAAATCCAAGGGATGCAAAATCTCCGTCTTTTTGATGCCAAAACCGACGCTAAGGCTTACGGAATGTGCGTATAGTGCTACTTTATTCATAGCATTTATGACAATAAAGAAGCATGTTCTATCTGCGCTCGCTCACGTTCCAGTTCGCGGCGTAGTTCTTCTTCGGTTGGTAAATACGGTTTATATTGCGAGGCAAATAATTGGGCGCTATCGGTAAGGATGGAGTATTTAACAACGGCTTCGGATTTCTCGCTGCACAAAATCAATCCCAGCGTGGGGTTATCGTTTACATCTTTACGGATTTGGTCGTAGATGCGGATATAAGTATCCATTTGTCCGACATCTTGATGGGTAATTTTTCCGATTTTCAAATCAATTAAGACAAAACATTTAAGTTTGTAATGATAGAAAACAAGGTCTATATAAAAATCTTGGTCTTCTGTACGAATGCGCTGCTGCCGTGCAACAAAGGCAAAACCTGTACCCAGCTCCAATAAAAATTGCTGAAGGTTATCCATTAAACTTTGTTCTAACGTGGATTCCAGCACGCTGGCAATACTGGCATTAGGTAGATTCAAAAAATCCAAAACATACGGATCGCGTAAAAAGTCTTTTGCCCCTAATCCTAATGCTGCAATGTTTTGATTGGCTTCGGCAATGACGGGGGATTTCTCTCGGCTGGAGAGTAATCGTTCGTAATAGAGGGTTGAAATTTGCCGTTCCAACGCCCGCACACTCCAATGATTGCTAATGGTTTCTGCCATGTACCACGCACGGGCTGTGGAATTTTCAATGCGAATTAATTTGCAGTAATGGCTCCAACCCAATTCGGGAGACAGTGTCTCTCGAATGGGAAAAGTTTGGTAAAAGCGCCGCATATTGCGCAGATTGGTAACGTCAAACCCTTTGCCAAACTCCAGCCCAAGCTGCGTGGAAAGGTCAGCAAGTTGCTGTTTTCCGTATTCGGCGCGTGCGTTACCGCGTTGTTCATGTTCTACGATGATGCGCCCAATGTGCCAATACGTTTGCACCATCGCGCTATTCACGGCTTGAGTGACGTTGTGCCGTGCATGGTTTAAGAGTACGCGAATATCGGCGAGACAATCTAAACCATTTTTTAAGCGCTCTGTACGCTCTGTATTTTCTACTTTATTCATAGCGAACCCCGCTTGCGCATCAACCACAGCAAATACCCACCACCTAGCACCGCCGTTAGCACGCCGACGGGCAATTCTTGCGGGGCGATCAGGGCGCGGGCAGCAATATCCGCCGTAAGCAAAAGAACCCCGCCCACGAAGCTGGATAGCAGCATCAACCCGCCGTGCGTGATTTTGACCAGCGAACGCACCAAATGCGGCGCAGCCAATCCGACAAAAGCAATCAAGCCCGTTTGCGCGACCGCCGTTCCGGTTGCTAACGCCAGCACCGCGACCAGCGCCAGCCGCATCGGGGCGACGGGTAAACCGAGGCTAATGGCGGTTGCATCGCCCAAACTCAAACCGTCCAACACCCGCGCGAGTAGCCATGCGCAAAGGGCGCAGATGCTCCAAACGCTGACCATCAAGGTGAACGAAGTCCAGCCCACAAACGCGGTTGAACCCAGTAAAAACGATTGCATCGCCTGCAAGGAATCGGGCGATAAAAGTAAAAGCAACTGCGTGAACGCGCCCAGCACCACGCCGACCACCACGCCCGCCAGCAACAGCCGCAGCGTTTGCGCCACGCCGCGCGATAGGGCGAGCGTCAGCACCACCGCACCCACCGCGCCCACAAACGCCGCGCCCGTCAGCCCCAAGCGGATAAACCAGCTATTGGAAAAAACGCCGCCCACCGCGCCGCCCATTACCGTGAGTGCCAATGCCACGCCCAACGATGCGCCCGACGCACTTCCCAGCAAATACGGGTCAGCCAAGGGATTGCGAAACAAGCCCTGCGCCACCGCCCCCGCCAAGCCAAGCAACGCGCCTGCCGCCCATGCGCCCAGCGTGCGGGGTAGGCGAATTTCCATCACGATGGTATCGAACCCGTTCCAACCAAAGCCCGTACTGCCCACGCACACCCCCAGCGCGACCAGAATCAGCGTGAGAAAAAGCAGGGTGAAAGCAAGTTTCATAAATCTTCGATATTGAATTGGCTATAACCTTCGTAGTAATAGCTGACATCAATACCTTTCATAAAGATTTCACGGTCATTGATTTTGGTGGTGAGCGCGTGTTGTAATAAATGTTTGATTTCAATATCTTTAACGACACTGCGCTCCATTGCCGAGAGATAATCTTCTTTATCGACACTATTCCAATCAATAACCTGCTGAATTTCGGATTTCAGCATCAAATCCAACCAAATCCGCGTCGCGCGACCATTGCCTTCACGGAAAGGATGAGCGATATTCATCTCGACATATTTTTCAATGATTTGATTAAAATTGCTTTGCGGCATTTTGCTGATATGCGCCAAAGACGGCTCTAAATACATCACCGCAGCAAAACGGAAGTTTCCTTTCGATATATTCACATCCCGAATTTTTCCGGCAAACTCGTAAATATCACCAAATAAATAGGCGTGAATATGGGAAAGCCCTTGGAACGTTCCAATTTCTATGCGATGAATTTCACCGCTTTCAAAAAGTTGCTTGGCTTTTTGTTTGCTGATTTTTTCTTCGGCTTGATTCAACGCAACTTGATTGGTAATATGCAGTTTGTTGGGTAATACCATTTTTTGCTCCGTATTATCCGTATTATTTACGCGGCGCTTTCGCTTCCAAGCATTTCACCATGAGCCGCGCCCCTTCTGCCATGCGCGGGCCGGGGCGCACCAGAATATCGCGTTCATCATCAGAAAATACGCAGAGACGCTGTTCTTTCATCGCACGCAGGCTATCCCAACCCGGACGCGCCGCTAACGTGCTGGCGCTGAGTTTGCCCATCATCATGATATCGGGATTGGCGCGTACCACGTATTCAGGATTCAGCTTGGGGAAGGGGCCAAGGCTTGCCGGAATGCTGTTTTTTACGCCCAAGCGCGTGAGCGTTTCACCGATAAACGATGTTTCCCCCGCCGCATACGGGCCTTGGTTCACTTCAAAATAGACGGTCGTTTGACGCAAGCGGGGCGTGAGCGATTGCGCCGCCGCCGTCACGCCCGCGTCGATGTTGCGCCACACGCGCAGGGCATCTTTGGCTTCCAATAATTCCCCGATTTTGAGCATCACGCGCTGCACATCGGCATGGGTTTTGGGTTCGAGCGCAAAGACTTTAATGCCCAACGCCTCCAACCGCTCCCCCGCGCGGGA
>JBDKGR010000092.1:0-10858 GCA_039798085.1 Pseudomonadota bacterium
CAAGGTCGTACCAAAGTTTACGAGAGCTTGGTGAAAGGCGAACATTCGATTGAGGCGGGTATGCCCGAGTCGTTTAATGTGCTGGTCAAGGAAATTCGTTCCTTGGGTATCGACATCGAATTGGAACGTAGCTGATAAGCGGACAAGACAAGGACAAAGGATTTATTCATGAAATCATTACTCGACCTGTTCAAACAGTTCACGCCCGACGAGAACTTTGGTGCTATCAAAATTGGCATGGCATCGCCGGAAAAAATCCGTTCGTGGTCTTATGGCGAAGTGCGCAAGCCCGAAACCATTAACTACCGCACCTTCAAACCCGAACGCGATGGTTTGTTTTGCGCCAAGATTTTTGGACCGATCAAAGATTACGAATGCTTGTGCGGCAAATACAAACGCCTGAAACACCGTGGCGTGATTTGCGAAAAATGCAATGTCGAAGTCACCCAAACCAAAGTGCGCCGCGAACGCATGGGTCACATCGACTTGGCTGCACCTTGCGCCCACATTTGGTTCTTGAAGTCCCTGCCCAGCCGTCTCGGTTTGGTGTTGGATATGACCTTGCGTGATATTGAGCGCGTGTTGTACTTTGAAGCGTATGTCGTTACCGACCCCGGTATGACTCCGTTGAAGAAATTCAGCATCATGTCGGAAGACGATTTCGATGCCAAATTCCAAGAATACGGCGATGAATTCCAAGCCAAAATGGGCGCGGAAGGCATTAAAGAATTGTTGCAAACCATCGACATCGACGGTTCGATTGAAAAATTGCGCAACGATTTGACCGGTTCCGAATTGAAGCAAAAGAAAAATTCCAAGCGCCTCAAAGTGCTGGAAGCGTTCAAAAAATCCGGCATCAAACCGGAGTGGATGGTGCTGGAAGTGCTGCCCGTGTTGCCGCCGGATTTGCGTCCGTTGGTTCCGCTGGATGGCGGACGTTTTGCGACCTCAGATTTGAACGACCTCTATCGCCGCGTGATTAACCGCAACAGTCGTCTGCGCCGTTTGCTGGAATTGAAAGCGCCGGAAATCATTGCCCGCAATGAAAAACGGATGTTGCAAGAGGCAGTAGATAGCCTCTTGGATAACGGTCGTCGCGGTAAAGCCATGACGGGAGCTAATAAGCGTGCTCTCAAATCCCTTGCCGACATGATTAAGGGTAAGAGCGGTCGCTTCCGTCAAAACTTGTTGGGTAAGCGCGTGGACTACTCCGGTCGTTCCGTGATTACCGTGGGCCCAACCCTCAAATTGCACCAATGCGGTTTACCCAAATTGATGGCGTTGGAGTTGTTCAAACCGTTCATCTTCGCCCGTTTGGAATCGATGGAAATCGCTACCACCATCAAGGCAGCCAAGAAGGAAGTGGAAGCCGGTACGCCCGTCGTATGGGACATTTTGGAAGAGGTGATTAAAGAGCACCCCATCATGTTGAACCGTGCGCCAACTTTGCACCGTTTGGGTATTCAAGCGTTTGAGCCGATTTTGATTGAAGGCAAGGCGATTCAACTGCACCCCTTGGTTTGTTCCGCGTTCAATGCCGACTTTGACGGTGACCAAATGGCGGTTCACGTTCCCTTGTCGGTGGAAGCGCAAATGGAAGCCCGCACGTTGATGCTGGCATCCAATAACGTGCTGTTCCCTGCCAACGGTGAACCATCGATTGTGCCGTCACAAGACGTGGTGTTGGGTTTGTATTACACAACCCGCGAACGCATCAACGGCAAAGGTGAAGGCTTGATTTTTTCCGATACCGGCGAAGTGCAACGTGCTTTCGATGCCGCTCAGGTTGAACTCAACGCCAAAATCAGTGTGCGCTTGACCGAATACAACAAAAACAAAGAAACGGGTGAATTCGTTGCCACCACCAAGCTCTGGGATACCACGGCTGGACGCGCTTTGTTGTCGGAAATTTTGCCCAAAGGCTTGCCGTTTGCCAACATCAACAAAGCGTTGAAGAAGAAGGAAATTTCCAAACTCATCAACGTGTCTTTCCGCAAATGTGGATTGAAAGAAACCGTGGTGTTTGCCGATAAGCTCTTGCAAGCGGGTTTCCGTTTGGCAACCCGTGCCGGTATTTCGATTTGTATCGACGATATGTTAGTCCCGCAAGACAAATACGGCATCATTGAACGCGCCCAAAAAGAAGTAAAAGAAATCGCCCAGCAACACGCTTCCGGTTTGGTGACTTCGGGTGAGCGCTACAACAAAGTAGTCGATATTTGGGGCAAAGCCGGTGACGATGTCTCCAAAGTGATGATGGCGAAACTTTCCAAGGAAACGGTCACCGACCGCCATGGTAAGCAAGTGCAGCAAGAATCGTTCAATTCGATTTACATGATGGCGGATTCGGGTGCACGCGGTTCTGCGGCGCAGATTCGACAGGTGGCGGGTATGCGCGGTTTGATGGCAAAACCCGATGGTTCGATCATCGAAACGCCGATTACCGCGAATTTCCGCGAAGGGTTGAACGTGTTGGAATACTTTATTTCCACCCACGGTGCGCGAAAAGGCTTGGCGGATACGGCGTTGAAAACGGCAAATTCGGGTTACTTGACACGCCGCTTGGTCGATGTCACGCAAGATTTGGTCGTTACCGAACAAGATTGTGGAACCCACAGCGGCTATGTGATGCGTGCGATTGTCGATGGCGGTGAAGTGATTGAATCCCTGCGGGATCGTATCTTGGGTCGTACTGCGGCGGAAGATATTCTGCACCCTGAAAATCGTTCGGTGTTGGTGGACGCTGGCACGATGCTGGATGAGGATTTAATCGACGAACTCGAAGTGATTGGTGTGGATGAAGTCAAAGTACGCACCGCCCTCACCTGCGAAACCCGCTTTGGTATTTGTGCCAAGTGCTACGGTCGGGATTTGGGACGTGGTGGACTCATCAACGGCGGCGAGTCGGTCGGTGTGATTGCGGCGCAGTCCATCGGTGAACCCGGTACGCAGCTTACCATGCGTACTTTCCACATCGGGGGTGCGGCATCGCGGGCGGCGATTCAATCCAGTGTGGAGGCCAAATCCAACGGGATTATCAGCTTCAACCCCACCATGCGTTACGTGACCAACAACAAAGGTGAACTGGTGGTGATTGCGCGTTCGGGTGAAATCATCATTCAAGATGAACATGGACGCGAGCGTGAACGCCATAAAGCCCCTTACGGCGCGATTTTGACCGTCAAAATCGACCAAACGATTAAAGCCGGTACGATTTTGGCTAACTGGGACCCCCTCACACGTCCCATCATTACCGAATTCGCGGGACAAGCCCGTTTCGAGAACGTGGAAGAAGGTTTAACCGTTGCCCGTCAAACCGATGATGTGACCGGATTGTCTACGATGGTGGTGATTGACCCCAAACGCCGTGGCTCGACCAAGGTGGTGCGCCCTATCGTGAAATTGTTGGATGCTTCGGGTAACGAGGTCAAAATCCCCGGAACCGACCATTCCTTTACCGTGGGTTTCCCCATTGGTTCATTGATTCAGGTGCGCGATGGTCAGGATGTGGGCCCCGGTGAAGTGCTGGCGCGTATTCCGATTGAAGGACAAAAAACCCGCGATATTACCGGCGGTTTGCCCCGCGTTGCCGAATTGTTTGAAGCCCGTACCCCCAAAGACAAAGGGATGTTGGCAGAGATTACCGGAACGATTTCCTTTGGCAAAGAAACCAAAGGCAAAATTCGCCTCCAAATCACCGACCCCGATGGCAAGGTGTGGGAAGACCTCGTACCCAAAGAGAAAAATATCTTGGTGCATGAAGGTCAAGTGGTCAATAAGGGAGAAGGCATTGTCGATGGTCCCGCCGATCCGCAAGATATTCTGCGTTTACTCGGGCCGGAAGATTTGGCACGCTACATCGTGGACGAAGTGCAAGACGTTTACCGTTTGCAAGGCGTGAAAATCAATGATAAGCATATTGAAGTGATTGTCCGCCAGATGCTGCGCCGTGTGATTGTGAAGGATGCGGGCGATTCGGGTTATATCAACGGCGAACAAATCGAGCGTTCAGAAATGCTCAATACCAACGATGCATTGCGTGCCAAGGACAAAATCCCCGCCAGCTTTGACAACGTGTTGTTGGGTATTACCAAGGCATCGCTTTCGACCGATAGTTTCATCAGCGCGGCATCGTTCCAAGAAACGACGCGGGTGCTGACCGAAGCCGCCATTATGGGCAAGCGCGATGAGCTGCGGGGCTTGAAGGAAAACGTGATTGTGGGACGCTTGATTCCCGCCGGAACCGGTTTAGCCTACCGCGAAGCCCGCAAAATCCGTGAAAACATGGACGATACCGAGCGCCGAGCGATTGCCGAAGCCGAAGCCATTGAGATGGAAGAACGTCGTTCAGGACGCGAATCTGCGCTAACTGCGATGGTCGAAAGTGAAAGCACCCAGTAAACCGCTGAATAAGCCGCTGAATAAGCCAATCAACCACCCGCCAAACCATCCGCTCTGGCAACAGCTTGAGGCGGTGGCCACGGTGGTGATGGCGGTGCGCAAGGGGGCATCGGGCACGGCGGCAATCGAAGCCATGCCAGTTGCGTTGCGTGCGGGGATTCAGGCATTGGTTTTTCAGGTCTGGCGCAATGCGGGACGTGCGGAAGCATTGCGTCGCCAACTTGCGCCCAAGCGCCCACCGCCCTTGGTGGATGCTTTGTTGTGTACTGCGCTCGCATTGGCGTGGGATACGATGAACGCTCCTTACGATACCTTCACATTGGTGAACCAAACCGTGGAAGCCGCCAAACACCATACGGCAACCCGTGCCAGCGCTTCTTTCATCAATGCGTGTTTGCGCCGTTTTCTACGGGAACGCGAGGTGCTCGTTGCCGCCACCGAATCCGACCCCGTAGCCGTTTGGAACTACCCCGCGTGGTGGATTGCCCGCGTGCAACGGGATCATCCGCAAGCGTGGCAAACCATTCTGCAAACGGGCAATCACCATGCCCCCATGAGCCTGCGCGTGAATCGGCAAAAGACTTCGGTCGCTGCCTATTTGGCACGGTTGGAAGCGGCTGGGATTGCTGTAAGAATTCAAGCAGAATCGAAAGAAGAATCGGCTACAGCGCCCGAATACAGTGCAGATAGTGCTATCATTTTAGATAAAGCCGTGCCGGTTCAGCGTTTACCGCATTTTGCCGATGGCTGGGTTTCGGTACAGGATGTGGCAGCGCAAATTGCCGCGCCGCTGCTGCTCAATGCACTGCCGGAAACACGCCAAGGCTTGCGGATTTTGGATGCGTGCGCAGCGCCCGGGGGCAAAACGGGGCATTTGTTGGAGTTGGCTCCCGATGATGCCACGGTGTTGGCGTTGGAAATTGACGAAAAACGCATTCCCCGCATTCACGACAATCTGCATCGGTTGGGATTGACCGCACAGGTGCAAGTCCTCGCTGCCGATGCTGCCCAGCTTGCAACGTGGTGGGATGGTCAGTTATGGGATGCGATTTTGTTGGATGCACCGTGTACGGCTTCGGGCATTGTGCGTCGGCATCCCGATGTGCGCTGGTTGCGGCGTGAAAGCGATATTGCCCAGCTTGCCGCATTACAAGCCACGCTCTTGCACCAACTGTGGAAGACATTGCGGGTCGGTGGACGCTTGGTTTACTGTACTTGTTCGGTGTTTCGCGCTGAGGGGAGTGCGCAAATCGAGACGTTCCTTGCCCGTCATGCGGATGCTGCCTTGCTTCCCAGTGGGGGGCATCTTATTGCCAATGCGGATTACGATGGTTTTTTCTATGCCTTACTGGAAAAACGGATTCATTAACTTTCTCATCCTGTGCGCGGTGTGGGTGTGCAGCGTGGTGCAGGCGGCAGAGATTACGCCCTTCCAAGCCGAGCGGAGCGATGAAGGCGTATTGCTATCGGCACAAGTGCGTTTTGATATGCCCAGCGTGATGGAAGATATGCTGACCAAAGGTATCCCGCTCTTTTTTGTGATGGAAGGGCACGTGGTGCGCGAACGCTGGTATTGGATGGATAAAAAAGTGTGTACATCCGAACGGCGTATCCGCTTGGCGTTTCAGCCGTTGATGCGGCGTTGGCGTTTGAGCGTGGCGACCGGCTCATGGGATAGCACACTGGGTTTAACCTTGAGTAGAAACTTTGATTCTTTAGCGCAAGCCCTTACCAGTTTGAAACGGGTGGCACGTTGGAATATCTGCGATGCCAGTGAATTGGAAGCCGGACAGCGGTATCGGGTGGATTTCCGGTTTCGGTTGGATGTGAACGAACTCCCGCGTCCGTTTCAAATTGGCGCGATTGGGCAGACCGATTGGGATATTTCCGCATTCACCAGCCAGCCTTTATCAAAATAAATCGTTTATATCGTTTATACATCGTTCAATGAACCATCTTTTGCGTTGGATACTGGGGGCGGGACTGCTATTGATGCTGGTCATTGGGCTGGGTCTGCTGTATCTGCTAACGCAGGCAACGACCAATCAGGCACTGTATGAAGATACCTACACCCGTTTGTTCACGGTGAATTTGAGCGTGGCGACGGTGCTGTTGGCGCTGATTGTGTGGGTGAGTTATCGCCTATGGGTGCATTGGCGGGCTGGACGCTTTGGCAGCCGCTTGATGGTGAAACTGGCCGCAATTTTTGCACTGGTCGGCTTGGTGCCGGGGGTGCTGATTTACGTGGTGTCGTACCAATTTGTGTCACGCTCCATCGAAACGTGGTTTGATGTCAAAGTCGAAGGGGCATTGGAAGCGGGTTTAAGCCTTGGCCATGTCACGCTGGATACGCTCACCAACGACCTGAGCACCAAAACCCGTTCTATCACCAAACAACTCCCCGTTTCTGCCATGAATCTGGAACGGGTGATGGAAGAACTGGATGCCACCGATGCCAGTTTATGGAATGCACAAGGCAAATTATTGGCGAGCGCGGGGGCTTCACGCTACCTGCTAGAACCGGTCAAACCCACCTCCACGCAGTTACAAAGTGCCCGCAGCAATCGCAGCCTTGCATGGGTCGATGGGCTGGAAGAGGACGGAAACAGTGCCAATGCAGCTATCAAAGTGATAGTGCCGATCACTGCAACATCATTCGACTTGAATCCCGAGCAGCGTTTTTTGATGGTCAGCCGTTTGCTGCCGACGCAACTGGTGGCAAACGCCTTGGCGGTGCAGCAAGCGAACCGCGAATACCAAGAACGCGCTTTGGGGCGCAAAGGATTGCAGCGTATGTATATTGGTACGCTGACGCTGAGTTTGGTGATGGCAGTTTTTGGGGCAGTGCTGATGGCGGTAATTTTGGGCGACCAAATAGCCCGCCCACTACTCACCCTAGCCCAAGGCGTTAATCAGGTGGCGGCTGGTGATTTAACCCCTAAATCGGTACATCAAGGCAATGATGAATTGGTCGCACTGACCCGTGCATTCGCATCCATGACCCAGCAAATCGCCGATGCCCGTTGTAAAGTCGATGCCGCACGCGCCCATCTGCAAGCAATTTTGGACAACCTCACGGCGGGTGTGATGGTGGTGGATAGCGATGGCTGGATTCGATCCGCCAACCCCGGCGCAGTGCAAATTTTGCAGCGGGAACAATCCCCCTTGGTGGGACGCAATTTATCGGAAATTGAAGGATTGAATCAACTGGAAGAGTGGACAACCGATAACGGTCAACGCACGATTGAGATTCCCACGCAGCGCGAACAAAGCGAACACAGCGTGTTTGACCGAACCCTTGCCTTGATGGTACGCAGTGCGATATTGCCCAGCCAAGAACGGTTATTGGTGTTTGACGATATTTCGGATATTGTTTCTGCCCAACGTGCCCAAGCATGGGGTGAAGTGGCGCGTCGATTGGCGCATGAAATCAAGAATCCGCTTACGCCGATTCAACTGTCTGCGGAACGGCTAGAACGTCGTTTAACCGGAAAATTGCAAGAAGCCGATCAACAGGTGCTGACCAAATCGGTCAAAACCATTGTGGAGCAGGTTGAATCCATGAAGCGGTTGGTCAATGATTTTCGGGATTACGCCCGCCTCCCTTCCGCTGAATTGCAACCGGTTGATTTGAACGCTTTGCTCACGGATGTGATGCAGTTGTATGAATACGATGGTCATCCGCTGGAGATTGAATGGGAGTTGGATGCCGTATGCCCGCCGATTCGAGGGGACGCACAACAGTTGCGCCAAGTCATTCACAATATCGTGCAAAACGCGCAAGATGTGAGCAATCGGATTGTGATTCGCACCCAAAATCGTCCGGCTTCAGGTCGGGTACGCTTATCGGTGTTGGATTGGGGCAGCGGATTTCCACCGGATATTCTCAAAACCGCGTTTGAGCCTTATGTCACCACCAAGGCAAAAGGCACGGGTTTGGGATTGGCCGTGGTAAAAAAGATTGCCGACGAACACGCCGCACGCATCGAGATTTCTAACCGCGTAGAACAAGGCGTTACAGTCGGAGCGCAAATATCATTATCATTTGCGTATCATTCACAGCAAACAATAGCAGCGTAGCGGTAGGCAGTAAGAACGGTAAGAACGGTAAGAACGGTAAGAACGGTAAAGTACATTCACAATATGGCAAATATACTGGTAGTGGACGATGAACATGGCATTCGAGACCTCCTGTCGGAGATATTGAATGATGAAGGGCATACCGTCGAGCTAGCCGAAAACGCAGCCCAAGCACGGGGGTTTCGCTTGCGTGAGCGTCCCGACCTCGTATTATTGGATATTTGGATGCCCGATACCGATGGCATCACGCTGCTCAAAGAATGGGCATCTACCGGTTTATTAACCATGCCCGTCATTATGATGAGCGGGCACGCCACCATCGAAACGGCGGTACAGGCTACGAAGATTGGTGCATTGGCATTTTTAGAAAAACCGATCACCTTGCAAAAACTGCTCAAAGCGGTGGAACAAGGTTTGGCACGCAGCGCTCTGCAATCGGTATTTTTACAAGCAAGCAAGCCAAAATCCACGCCACAACTTGTTACCAAACCTACGATAACCGAATCGAACCCCCGCGATTTTTTTCCAGCCACGCAAAGTTTTATGCTGGACAAGCCTCTGCGAGAAGCGCGGGACGATTTTGAAAAAGCCTATTTTGAATTCCACCTTGCCAAGGAAGGCGGTTCCATGACCCGTGTTGCGGAGAGAACCGGGCTAGAACGCACCCATCTTTACCGCAAACTCAAGCAACTGGGGGTGGATATGAATAAGGGAAAGCTTTAATCCCCCAGCCGCCGCACCAATTCCAATGGTGTGGCACTTTGGTTCATCGTATAAAAATGCAGCGAGGGTGCGCCGCCTTGTTTTAAACGTTCGCATAAATCCGCCACCACATCCAAACCGAAGGATTTAATGGATGCGGTATCGTCGCCAAAACTTTGCAGCCGTAGCCGAATCCAGCGCGGGATTTCCGTACCGCACGCATCGGAAAAACGCATTAATTGCGACGAGCTGCTAATTGGCATAATTCCGGGGACGATAGGAATCGCAATACCCAGCGCCGCCACATCGTCCACAAACCGGAAATAGGCATCGGCGTTGTAAAAATACTGGGTAATCGCCGAATTCGCGCCCGCTTTCACCTTGGTGGCAAAGGCTTGCAAATCGCTTTGTGGGGATTTGGCTTGGGGGTGAATTTCGGGGTAGGCGGCGACTTCGATATGGAAATAATCGCCCATTTCAGCACGAATAAATGCGACCAAATCGCTAGCATAATGAAATTCGCCACCCAAACCATACCCGCTGGGTAAATCACCCCGCAGCGCCACAATGCGTTTGACACCCATATTTTGGAGGGTGTGGAGGTGTTCACGGATGCTTTGGTGCGTCGCCCCGATGCACGATAAATGCGAAGCAGCTTCATAGCCTTCCGCCAAAATTTCGCGCACGGTGTTGAACGTGCCTTCTTGCGTCGAACCGCCCGCACCAAAGGTGACGGAACAAAATTCAGGATTCAAAGCATACAGTTGCGCCCGCACGGCACGCAGTTTCATTGCGCCCTCGGGCGTTTTGGGGGGGAAAAATTCAATGCTAGTTTTCATTGGAATATAAAAATGGATTTATTTCTTTGCCGCAATAAAAAACTCACGATTACCGTCACCGCCAGCGATGGGGGAATCAAACCAATGGGTCACCGTCAGCCCTAAATCGGCGCAGCAGTCACGCAGGCGTTGTTCGATTTGGGGGTAATACGAAGCGTCCTTCACAATGCCGCCTTTGCCCACTTGCCCGGGCTGCAATTCAAACTGGGGTTTGACCAGCGTGAGCAGCGTTCCACCCAGTTTCAAAAACGGCACAACCGCTGGCAGCACCAAGGTTTGCGAGATAAACGACAAATCGGCAACGATGACATCGAATGCCCAATCGCGCCCTTCAGGATCGGAAATTTCAGGATCAAAAAGCCCGCCAGCGCCCGTGTATCCTGCACATGCAGCTATCAAATCCGTAGTATCTAATGCCCGCGCATTGACCTTTTCAACGCATAAAACGCGCTCATCGTTGCGGATGTGGGGGTGCAATTGCTCGCTCCCCACATCCACGCCGACCACGCTTTGTGCGCCGTGTTGCAACAGGCAATCGGTGAACCCGCCCGTGCTTTGCCCGACATCCAAGCCATCCAAACCCTCCACCTTCAGCGCGATATGCTTCAAAGCCGCTTCGAGTTTCAAGCCGCCGCGTGAAACATAGCGTGCCTCGGAATCGTCCAGCAGGCGGATTTGCGCCGATTCGGGTACATCGTCGCCATTTTTTTGGATACGTTTCCAGGTGGCGGTGAGCGGGTCTTGCAACCATTCAACGCCATCGGCAATCAGGCGTTGGGCTTGGGAGCGGGTGCTGGCGAGTTGCCGAGCTACCAATAATTGGTCAATGCGCATGG